>NZ_DGWR01000013.1:0-74866 GCF_002395285.1 Mitsuokella sp. UBA4253 | reverse complement strand
TGCTTCAAAAGTTGTAAAGTGCTGATAGAGAATGAAAAAAGGCATGTGGACGATGAAGACGCTTGAAGAATATATCAGGGCAGTTCAAAACTGCGCATTGAGGCGGATTAGTTCGCTATTATAAAACGAGGGAATATTTCATATGAAATATTCCCTCGTTTGTTTCGTCTATTCGATTACCTCAAATGGAATTTCAAATGCCAGGCGGCCGAGTACCTTGGATATAAGATCCTGTTATAGCAGATGATGACATTGCTTGTTCAGTTCATTTCTTTTAAAGCAAGGGCCGTATACTGATCGGTAATCAGTACATTCATATAACCGGCTTTGAGCGCTGCATGGATGGCTCGGAGCTTTTCTTTGCTACCGGCAACTAGGATACGCGTTTCCTTTTTTTGAAATTCGTCAAGCTGTATGCCGGCAGTGCGGTTGTTGAGTTCTTCATCTACGATTTTTCCATTATCATCATAAAATCGAGAGCAAAGATCACCGGCAGCTTTCTGACTAAGGAGTTCGCGATCATTTTCGTTGATGTAATATCCGAGATGGAACAGAATGGATTCATCTGATGCTGGACCCACTGTTACAACAGCGATATTAGCTCGTCTTCCCATGTCGAGGATGTTCTTTACATATTTATCCTGTTCGACCAAGCGTTTTACTTCAGTATTGTCGAACATGACAGGGATGGGTAAGAATATTCCTGTAGTAGAGAAAGCTTTAGCAACAAGAGTAATGATTTCATGTGCATATGTATTGAGCTTCGAGTAACTGATACCACCTTTTAGCTGTACAACCTGTACTTTTTTGACAGGTTTTGACTTTAGATGCAAGGCCATTTGATAGAGCGAGGATCCCCAGCCCATGCCGATGATATCATTATCTTTGACAATTTCATATAAATATTCGGCGGCTTTCAGCCCAATTGCCTTTTTGATTTCATCGTTTTTATTGAGAGGAACGTTAGCAATCCTTACAGTCTTCAAATTGTATTTTTTACACAGTTCATCTGCCAAAGAAAGGCCTCGTTCGGTAGGATCGATAATCCTTATCTGCACAAAGCCATGCTCTTTGGCGTATTGCAATAATCTCGAGACAGAGGGCCTTGAGATCCCTAGTTCATTGGCTATTTTCTGCTGGCTCATATCGGATTCATAATACAATTTTGCAACATTGATGCTCAAGCGGTCCTTATCCTGTTCCATGTCATCATCTCCTCGTATATCGTTAGCTGTACTGCCAAGCTCATCATCTATTATATATCGGATGCATCCAAAGGTTCAAATTTATATAGTGCTCACAAAAAAAGACTCTCCGAGGGGGACGGAGAGTCTTCTTGTTATGCGTTAAGCAGTTTTACCACATCATCTTTTTCCGGATACGATTTTTGTGTGCCACGTTTTGTGACGCTGAGTGCAGCGAATGCACTCGCTGTCTTCATGGATGCGAGGATATCGCCGGATTGTACATAGCAGCAAGCAAAGCATCCAATATAGGCGTCTCCAGCACCAGACGTATCGATGGCATTGACTTTGAATGGCTTTACGAGATGCTTTCCTTCTTTGTTGATCCACATGGATCCATGAGAACCCATGGTGACGATGACATTTTTCAGGCCTCGATTGACAAGACTCTTAGCTGCGGCTTCCACCTCATCGAGTGTCGAGACTGGCATCTCTGTCAAGATGGATAACTCTGTTTCGTTTGGCATGAAGAAGTCACATTGGCAGGCTTTGTCTATACGCAGTTCCTTTGTTGCTGGTGCAGGATTTAATAACACTGGGATTCCGTGCCTTTTACCAAAGTCGATAGCGTAATATACGGTTTCCAGAGAAATCTCTAACTGCAGGATGATCAGCTGGCAGTTCTTGAGATCTTCTTCAGCGTCATCGATGTCTTTGGGTAGCAGGTATTTATTGGCTCCTTTAATAATCAGGATGCTGTTCTGTCCGCTTTTGTCTACAAAAATCGGTGCAACGCCGCTAGATACACCCTGGACTTTTTGAACGTATTTTGTATCAATGCCAGCATTCTTGAAATTGGCGATGGTATTATCTGCGAAAACGTCATCACCAACTTTTGTCATCATCAATACATCGGCACCGTATTTTGCAGCTGCAACTGCCTGATTGGCTCCTTTTCCGCCGCAGCCCATGGAAAAATCAGGTGCTTCCAGTGTTTCGCCCAGTACAGGCATGCGTGTGATATATGAAGTCAGGTCAACCATATTCGACCCGATTACAGCTATTTTCATGGGGAATACTTCCTTTCGCAATGATGTTATTTCAGGCCCGTCAGAACTGTGAAGGTCTTCTTCTCATTTGGTTTCAAGTAGAGAAGCGTACCAGCTTTCTTAGCTGCGAGGAATCCTTCCGGACGGCAAGTAGCAGGCAGGACAAAGGCTGCTACCTGAAGGTCGTCGTTCTTCATGATCCAGCGGGTAGCACTGGTGAAGTCTTTTGTGGAGAAATCCGTACGGAAGCCGTATCCTTTAGGGGAATCAATCTCTACCGTGACATCTGGGGCGTACTGGTCGATATGGTCTGCCATAAAGACAATCTCAGGATCGTACATGTCAGGCTGGTCAAGAACCTCTAAGCTGCGGCCCTCTTTCTGCAACTTTTTAATTTCTTCATTGTATGCAAGCCATTTTTCAGTTGGATGAACATGCGAGGGGATGGATTCGCGCAGTTTAAATGCTGTAGCAGGGATGTTAGAGGAAATGCGTCCCTGATCAACGTAGGCGTAGTTCATATGGCACATGTACTGCAAAGGCATTTCTGTACATGTGAGGTTCGTGACTTCCATGTGGATAGTAAAGCGAGTGGCATCTTTTTTCAGGGAGACACTTGGCTGCGCGATATAATGATAACCGAAGCCTTGGCAGTATTCATATTTGCTGACGAGCGAAACTGAGTCATCGCTTATCTCAAGCCATGCTTTATCCATCTTAGCACAAGAGAACTCACCATGCATTGGATGTGTATCTTCAGGTCCTGGGCAGCCATTAGCTAATAATCCGGAATGGAAAGCAAAACAGCCGTACGTATCAACAATGCATGTGGCAGGTTTTGGCTCTTTGAAAATATTCTTGAGACGCAAACTGATGCCATTGAATTCAGCATCCCAGATGATTTGTCCCATATAAGGAAGCAATTCTACGTATCCCTTGGAGTTAGCAATCTTTACGGATTCAATTCCAGATGGATAGCGGAATAACGTGACTTTGAAGTCATCATTCTCGATTATATCTGTATGATTTTCTTTAAAATAAGATTTATTCAGATAAATTTTACTAGAAATAGACATGGAAATGACCTCCTAAGTGAATCCATTGCGAATCAATCTACAAGCATGGAATTTCTTTATGCAGGTGCTGTGCACAGTCTTATGCTTCTTTTGCCTCTGCACGATACTTCTGGAAGAAGTAAATGCCGACATAGAGGAAGCAGAAGAAGTTGACAATGAACGAGAACTGCATGGATCCGGTTATATCAGAGACATAACCTTGGATTGCCGGAACGATGGCACCGCCGATGATGGACATGACCAGGACAGCGCCAGCCGTAGCTGTGTACTTTTTATCGACAGTTTTGAGCGTTTCACCGTATATTGTAGCCCAGCAGGGACCCATCAGGATACTGATAGCGACGGCAGCATAGACAGCAGTGAAGCTTGGAATAAAGGATACATAGAGGACTAGGAGACAACCAATAACGGAGTAGGCAACGAGTACTTTGTTGGTGGAGAAACGAGCGAGAAGGAAATTGGCGATAAACTTGCCAACAAAGAAGCAAGCATAGCTGATGACCATAAAGTTGGCTGCCATGCGCTCATTGATGGAGGCATCCATTGTCAGAGCCAGGCGGATGGTGAAGGACCAAACTGCTACTTGCATGCCGACATAAAGGAATTCTGCCGCGATACCTTTCTTGAATTTGTGGTTGCCAACAAGATAACGCAACGTTTCGCCGATGCTGGGATCTTCTGCCTTTGGTGTATCTTTAGGTGCGACTGGTTTGCAAGATGGATATTTCGTCAAGGCAAAGAGAAGAAGAACAGCCAAGAGCACGATGATTAAGACACGATATGGTTCCAAGGTGTTCATCAGCATGTCGAGACGGTAAGCATGAGCTTCTTCTGCCGTCATGCTGGCAATCTGCGCAGCCATGCTCTGTCCATCTTCAAAAATCAGATATTTGCCAAGCAGGATGCCTGCGGCCGCACCGATGGGGTAGAATGTCTGACTGATGTTCAGACGCAAGGTTGAATATTTCTCAGGTCCAAGCATGGTGCTGTAAGTGTTCGAAGCAGTTTCTAGGAAGCCAAGGCCGATAGCGATGGCAAATACAGCTGCAAGGAACATCGTGTAAGTGGCCATGTGAGATGCAGGGAAGAAGAGTGAGCAGCCGACAATATAGAAAATCAAACCGCAGAGAATCGCTGTTTTATAGGTAGTCTTCTTGATGACCATCGACGCTGGAATGGAAATCAAGAAATATCCGCCATAGAAGGCACTCTGTACCAATGCACTGGCGAAGTCGCTTAAATCAAAGACACTCTTGAACTGCGTAATCAATACATCGTTCAAGCTTGCTGCTGCTCCCCATAAGGGGAACAGGCAGGAAAGAAGAATGAACTGAAAAATTGGGGTCTTGTTGAGATAGCCATTATCATATTGGATCCATTTTGCCATGTTCTCTTTCCTCCTATTCTGATTTCATGATGGATTCCGGGGATTAACCCTGCATAATATCGATACCGTGGCTGGTGCCGATACGGTTGGCACCAGCGGCTACCATGGCTTCGGCTTCTTTGCGGTCGCGGACGCCGCCAGATGCCTTGACACCCATATCAGGACCGACGGTCTTGCGCATAAGCTTGACATCTTCAATGGTGGCGCCGCCTTTGGAGAACCCCGTCGAGGTCTTGACAAAGTCAGCGCCTGCCTTCTTGGCGAGTTCACAAGCCTTCACTTTCTCTGCATCCGTCAACAGGCAGGCTTCGATAATAACTTTCGTTGTTTTACCCTGTGCTGCCTCTACAACTGCACGAATGTCATTTTCTACATAATCATATTCTCCATCCTTAAGGAAGCCAATTGGGATGACCATATCAACTTCATCAGCACCGTCAGCGATAGCCTGTTTCGTCTCAAAGGCTTTGACAGAAGTCGGTGTAGCTCCTTCTGGGAAGCCGATGACCGTGACGACGTTGACATCAGAGTTAGCGAGTTCTTTGTGTGCATAGGAAACCCAGATTGGGCTGATGCAGACAGAAGCGAAGTGATACTGTTTTGCCTCAGAGAGAATCTTGTCGATATCTTTCTTTTGAGCATCTGGCTGGAGATATGTGTGATCAATGAATTTAGCGAGTTCCATTTTTATCCTCCTGTAAATCAATTGTTATTGTTCTGACATGATTTATCATACCACTTGTTAGAACAAATGTAAAGATGAAAATGAACAAAATTTACAAAGACATATTTTGCGATAATTTTGTCCGCAAGGTGCGGAGCGAGTTTTTCTTTAGTACAGACAAAAATCCCGGCGCATGAGCAGTACGCCGGGATTTTTGCTGTGTATTATATCTTAGGAGAGCTTTGCGCTTCTTGAAAGAAGCTGCTAACGAAAGCCTATAGATAATATAGCATATATGAGAATGAATATCAATAGTGCTTTTAAATTTTTTACGGGAGGAATGTCCTCGCCTGTCTGGATCGGGCACTGCTCCTGAACATGCAAAAGGCTGCCGGACTTGCGGCAGCCTTTTGCTGTATATGAAGAAGAAGCAGGATGGGAGTGTGGTAAGCTAGGGAGCGGCGGCGTGTTACTTCTGCGAGTAGAAGCCGGATGGCTTTCCCGAGAGATTGACGAGGATGTTCTTCATCTGCGTGTAGTGCTCAAGGATGACTTTGTGCGTCTCGCGTCCGATGCCGGACTGCTTGTAGCCGCCGAACGGCGAGCCCTCAGGGATCTGGTTGTAGGTGTTGACCCAGACGCGGCCCGTTTCGATGGCGTTGGCGACACGGAAGGCACGGTTGATATCCTGTGTCCAGACAGCGCCGCCGAGGCCGTAATCGCTGTCATTGGCCATCTTGATCACTTCTTCTTCTGTCTTGAATTTGATGACGACAGCGACAGGGCCAAAGATCTCTTCGCGGGCAACGCGCATATCGTTTGTAGCATCGGTGATGAGTGTCGGCTTCATGAAGATGCCGTTTTTGAGTGCACCGTCAGTTGCCTGTTCACCGCCGCAGGCGATGGTCGCACCTTCTTTTTTCGCGAGTTCGACATAGGAGAGAACCTTATCGAGCTGGGCTTTATAGATTGTCGCACCGAGCTGAGTGTCTTCCTCCCACGGCAGGCCAATCTTGACTTTATTGAAGCGGTTGACGAGCTCTGCCACAAATTCGTCATAGATATCCTCCTGGACGAAGATGCGAGACCCCGCGCAGCAGACCTGTCCCTGATTGAAGAGGATGCCGAGCTGGGCACCATCATAAGCTTGTTCGAGGTTGCAGTCCGCGAAGAAGATGTTCGCGGATTTGCCGCCGAGCTCGAGCGTGGCCGGGATGAGTTTTTCGGCCGCAGCTTTGGCAACGGAAAGACCGACTTCCGTTGAGCCTGTGAATGCCAGTTTGCAGAAGCCCTTGTGGTCGAGCATGTACTGACCGGCTTTCGAGCCTGCGCCCGTGATGACGTTGAAGACACCTGGCGGCAGGATATCCTTGATGAGATCGGCAAAGTACAGCACGGAAAGAGAGGTTGTCTTTGACGGTTTCAGGACCGTGCAGCAGCCGCTTGCGAGTACTGGTGCGAGTTTCCACGCTGCCATGAGGAAGGGGAAGTTCCACGGTACAATCTGGCCGACCACGCCAATCGGCTCGCGAAGGATGATGCTCATGGTCGTGTTGTCGAGCATCGTGGCGGAGCCTTCCTCGGCGAGGATGCAGCCGGCAAAGTAACGGAAATGAGCAGCGGAAAGCGGCACATCGATATTCTTTGTCTCGCGGATGGGCTTGCCATTGTCGAGCGTCTCGATGAGAGCCAGTTCGTCTGTATGCGCATCGATGATGTCGGCAATCTTGTTGAGAAGGGTGGCACGCTCCTTGACCGTGGTCTTTTTCCACGTGGCAAAGGCTTTCCAGGCTGCGTCTACGGCAGCATCGACATCCTGCGACGTGGCTTCTGCGCAGCTGGCAAGTTTGTCACCAGTCGCAGGGCAAAAAGAATCGAATGTCTTGCCATCGGCTGACGGACGCCAGGCTCCGTCGATGAAAAGGCCATACTGACGGTTCAGTTTCGTATCTGGAATCATGTGAATCCCTCCTATATATCTGGATTGAAAGGTAAATCTTCTTTATGTAAAAGCTTTTGCTTTACATGCGTTACGACGCTCGTTTCTCTGCTCCGGCATCTTTTACGCCCGGAGCATTCTTTATGGATTCGGGCAGGCCTTGCAATTCAGGACGCGTGATCAGGCGGCCGAGGCGTGTCCCGGAAAGATAATTGAAGATCCATTTAAACGTGACGGAGATATTGGCATGGAACCCCGCTTTCGTAAGCAGATGAATCCAGAGCCAGGCCGCCCAGGCGAGAAAGCCACGGCCGCGCAGAGGGCCTGCTTCCATGACGGCTTCACTGTTGCCGATGATGGCCATGACGCCTTTGCTCTTGTAATGGAGATGTTCCATCTCTTCTCCGCGTACATCGTGCAGGATGTTCTTGGCGGCGAGCTCTCCTTCAGCCAGTGCAACAGGCGCAAGCGTCGGCAGAGGACGCTGTTCACCGGGAGGCGTGTAGCTTGAGCAGTCCCCGATAGCAAAGATATCCTGTGTGCCCGGAACGCGAATCGTATCATCGATGAGCAGGCGCTTGCCGCGGTCTTTTTCGCAGGCAAAGCTGCTGAGACAGTCCACAGGGCGTACACCTGCCGACCAGACAACTGTTTTCGTCTTGAGCGTGGCGCACGGCGCATCTTTTGGAGCATGCATCGGGCGATAGAAGAGATTCTCTCCGTCGTAGCCCGTCACGAGCATGGAGCACTGTACGTCAATTCGCTTTTTCTGCAGGACCTTGAGCGTCTCTGCGCGGAGCTTTTCAGACATCATGCCGAGCACGCATGCATCGGCGCCAATCAGATGGATGCTGACTTCATCAAAGTCAATATGATGGAACTCTTTCTGCAGGACGTCGTAAACGAGCTCGGATACACCGCCTGCACCTTCCACGCCAATCGGGCCAGCGCCGACAAAGACAAAGGTCAGCAGAGCCTTGCGCTTTTCAGGGTCTGTCTCAGCAGAAGCTTCTTCAAAGACACTCAAAAGATGGCTGCGGATGCGGATCGCATCCTGCAGGGTCTTCAATGGGAATGCGTTGCGTTCTACTTCTTCATTGCCGAAGAAATTTGGCGTCGAGCCAAGAGCGATGATGAGATAGTCGTAGGGAACATCCCCGTGACTCGTCTTGACGATCTTTTCGTTTGGCTGGATGCCACGGACTTCTGCTAAAAGGAAATCAACATTATTCGCTTTTTTGAAGAAACCGCGAATGGGGTAGACGACCTCATCCGTCGAGAGCATCGATGTCGCTACCTGATAAAGGAGCGGCTGGAAGACCTGGTAGTTGTTGTGATCGATGATCAGCACATCTACCGGCTGGTTGGCCAGTTTCTGCGCTGCTTTGATGCCGCCGATACCCCCGCCGAGGATGACGACACGTGGCCGTTCTTTCATGTCCAATCCCGCCTTTCCGTTCAAGGATGAAGAGAATACGCTTGTGTAGAGAAAAACCAAAACCATCTGTGTGACGTTCATCACATTTTGATACTCACTTCATTTCAATATCTATTATCATTTAAGTATATTATACACTTATTTTTCAGAAATATAAAATACTAAAAATTTATGATATATAGCATATTGATATTCTTTATCATGAATCATATTGTGTAGTGTATTTCGAGAAATCGTCACCTGCATCTATCCCTATATACTGTATTCGTATTCGGTTTTCTATGTTATACTAGTTGCGTTGCTGCCTCTATGCCGGAAACGGAAAGGAGGTCTGCTTCATGAGCATGGACGTTTTCTTGATGTCCGTTCTTGCTGGTGTCGTATCGTGTGCCATTTGGTACGGCATTCAGAAATGGTTAGAGCGGTAGCAGCAATACGTTCTAGCCTCTATGCAGCCAGCTTAGTTTATCTGAGCTGGCTGTTTTATTGCGCAAAAAAGACCCTAGGGGTGTGCCACCCTAGGGCCTTCGTCTACTTCCATAGACGTTTTCTTGATCATCTTTAGTATATCATACTACGGAATCAGATGCAATGTTCTAGAGAGATGTGTATGTGTCAAGCTTTTCTCGGTGAAAAATTTGCCCTTCAGTAAAGATGTGGTTTTAGCAGGCTTCCAAATCTGTAAACGGCTGATATTTATAGTAAAGGGCAGGGCATCAAGGGTTTTCCAGATTTCCGTCGTGGTAGAGGAAGTCAAGGTAGGGGATGGCGGGGAGATATTCCGTTCTGGCGGGGATCCAGCTGTCGGTGTAGAGGATATCGGCCTCTTCAAGGACTTTGCGCTGTGGGTCGTAGCGGACGGCGAAACTCGGGAAGAGCAGGTTGGCGAGGCCGTCCTCGGTATCGGCCAGCGAGCAGTAGAGCATGCCATCGATGCGCTTCATGTTGAGCTTATCGGTGTAGAGCGGCGGGTCGAGCAGAGGGATTGGGCCCCAGCCCGGCTGCTTGAGATGAGCGTACTCGGGCAGCTGCAACTGCTTGCAGACCAGGCGGCGATAGTAGTCGTCAGTGGAATAGGTAGCAATCGGCAGCATGGTCGTGCGCGCGTTTTTGAACTTCAATTCGACGGTCTGGAACGGTTTCTCGGTGATCTTTGTGATCTTGTAGATGCGTTCGGTATTATCCGGATAGGAGAGCTCGACGTGGAACGCATAGAGCTGATCATCGTCCACGGCTCTTGTGAACCGGTTGTAGCGGATCAGGCCCGTCGCCTTGTCGTAGCTCACGCTGTCGACATCGTAGCCTACGTCACAGACCTTCTTGAGCAGGGAGCTGTTTTGGGCAAATTTCTGGAAGTAAGCCGTGCCGTATGGCAGCTCGCCTGCCTTGCCCTGGCTGTGCTTGAGGCCTTCGATGACGGCCTTGAGCTCCCTGTTCTCGCCCTCGATGTTGATCTGCTGGATGGCCTGGTTGAGGTCGACCTGGTCGAGCTGGATGTAGGCCGTCAGATGGCAGGTGACGAGCGTGTAGCCGTCGTTTGTCTTGCTCATTGCATACGACTCGTTCTGGACGGCGAGGATGTTGCCAGAGATGGATTGAATCTCATCTTCAGTAAGAACCTGATTGTGTGTCTTGGAATAACTCTGGACAAAGACGCCGGCCTTCTCGGTTGCCAGGCGCAGGGCGTCCTTGTGCGCTTCTTCGCGGGCCTTCTTGAGGCCCGCCTCCGAGATGTCATCCGTCAGATAGCTGCCCGTCACCTCGACAGTCTCGATATGGGCATTGCCGTGCCATTCGGCATAGGCAGGCGCTGCTGCTACGAGCACGGGCACCATGGCCAGTGCTCCGAATTTCTGAAAAAACATACAATCGCCTCATTTCTCATCGCGCAGGTTACGGCATGTGTTGCCTCCGTACACTCATATATTCTACTCCCTATTGTAGCGCAAGTGGGGGCAATGGTAAAAGACTTATTCGGATTTTGCATATCGCTCAGCTCTGGCTCATGGCGACAAAAATCCCAGCGCATAAAAGAGCCCCGGCCTGCTGGACCGGGGCTCGTGTTTTTCTCGTGAAATATCCGTGAAATATCCGTGAAATATCAGTGATGGAACAGGCGGATGTGCGTCATGGCCATGGTCATGTTGTATTTGTCGGCCGTCTCGATGACATTGTCATCGCGGATGGAGCCGCCGGTCTGGGCGACGTAGGTCACGCCGCTCTTGTGGGCGCGCTCGATGTTGTCGCCGAACGGGAAGAAGGCGTCGGAGCCGAGGGAGACGCCAGTTTCTTTCTGGAGCCAGGCCTTCTTCTCTTCACGCGTGAAGACGGGCGGTTTCTCGGTGAAGACGCGCTTCCAGTCGTCCGTCTCGAGGAGGTCTTCCCACTCCTCGCCGATGTAGACATCGATGGCGTTGTCGCGGTCCGGGCGGCGGACTTCCGGCTTGAACGGCAGATTGAGGACCTGCGGGCTCTGGCGCAGGAACCAGTTGTCGGCCTTCGTGCCAGCGAGGCGCGTGCAGTGGACGCGGCTCTGCTGGCCGGCGCCGATGCCGATGGCCTGGCCGTCCTTCGTGTAGCAGACGGAGTTGGACTGCGTGTACTTCAGCGTGATTAAGGCGATCAAGAGATCGCGCTTTGCACTTTCTGGCAGGTCGTGGTTCTTCGTCACGATGTCCTTGAGGCAGTCTTCCGTGATGGCGACGTTGTTGCGCTTCTGCTCGAAGGTGATGCCGAAGACCTGCTTGCGCTCGAGCTCTTCCGGCTCATAAGCGGGGTCCATCTGCAGGATCAGGTACGTGCCCTTGCGCTTCGATTTGAGGATCTCGAGTGCTTCCGGCGAATATGCGGGTGCGATGATGCCGTCGGAGACCTCGCGCTTGAGGAAGGAAGCCGTCTGGGCATCGCACTCATCCGAAAGGGCGACGAAGTCGCCGTAGGAGCTCATGCGGTCGGCGCCGCGCGCGCGGATGTAAGCCGTGGCAATCGGGGAGAGCTCTACGCCTTCGACGAAGTAGACTTTCTCGAGGACGGGGGAGAGGGGAACGGCGACGGCAGCACCGGCCGGGCTGACGTGCTTGAAAGAAGCGGCAGCCGGAAGGCCGGTGGCTTCGCGCAGCTCGCGGACGAGCTGCCAGCTGTTCATCGCGTCGAGCAGGTTGATGTAGCCCGGGCGGCCGTTGAGGACGGTGAACGGCAGCTCAGCCTCATTCTCCATGAAGACGCGGGCTGGCTTCTGGTTCGGGTTGCATCCGTATTTGAGTTCCAGTTCTTTCATTTTGCGATTCCTTCCTTTTCACATACAAAAAAGCCGACACAAATCCAGGCTGTGCCCAGACGGTCGGCTCTTCTTCCCTGTGCTCCCTGTGGTCATCCACTTCCGTCAGTTGCACAGCATCTAGTTAAAATCTACCATTATGATGGCATTTTGTCAAGGTCTGTCCTGGTCCGAAAAAATAACCGTCATCCCTGTTTTCTTCGGACTTTTTATGGTATGATTAAGGATGATAAATGTCATTCTATGATTTTGATTCAGTCAATTATGCTAGCAATTCTCAATTCAAGGGGGACTTCCATTATGTTGAAAAGTATTGCAGTCTTGACGAGCGGTGGCGACAGCCCAGGCATGAACGCGGCAGCTCGCGCTGTCGTCCGCACGGCTCTGTACGAGGGTGTCAAGGTATGGGGCATCCGCGGCGGCTATCACGGTCTGCTGGAAGAGGATATGTTTGAGATGAAGTCCAGGGACGTCAGTGATATCATCCAGCGCGGTGGTACGTTCCTCGGCACGGCACGCTGCAAACGCTGGAAGACGCCGGAAGGCCGCATGATGGGCTACAAGCACCTGACGGACCGCGGCATCGAGGGTCTCTGCGTCATCGGCGGTGACGGCTCCCTGCGCGGCGCTTCGCTGCTCTCGAAGGAGACGGGCATCCCTATCGTCGGCCTGCCGGGCACGATTGATAACGATGTCTGGGGCTCTGACTACACGATCGGCTGCGATACGGCTGCGAATACGATCATTGATGCGATCAACAAGCTGCGCGATACGGCTTCGGCCCATCGCCGCGTCATCGTCCTCGAGGTCATGGGCCGCAACTGCGGCTGGCTCGCTCTCGTCTCGGGCATCTCGGGCGGCGCGGAGTACATCCTCGTGCCGGAAGAGGAGTACAACCTTGATGAGATCTGCGACAACATGACGGAAGCCTACAAGAAGGGCAAGCGCTACATTCTCGTCGTCGTGGCAGAAGGTGCCGGCAATGGCCAGGAGATCGGCCAGTACATCGCGGAGAAGACGCAGCTCGACACGCGCGTCTCGGTTCTTGGGCACATCCAGCGCGGTGGTTCGCCGTCGGTCATCGACCGCGTCCGCGCCAGCCAGCTCGGCGAGCAGGCTGCTCTCGCACTGATCTCGGGTCTGTCGGACATCGTCTTCGGCTACAGCAAGGGCCGTGTTGTCTCGATTGACCTGCACGATGCAGTCAACAACAAGAAGATCCTCGATCCGGACTACCTGCATCTCGCAAAGGTACTGTTCTGATTGACGATAATCGGATAACGACAAAGGAGCCCGTTTCTTCATCCATTCGGATGGGAAACGGGCTCCTTTTTTGATGCAGTATGGCAACGGGCGAGCAGGGCTGTGCAACGCTCCGCTATGGCATGTTGCTGAATCGATTTTTTCCCTTTTAAGGCAGCCTGATGAAAGAGCTAAACGCGCTTCGCTTGGACGACGCTCTTTCGTCAGGATTCTGGTGGGGAAAAAATCGATTCTTGACGCAACCTGCCAACGCTGCGCTTTTGCGCAGCCCTGCTTGCCCGAAGGTGTTGTCTGGCAACCTTGCTCACTCAAGGGGACTACCGTGAACAATGGGGACCTTAGCATGCGAGCTTGGCTTGTCTAGTAGGCGGGGCAGGTTTTTATCTTCAGGAGCGCAGCGAAGGTGCAGGAAGTAACTTCAGGAGGGGAAAGACATTTCGCCTGCAGGAGCGCAGCGATAGCCCGCAGGGCTGAGCCCTGATCATTTGGGGCATAGAGCTGCGATGTGAGAACGCCGCGGCAGGCGGCGGGGCGTCATCGAGAGGATATCGTACCATAGGGCTCATTTAGCGGAGCGACGAAGCCGAAATGTCTTTCCCCTCCACCGGTAGATCTGTTTCCCGCCAGACCAAGCCTCTATTGCCAGCTATTTTACTCCACACCAACAATCTGCTTTGCAAGCTTGACCGCCTTGACGCCATCGGCCGCATAGGCGTCGGCGCCGCAGCTGTCGGCGTAGTCCTGGGTGACGGCGGCGCCGCCGATCATGACTTTGGCGCGGGCGCCGGCCGCTTGGAGCTTGTCGATGACCTTGTCGATCTGCGGCATGGTCGTCGTCATCAGGGCGGCGAGGCCGACGACATCGGCATCCTGCTGGATGGCTGTCTCGACAATGGTGTCGGCCTCGACATCCTTGCCGAGGTCGATGACCTTGAAGCCGGAGTTGGCGAGCAGAGCGCCGGTGATGTTCTTGCCGAGGTCGTGGACGTCGCCCTTGACGGTCGCGATGACGAAGGTGCCCTTGTCGGCCTCGGCGCTCGCGGGGATGAGCTCCT
Organism: Mitsuokella sp. UBA4253; assembly: GCF_002395285.1. NCBI lineage: Bacteria > Bacillati > Bacillota > Negativicutes > Selenomonadales > Selenomonadaceae > Mitsuokella > Mitsuokella sp. UBA4253. The sequence goes on along the minus strand of NZ_DGWR01000013.1, from coordinate 60,534 downwards.
TGAGCTTGTCGAAGGCCGCGCGCATCGTCTCGGCGGACAGCAGGACCTGCGGCAGGAACATGCGGCCGGAGCCGAAGTCCTCGCCGATCTCGGTCATGGCAGCCGTCAGGCCCTTCTCGGTGATTTCGTTGCCCGTCTTGCCTTCCTGCAAGGCCTGGACGACGAGGCCGACGATGATGTCCTTCTCGCCCTCAATGACGGCCTGCTTGATGGCATCGAGGATCGGCAGGTCGGTCGTCTTCATGACGGCTGCCTTCTTCGGCACGGCGAGGTTCGCCTCGTCCTGGCTGAAGGCGAGGCCGCAGGGGTCGTCGCCTAGAAGGGCGGCGCTGGCCTTGAGGGCTTTCTGCATCGACTCGTCGTACGGGTTCATGATCGGGGCGTCGAGGCCGGCCGCGAGGCACATGGTGAAGAAGGTGCTGTTGATCAGCGGGCGGTTTGGCAGGCCGAACGAGATGTTCGAGAGGCCCATCGTCGAGGGATAGCCGAGGTGCTGGCGGTAGAGCTGCAAGGTCTTGAGTACCTCGCGGCAGGCGTTCTTGTCGGCGGAGACGGTCATGACGAGGGCGTCAAGCAGGAAGTCGCCGTCATCGAGGCCGGCTTTCTTGGCGTTATCGATGATATAGGTAATCGCTTTCAGGCGCTCGGCGGCCGTCTTGGGTACGCCGTCTTCGGTGATCGGCAGGCAGAGGATGGCGGCACCGTACTTCTTGGCGAGCGGCAGGAAGTCGCGGATGCGGTCGTTTTCTGCGGAGACGGAGTTGATGAGGGCGCGGCCCGGATAGGCGCGCAGGCCGGCTTCGAGTGCGTCAGGATCGCTCGTGTCGATGGCGAGCGGGGCGTCGGTGAGCTGGGCAATCTCGGTCACGGCCTGGCTCATGGCCTTGACGGCGTCGATGCCGGCCACGCCCATGTTGACGTCGAGCAGCTCAGCGCCGGCCTTGACCTGATTGACGGCCTCTTTCTTGACGGAGAGCAGGGAGCCTTCGCGTATCTCGGCGGCGAGCTTCTTGCGGCCCGTCGGGTTGATGCGCTCGCCTATGAGGACGGTCGGCAGGTCCTTGTCGATGCAGACGGACTTGCTGCGGCTGGCGAGCCAGAGGCGCTTCGGCAGCGGGCGGCGCACGGGCTCAGCCTTTCCTTCGAGCGCTTCGCGCAGCGCGCGGATGTGCGCTGGCGTCGTGCCGCAGCAGCCGCCGAGGTAGGTGGCGCCGGCGGCGAGGAGCTTCGGGCCCCAGCTGCCGAAGTCCTCTGGGCCCATCGGGAAGTGCGTCTCGCCGTCGACGAGCTGCGGCATGCCGGCATTCGGCTGGACGCTGATGGGGCAGTCGCAGTTTTCGGCGAGCGTCTTGACGATGGGCACGAGCTGCTCCGGTCCGAGTGAGCAGTTGACGCCGATGATGTCGGCGCCCATGTGGGAGAGGATGATGGCGGCCGACTGCGGATCGGTGCCAGTGACTGTGCGGCCGTCGTCGCTGTAGGTCAGCTGGCAGATGACAGGGATCCCGGGGGCGATATCCTTGGCGGCGAGCAGCGCGGCGCGCATCTCCTGGATGTCGATGCAAGTCTCGATGATGAAGTAGTCGACGCCGGCCTTAGCGAGAGCGGAGGCCTGTTCCAGGAAGCAGGCATAGGCGTCCTCAAAGCCGAGGTCGCCGAGCGGGCTGATGAAGCGTCCCGTCGGGCCCATGGAGCCGGCGACTTTGGCGCGTGTGCCGGCCGCTTCCTTGGCAATCCGGACGGCCGCCATATTGAGCTCTTCTACGCGGTCTTCGAGGCCGTAGTGGTCGAGCTTGAGGCGGCTCGCGCCGAAGGTGTTCGTCTCGATGATGGTCGCGCCGGCCTCGATGTACGCCTCGTGGATGTGCCGGACGACTTCTGGATGGTCAATGTTCATGAGTTCGGGGCAGCCGCCCGGTTCCAGGCCGCCGGCCTGCAGCATCGTGCCCATGGCACCGTCAAAGATATGGATCATAGCCAGTTCCTCCAGAGTTGTTCGTGATGATCGTGATGATCGTGATGATGGATTGCAGATTCTATTGACATAGTAATGCAGTATGAATTCTATGTCAATGCTTTTAACACGGCCCGTTTTACTGGACCGCCTTGCGGGAGGGGCAGTCGAGCTTGTCGCAGGCGGCGCAGCCGTTAGGGGAGTGCGCCGCTTCTCCTGAGCCCTTGACTTCCTTATATAGGCCGATGATGGCCGTGACGCTCTTGCGCGGCACGAGCATCTTCGATTCAGACAGCGTGATGCCGATGCTCTCGCATTTCGTCACGCGAATGAGCTCGGGCTGCTGCTCGAGTGGCCAGTCGCCGTAGCCGGGGCTGAAGCGCCAGCGCATGCCGTAGCCCTGCGCGGCCATTTTCGGCTTGATGGCCTTTTCCATGCCGTCGGCCAGCTGCTCGACAGCCGTGGTCGCGGCCGCGTCGAGCAGGACGCTGCTCGCATATTCGCCGTCGGCAAAGCGCTTCGTGACCATATCCTCGATGGCATCGCCGACGGTGACGGCGAGCAGGATGACCTTGTCGCAGCCGGCGAGGTGCTTGCCAATCTTCGTACCTTTGATATGGAAGGGCGGGTCGGCCTTCACGATCTGGCCCTCACAGTCGTAGTCGTAGAGCTGCCAGATGCCGCGCGGCTCGGCGAGCAGGCGCGCATCCTGGCAGGCGTCCTCAATGAGCCGCTCGTCGAAGTCCTTGGCGCGCATGAGCCCTGCGTAGCGTCGTGTCTCCTTGGGGTCAATCCGGAGCAGGGGAGCGTTGTAGACGGGCATAGGGATTCCTCCTCGTAAATTTTTTAAATGTTTCACGTGAAACAATAGCATTTTCGCGATTTCTATATTATGATATAGGGTATACAGCGCGGAGGAGCCGTGACGGATTGCAGAGGCTCCTGTCGCACAGATGTTACAATGTAACAATTATACTGATTCTGCGGCGTTTTTACAAGGAAAGTTGTGTACTTGTTTCTTATTGCGGGACAGAATGGTATGGGAAATCAAAGAAAGTGGTGAAATCCGTGGCAAAGGCAAAGATCATTGCAGTGGCCAATCAGAAGGGCGGCGTCGGCAAGACGACGACATCGGTGAATCTCGCAGCGTGTCTGGCGGCAAAGGAGCAGAAGGTCCTGCTCGTCGACTGTGACCCGCAGGGCAACGCGTCGAGCGGTTATGGCATCGACAAATCGGCGCTTGCGACGACGATCTATCAGGTCATCATCAACAGCACGTCGGTGCAGGAGGCCATCGTCAAGACGGAGTTCGGCGTCGATGTGCTGCCGGCCAATATCGAATTGGCCGGCGCTGAGGTCGAGCTCGTCGCGGCCATCTCGCGCGAGACGCGCCTCAAGCGCGCGCTCGAGCCGGTCGAGCAGGAGTACGACTACATCCTCATCGACTGCCCGCCGTCGCTCGGCCTCTTGACGCTCAACTCGCTGGCCGCGGCGGATTCCGTGCTCATGCCGATCCAGTGCGAGTTCTACGCGCTCGAGGGCGTCTCGCAGCTCATGAACACGATTGAGCTCGTGCGAACGAATCTCAATCCACATCTCGAGGTCGAGGGTGTGCTCATGACGATGTACGACGGGCGCACGCGCCTTGCGGAGCAGGTCGTCGCCGAGGTCCGCGAGAACTTCGGCGAGCTCGTCTACGAGACGATGATCCCGCGCACGGTGCGCCTCAGCGAGGCGCCGTCGTACGGCGAGCCCATCCTTTACTACGACAAGCGCTCCAAGGGCACAGATACCTACATGAAGCTGGCAGAAGAGGTGATGGCACATGGCAAGTAAGGGACACGGCGGTCTCGGCAAGGGCCTCGGCGCGCTCTTGAAGAACCGCGAGATCACGCCGGCCAAGGACCAGGTCCAGGAGATTGCGGCCAGCGAGATCCGGGCCAACCGCTATCAGCCGCGCCAGAGCTTCGATGAAGAGGCGCTCGAGGATCTCAGCGAGTCCATCCGCCAGTACGGCATCCTGCAACCTCTGATCGTCCGGCGCCTGCCTGGGAAGGGCTACGAGCTCATCGCCGGTGAGCGCCGCCTGCGGGCTGCCCGCAAAGCGGGGCTTGAAAAAGTACCGGCACTTGTGAGAGAATATAACGACGCAGAGATCAGCGAGATTGCCCTGATCGAGAACATTCAGCGCGAGAACCTCAACATCATCGAAGAGGCAGAGGCGTACGCCTTCCTCATGAAGAACTTCCAGCTCACGCAGGAGATGCTCGCCAAGAAGGTCGGCCGCAGCCGCCCGCACATCGCCAACTCCCTGCGTCTCCTGGAACTCGCCGAAGAGATCCAGGACAAGCTCGTCGCCGGTGACCTGCTCATGGGCCAGGCAAGACCGCTCCTCGCGCTCAAGGACAAGGCCCTGCAAGTAAGGGCTGCAGAGCATATCCTCGAAGAGCACCTGTCCTCTCGCCAGGCTGAAGAGCTCGTGCGCCGCCTGCTCGATGACCCAGCCTATCTCGACGCACGCGAGAGCGGGGCAGAGGATGAGCCAGAAGAGGTACAGGAAGCACCGCAGGATGCCTTCTATCAGGATGCCGCAGGCCGCCTCAACGAGTACCTCGGCACGAAAGTCCGCATCCGTCCCGGCAAGAAGAAGAGCCGCATCGAGATCGAGTTCTACTCCGAGGATGACCTCGAGCGCCTGCTCGAACTTCTCTCCTCGGGCCACGCCGATCGCCATGCCAATCCGCCCGATCACTTCTCTGTTTGACCTTGACGTGACTGTTTCACGTGAAACATCGTCGCGTCCCCACGTATCTTATAAAGGAGTATTCAATAGACAATGGACATTCAGGAAATCACGAAATTTGCCCTAAACAACATCATCCCGATCCTAGCCGGACTCGGCGTCATCGCCGTCATCCTGCTGGCGCTGCTCATCAACCTCTACATGAAGGTCAGCTACATGAAGAAGCGCTACCGCAAGATGATGACGGGGGCGGATGGTGCGAACCTCGAGCGCATGCTCATCGGCCATCTCAACGAGATCCAGGAGGTGTCGGATGAGAACGCCGCCATCAAGCGCGAGAACGAGCGACTCGACAATCTCTTGCAGCTCGCCATCACGCGCGTCGGCGTCGTGCGCTTCCGCGCCTTCGATGATATGGGCAGTGACCTGAGCTATGCCGTTGCACTCCTCGATTCCTACAACGACGGCGTCATCCTCACGAGCATCTTCGGCCGCGAGGATTCGCGCAGCTACGTCAAGCCGGTCGAGAAGGGCCAGTCGACGTACCAGCTGATGCCGGAAGAGCAGCAGGCTCTCGACGAGGCGATGCGCAAGGGCGCAACCGCCTGAACCATGAAATAAGTTTTGAATTGCGGTAAATCCTATGCTATAATAGGCGTAAGATTTACCGCATCATTATTTTCCAGTGAATCATCAGTAAGGCAAGGCAGTTTTAATCCAGGGAGCGTATTATTTCCGTGGATTATTTTTTTGTTTGGAGGTTTCATCTTTGGCGAAGAAAGAAGAACAAGAACAGAACGGCACTCCGGCCCCGAAGGCAGAAGTGACCGACAAGACGATGGTGATGGCCCCGGTGGCTGATCCGTCGGATGCGCCTGACTCAAAGGGCGATGCTCCGGCAGAGAAAGAGGAGAAGCCCAAGACCAAGAAGAAGCAGACAATCTACACGATCAAGTTGATTCCCGATGACGATGGCGCGACGAAGAGCATCCGCCTGCCGGCGCGCGTGCTCAAGTTCGGCCTGGCCTCGGTGGCGGCCGGCGCACTGCTCTTTGTCGGCGCCTTCAGCTACTCGGTCTACAGCACGTTTGCCAACCAGAATGGTGCCGCGGAGATCCGCGAACTGCGCGAGGTCAACAACATCCAGCAGGAGCAGCTCTTGCAGCTCTCCAAGAAGGCCAATGCCCTGCAGGACGAGATCGACCAGCTCACGCAGCTCGAGTCCGACCTGCGCCGTATGTCGGGTGCAGGCCCGGCACAGGATGACGGTGCAAGCGATGGCAGCGGCCTGACGAATGACGGCACGAGCGGCAAGCACGACGGCCAGGGCGGCCCGTACGTGCAGCAGCCGAGTCTCGACAATGTCAGCGAAGCGCTCGACAATGTCGAGAAGGACATCGAGAAGCGCCGCGCCTCGCTCCTCGAGCTGCAGGAGCAGCTCAAGGCACAGCAGGAGTCACTGGGCACGCCGGGGATGGTTTCGCTGCCGGGCTCGCTCGTCGGCAGCACTGTCTCGGTCACGACGCCGACGGGCTGGCCGGCACGCGGTGAGGTCAGCTCGCCGTATGGCCTGCGCTGGAATGGCTCGGACTTCCACCCGGGCATCGACATCGCCAACGACATGGGCACGCCAATCGTCGCGACGGCTGACGGCACGGTCACGACGGCTGGCTGGAATTCAGGCGGCTACGGCAACATGGTCGACATCGACCACGGCAACGGCATCATGACGCGCTACGGCCACGCGATGCAGGTCGTCGTCAGCGCCGGCCAGCACGTGCGCCGCGGCCAGATCATCGCCTACATGGGCAGCACGGGCTTCTCGACGGGCCCGCACGTCCACTACGAGGTCCGCGTCAATGGCCAGACGGTCAACCCGGTCAGCTACCTCTGACAACAGCATGACGGTCATGACGGAATGATAGAAGCGCTGCAGAGGCACACATTCCGTGCCCAATGACAGGAAATCTGGGACGAATCCGCACAGAACGCATTCTTTCGCGTTCTGTGCGGATTTTTTATTTTTTGGAGTAATTTTCGATGATACTCGAGGTAAATGGTACAATAGATAGGGGTATTCATGTATACATGTTAAGTTATGGTTGACATGTCAAGTATACATTTTTATAATAGAAGTTACGTAACGCCGTATGCATTGTGCGAATACATTTGTGTATTGATTGTATCAGGATAGAAGGAGAGACCGCTATGTGTCGGATAGGTTCCATAAAGAGTAAAGTACCCATTCAGCCCTCCAAGGCACTGCATCTCATGCTTCCGCAGCAGGAAGGTCATGACAACTCAGGCTTCGCGATGGTCATGCAGGATCTGTACGGGATCTTTTCCAATTATAAGGACAAGCCGCTGTTATCGCTCGCCTGCACGCAGCGCGGTGCCCAGCTCGTCGAGGAGTACATGGATACCCACAACTTCGTGCAGCTGGCCGAGTGGATCCCGGTTCCGGACAAACAGCCGGGCCTCGACATCCAGGCTATGCCGTACTACATCTTCCGCAACTACGATTATCCGGAAGATGCAGAGCACATGACGAAAGAGCAGAAGGAAGACCTGCTGCTCGACACGCGCCTGGCTCTGCGCAAGATCCTTGAGAAGGAGAATGCCGGTTACGTCTACTCGTTCTGGCCGGATGTGCTGACGCTCAAGGAGATCGGCGATCCGCGCGACATCGCGACGTACTTCCACCTCTGGGATGACAATGGCTGCCTTGTCGCAAAATCCATCGTCGCCCAGTGCCGCCAGAACACGAACTACGACATCGTCCGCTATGCGGCCCATCCGTTCTTCCTGCAGGGCTACACGCTCTGCGCGAACGGCGAGAACACCTTCTACACGAAGAACAAGGAGTTCCAGAAATCGCTGCACCGCGGCTACATCGGCTTTGAGTCCGATTCCCAGTGCTTCCTCAACACGCTTCACTACGTCCATCACGAGCTCAAGTGGCCGCTGACGTATTACAAGCACGTCATCACGCCGCTGCCGTTCGAGGAGATCGCTGAGCGCCCGGACAAGGATGTCCTGATCGCCATCCGCCAGAGCCTCGCGAACCTCGAGATCAACGGCCCGAACACGATCATCGGCGTCCTGCCGGACAAGAAGATGATCACCTGCTGTGATTCCAAGAAGCTGCGCCCGGTCGTCGTCGGACGCACGGATGACATGGTGGCCATCTCGTCCGAGGTTTGTGGTCTCAATGAGATCATGCCGGACCGTGACCAGACGAAGGATATCTACCCGAATGAACGCGAAATCGTTGTGATCGACAACGACCTGGAGGTACAGAGATGGAAGCAGTAAAGACACAAGACGTGGGCGTCAATGATCTGCCCTGGATAATCGAATATCACCCCGAACGCTGCACGATGTGCGGCAGCTGCGTGGCATCCTGCTCCTTCAACTCCATCAAGGTGGCAGTGCGCGGCCAGTCCCTGACGGTGTCGGAAAAGCCGGTACCGGAGCCGAAGAAGGTCCATCAGGTGCGTCCCGTCATCAAGCAGGTTGCGAGCCTCACGGACTTCTGCCGCGGCTGCGGTATCTGCGAGAAGGTCTGCCCGAATGACGCAATCCGCCCGGTGCGCAACCCGGACACGAGAAAGACTCTGCTCTCGAAGGATCACGGCCCGATCAAGCGCGGCGGCCGCACGAACCTCAACGCACAGCGCACGCTCGACTCGATCGTCGTCGGCCGCATCTCGCAGATGACGGACCCGTCGCTCGATGCTGCGCGCCACACGTTCGACATCCGCTCGCCGTTCGGCCGCGTGCTCTCAGCCAAGGAACTGCCGTTTGCCATCAAGGACGGCAAGCTCGTCGAGACGAAGCACACGCCGCCGGTACACTGGATCTACCCGCTGATCTTCTCCGACATGTCCATCGGCGCGCTGTCGACGCGCGCCTGGGAAGCTGTCGCACTCGCTGTCGGCTACCTCAACGAGAAATGCGGCCTGCCGGTCCGCATGAGCTCCGGTGAGGGCGGCATGCCCGTGAAGCTCCTCGAGTCGGATTACCTCAAGTACTTCATCATCCAGATCGCTTCCGGTCACTTCGGCTGGAACCGCATCATCAAGGCCATGCCGCACATGAAGACGGACCCGGCAGGCATCCTCATCAAGATAGGCCAGGGCGCAAAGCCGGGCGACGGCGGTCTGCTGCCGGAGGCAAAAGTCGCCGAGCACGTCCAGGCCATCCGTGGTGTCCCGAAGGCGACGCTCGCTTCGCCGCCGAACCATCAGGGCCTTTACTCCATCGAGGAATCCGTCCAGAAGATGCACCTCTCGATGAACGCGGCTTTCGGCTTCCGCGTGCCGGTCGCCATCAAGTGCGCGGCTTCGGCAACGTCGGTATCCGTCTACAACAACCTGCTGCGCGACCCGTACAAGATCTGCGGCGGCTTCTTCATCGATGGCATCCAGGGCGGCACGGGTGCGGCAAACGAGGTCTCCCTCGACCACACGGGCCATCCGGTCGTCTCGAAGATCCGCGACTGCTATCTCGCAGCCGTCAAGCAGGGCCTGCAGGGCCAGATCCCGCTTTACGGCGGCGGCGGTATCGGCATGACGGGCAATGCTGCAGCCGATGCCTTCAAGATGATGTGCCTCGGCGCCAACGGCGTCTTCGTCGGCAAGATCCTCATCCAGCTCCTGGGCTGCATCGGCAATGAGCAGGGCCGCTGCAATGCCTGCAACACGGGCAAGTGCCCGATGGGCATCTGCTCGCAGGATCCGCGCCTCGTCAAGCGCCTCGACATCGACCGCGGCGCCCAGAAGATCGTCGATTACGTGCTGGCCTTCGATGCGGAGCTCAAGAAGCTCATGGCACCGATCGGCAACAGCTCGCTGCCGATTGGCCGCAGCGACGCGCTCGTCTCCACGGACAAGGCCGTGGCAGACAAGCTTGGCATCCAGTACGTTTGCTGATAGCAGGAGGAGAGCTTAATGTTTAAGATAGATACCATGAAAGGGCATGAACGCATGTCCACCCAGGACCTGCTCCTGGCCATCGGCGAAGCCGTCAAGCAGGGCGAGACGGACTTTGAGATCAAGGCCTCCGGCCAGCACGACATCGGCGGTCCGCTCTGGCATCCGGAAGGCAAGAAGCTGCACTTCCACGTCTGGAACGCCGGCCAGCGCACGGGCTCGATGTGCCTGCCGGGCACGGAGATCGTCATCGAGGAGTCGACGTCGGCTGATGTCGGCTGGCTCAACGCCGGCGGCATCATCACCGTCAAGGGTGATGCCGGCGATACGGCCGGCCACTGCTCGTCGGGCGGCAAGATCTTCATCGGCGGCCGCGGCGGCACGCGCACGGGCTCTCTGATGAAGCATGACCCGCTCTACGAGGAGCCGGAGCTCTGGATCCTCAAGAATGTCGGTTCGTTTTCCTTCGAGTTCATGGGCGGCGGCAAGGCCGTCGTCTGCGGCTACGACAGCGCTGATTTCGACTCGGTGCTCGGCGAGCGCGCCTGCGTCGGCATGGTCGGCGGCACGGTCTACGTGCGCGGCCCGATCGGTACGCATCCGGCTGACATCATCTGCTCGGCTCTCGACGAGGACGACATTGCCTTCCTCGCGGGCGGCATGGATGACTTCCTCGCGCACATCGAGCGCCCGGAGCTCAAGGCCGAGCTGACGGACTGGAGCGAGTGGCACAAGCTGCGCCCGCTGACGGCTGCTGAGCGCAAGCCGAAACCGGCACCGGACCTCCATTCCTTCCGCCTGCACGAGTGGGTCAAGGGCGGTATCTTCTCGGATGTCGCACACGACGACTTCGCCGTCCACACGACGATCTCGCACGGCCTCTACCGCCTGCGTGTGCCGAGCTGGGACAATGCAGCGTACGCCGCACCGTGCGAGTTCAACTGCCCGACGGGCATCCCAACGCAGCTGCGCTACAAGTACATCCGCAACGGCGAGCTCGACAAGGCCATCCAGCTCGAACTCGACTACACGCCGTTCCCGGGCTGCGTCTGCGGCTCCGTCTGCCCGAACCCCTGCATGGATGCCTGCACGCGCGGCACGATCGATGAGCCGATCCAGATCGGCGACCTCGGCTACAGCTCCGCCTTTGCGAAGGTAGAGCCGCCGAAGGAGAAGACGGGCAAGAAGATCGGCATCATCGGCGGCGGCGTCGCCGGCCTCTCGACGGCCTGGCAGCTCGCCCGCAAGGGCCACGATGTCACGGTCTACGACGATGCGGATAGCATCGGCGGCAAGCTCGAGCAGGTCATTCCGCGCGGACGCCTCTCGCACGAGCTGCTCGAATTCGAGCTCAAGCGTATCGAGAGCGTCGGCGTCACGTTCGTCGAGGGCTGCAGGGTCGATCGTGAGAAGTTCGACAAGATCCGCGAAGCGAGCGACGCCGTCGTTGTCGCGACAGGCGGCACGAAGTCCCGCTTCTTCCCGTGGGAAGGCGTCGAGCACCTGACGATGGGCCTCGAGTACCTCAAGTCCATCAACCGCGGCGAGCACCCGAAGACGGGCAAGAAGGTCGTCGTCATCGGCGCCGGCAACTCCGGCATGGATACGTGCCGCGGCGCCTACGAGATGGGCGCTGAGTCCGTCATCGCAGTCGATGTCCAGAAGCCGGCTGCCTTCGAGAAGGAGATCGCCTACTTCGAGGGCCTCGGCGGCAAAATCGTCTGGCCGTTCTTCACGAGCAAGATCACGCCGGAGGGCGTCTACGGCAATGACGGCCGCTTCATCGAAGCCGACCAGGTCATCGTTTCCATCGGTGAGGAGCCTGTTCTCGACTTCCTGCCGGAGGACGAGGGCATCGAGTACTTCCGCAAGAGCTGGCTCGTGCCGAAGAAAGACCTCTCCATCACGGACGGCGTCTTCACGGCCGGCGACACGATCAAGCCGGGCCGCCTGACGGATGCCATCGGCAGCGGCCGCAAGGCTGCCTGGTACGTCGACCAGTACGTCATGGGCAAGGAGTACAAGGCATTCCCCGAGAAGAAGCAGGTCCCGGCAGAGCGCCTCTCGAAGGCATACTTCGAGAAGTGCCACCACTGCGAGCTCGGCGACCCGGTCAGCGACTACAAGCGCTGCGTGAGCTGCGGCACCTGCCGCGACTGCAAGATGTGCCTCGAGTCCTGCCCGGAGAAGGCCATCAACCGCATCGAGCACGAGGATGGCACTATCGAGTACACGAGCGACCCGAAGCGCTGCATCGGCTGCGGCATTTGCGCCGGCGTCTGCCCGTGCGGTGTCTGGACCATCAAGGACAATCCGGAAAAGATCCCGATGTACTCCACGGGCGCCAAAGCCTGAGCATCGAACGCGTATATAAAATCAGCCTTTCCGCAACAAAGCGGAAAGGCTGATTTTTTGTTTCACGTGAAACAACGAGGCGTGTGTCAGTCGGCACGGTATGATGTTTCACGTGAAACACGTCCTCGTGTGTGATGGCGGTGATGATAGAGCGCTCTAGCGCTGAAGTCGCGCATCCTGGCGGCCAGCAGGAAGAGGCCGAAGATCAGGGCTGTGATGTCGGCGGCCGGCACGGCGAGCCAGACGCCGCGCAGTCCGAAGAGGTGCGGCAGGGTCAGAAGGAAGATGACGATGCCGAGCAGGTTGCGCGCGAATGACATCAGGGCCGAGGTGCGGCCATCGGAGATGGCTGTGAATAAGCCTGAGATGAAGAGGTTGAAGCCGCAGAGCAGGAACGAGAGTGAGAAGAGCAGGAAGCCCTGGTGCGTGAGCTCGTAGACGTGGCCGCCCTGCGGCAGGAACAGCGAAATCAGGGGTCCTGCGAGCAGGCGGGATAGCCCAAATGACAGCAGCGCCCCGCCCGCGATGGCCATCAGGCTGAGGCGCACGAGGCGGCGCAGCTCTCCGAAATCCCTGGCGCCGAATCGGTAGGAGAAGACGGGAGCGACACCGTTCGTGAAGCCCATGTAGATGGCCGTCAGCAGCATCTCGGCGTAGAGGATGACGGAGATGGCGGCGACGCCGTCGGCACCGGCGTAGCGGAAGGTCAGGATGTTGAACAGGAAAGTCGTGATGCCGACGGAGAGCTGTGTGACGAGCTCCGAGCTGCCGTTGTACATGGCCTGGCCGAGCGCGCGCCACTCGAGCGGCGCCTTGGTGAAGCGGAGCGTCCGGCTGCTGCGCCAGAAGTAGGTGAGGCCGATGACGGCGGAGAGCAGGTCAGCGATGCCCGTCGCAAGGCCGGCGCCGAAGACGCCGAGACCGAGGTGGGCGAGGAAGAGGTAGTCGAGGCCCGCGTTCGTCAGCCCTGCCAGCACAGAGACGCGGAAGCCCTGCATCGGCCGGCCGTCAACGATGAAGAATGCGTTGAAGAGGATCATCAGCGCGGCAAAGGGGAAGAAGGGCAACAGGGCGTAGAGATAGCTGCGGCAGTCCGCGAGCAGCTCTGGCGAAGCGCCGAGCAGGAAGAGCAGCCCGTCTCCTGCGGCAACGGCGAGAATGGCCAGGGCCGAGGCGAGCGCGACGGCAGTCACGGTGATCAGTGTGAAGCGGCGGCGTGCGGCCGCCGTGTTCCCTTCGCCGAGATTCTTGGCGACGAGGGCCGAGCCGCTCGAGGCCAGCATGATCGCGAGGCCGAGCACGAGGTTGATGACGGGGTAGACGATGTTCGAGGCGGCCAGCGCATCGCTGCCAGCGAAGCGGCCGATGAAGATGCCGTCCGTCACCGTGTAGAGTGAGATGATGATCATCATGCCGATGGACGGCGCGGCGAAGCGCAGCAGGCTCCCAAGGGTGAAATGGCGGGCGAGCGGCGATGCCTGCTCTGCCCGCTTCGTTCGCGCGGTCTGTGCAGCTTGTCTGTCTCTTGTCGTAGTCGTTGTCATATCTATCAAGATCCTTTCAGAAAAATGTCCTATACTCATGGTAGAGTATACAGTGACTGTAAAGTCAAGGGGGCATGAAGTATGGAAGGCGGTCTCAACTTCCAGACCGGGGAGTTCGCAAAGCTCTGCGGCGTCAACAAGAGGACGCTGCACTACTACGATGAGCAGGGCATCTTCTCGCCCGACCACGTCGGGGAGAACCACTATCGCTACTATTCGGCGCGCCAGCTCTACCCGTTCATCATGATACGGCTGCTGCGCCAGATGGGGCTGGAGCTCTCCGAGATTCAGGACTATATGCGCCACCGCAGTCCCGAGCGTCTGAGCCGCCTGCTGGCCGAGCAGGAAGACTGGCTCGACGCGGAGATCCAGAAGCTGCAGTACATGAAGGAGATCGTGCACAACCAGCGCCAGATGCTCGCGCTTGCCAAGGACATCTGCTGTGACACCGTACGCATCGAGCCGTGGCCAGAGGCCAATCTGATCTGCTCGGGCTCGGTCCGGCAGATGATGCTCAAAGAGGACCACGCTGGCATCGAGCGCGCGCTCATGGCGCACATGCGCTACATCATGGAGCACGGGCTGAATTCCGGCCTCGTCTTCGGCGCCATGGTCAGGCGGGCGGATTTCCTCGAGGGCGATGGCCATCTCCTATCGCGCTTCTTCACCGTGACGACGCGCAGCGTGGCAACTGTGCCGCCGGATGTGCTGTTCGTCCGGTCGGCGGGGCGCTACCTCGTCACGTACTTCCGCGGCGACTACATGAAGACAGGCGCCGCCTACGACAGGCTCCGCGACTACCTGCAATCACATCCGGCCTTGCATGCCGGTGCCTATTCGTATGAGGAGAGCATCTTGGAGGACCTCAGCACGGCCGACCCGCGCGGCTACCTGACGCGCGTGGGCATATGGCTGCAGGACGACAGCAAGAGAGAGGAATGAGAACCATTATGGATTTGAAACAATTGCGTTATTTCATGGCGATCGTGGAGGAGCGGCAGATTACGGCTGCCGCGAGGCGGCTGCACATGGCCCAGCCGCCGCTGAGCAATCAGATGAAGATGCTCGAGGAAGAACTCGGGTTCACGCTCTTTAGCCGCGGCCCGCATCACATCGAGCTGACGGATGCCGGCAGGCTCTTCGCCGCGCGCGCCAAGGAGCTCCTCGAGATGGCCGCGGCGACGAAGCGAGAGCTGCGGGATTTCAAGCAGGGGCTCAGCGGGACGCTGGCCCTCGGCACCGTCTCGTCCTCCGGCGGCATCTTGCTCCAGGAGGGCATGCGCGCCTTCCGGGAGACGTATCCGCGCGTCCAGTTTGAGATCCACGACGGCAATACGTATCAGCTCATCGAGCTGCTGGAAAAGGGGCTCATCGAGATCGCCATCGTGCGCACGCCGTTCAATGCCGCGCATTTCAACTGCAAATACCGGAAGCCGGAGCCCATGATCGCCGCGATGACGGAGGACCTCGACTGGGCCCCGGAGCGGGAAGCGATCCGCGTGGAGGAAATGCCGGGAAGGCCGTTGATCCTCTACCGGCGCTTTGAGCAGCTGCTCATGGATACCTTCGCCGCGCACGACGTTACGCCCGATATCGTCTGCCGCAACGACGATGCGCGCACGACGATCCTCTGGGCCAACGCCGGCCTCGGCGTCGCCATCGCGCCGGCCGCTGCCGTGAACCTCGCGGCCCACAACCATCTGCACGTCAAGCGCATTGATGAACCGTCCCTGGAAACGCGCCTGGCCGCCATCTGGCCGCGCAGCCGCTACCTCTCGGCTGTCGCCAAGCACTTCCTGCAATCTTTTTGACTGAGTCAATTAATTTAACGGAAATTCAACTTCTATTTAAAGGGAATACAAGACGGTTTGCCTATAATACAAGCATCAAACGAGATACAGACTCGCTCGCAAGAGAGGAGAGACATAGTCATGATGAAATGGAAAAAAGGCATGGCCGCCCTGATGGCCGGTATTATGAGCTTTGGCGTGCTGAGCACGACGTTGGCCGTCCCCGCAGAAGCAGCCTCGCATCACTACGAGGACTCGAATTGGCATTCGCGCCATGACCACCAGGTCGAGAAGCAGCGCCACGAAGCACATGAGCGCTGGGAGCGCGAGCACCGCCGCACAGAGAAGTCCTCGAAGGGCCACTCGACAGGTGAAGTCACGACGGCCGCCATCCTCGGTGCCGTCGTCGGTGCTGTCATCGCCAAGAATACCTGATGCTTGTGTACCGGGAAATAAATTCGCTCCCGAGGCGTCCAGGAGAAGGAAAACGCCACTGCTCTGGCGAAATCATTACGTTGAAATACGAGAATTAAAGACCGCTGTTCTGCAAAGAAAAGCGGTTTTCTTTTTGTCATGATGATCATGAAAGGATGGGGATATCCATGAACTTGAAGCAATACGTCCTGACGGCTCTGGCTGTCAGTGCCCTGACCATGCCTTGGGCACCTGGCGTGACGCAGGCTGCCGCTGCCGATGCTGCGGCGCAGCCGGCAGCTGAGCCTGCTCCGCAGGCAGTGAGCAGCGCGGCGGCCGCCACGGCCAAGACCGTCAAGGCAGACGCGCCAATCAAGGTAAAGCAGACAAAGTACAGCCTGAAGTTCGATGCGAAGAACTACACGAAGGAGACGCTGCAGATCGACGGACAGGCGGTGGCCTTCCGCGCTTACCGCAACGTCGTCTACGTCGCCAAGCCGGCATCGGCGGCCGCAGAGTCCATGAGTGTCTTCATCCCGGAGGCGTATTTCCAGAAGGGCGGCACGGTCAATGGCTATACGAAGGAGACGGCGCCGATCTTCCTGCCCAATGGCGTCGGCGGCTACATGCCGGGCGACAGCAAGGAGCCGAGTGACAGTGACCGCATGAGCGGCGGGGCCAATGCCTCGCTCGTCGCCCTCTCGAAGGGCTATGTCGTGGCGGCACCGGCTGTCCGCGGCCGCACGACGGTCGGCGCTGACGGCAAGACGTACGTCGGCAAGGCGCCGGCCTTCCTCGTCGACTACAAGGCGGCCGTGCGCTACCTGCGCTACAACCGCCACCGCCTGCCGGCCGGCAACACCGACAGGATCATCTCGGACGGCACGAGCGCGGGCGGCGCGCTCTCGGCTCTGCTCGGCGCCACGGGCAACAGCAAGGAGTACGATGCTGAGCTCCGGGCCGTCGGCGCGGCAAATGAGCGCGACGACATCTTCGCCGCGATGGTCTACTGCCCGATCACGAACCTCGACCATGCTGACATGGCCTACGAGTGGATGTTCAACGGTGTCAATACAGCATATCAGCGCAGCGCGCAGATGAGCCTGCTGCTGCCGCTGAAGGCAGGCTCCATGCCGGGAAGCCTTCAGGTGGGCGGCAAGACAGTGCCGCTCGGCCCGGGCCCTGTCGTCCAGGGCGACAGCAGCGCTGTGACGGACCGTCCCGACAATGCGCCGGCGGAGAGCAATACTGCGACAGAGATGACGCAGGAGGAGCGCGTGGCCTCGGACCAGCTCAAGGCGCTGTTCCCCGACTACGTCAACAGCCTCGGTCTCAAGGACCGTCAGGGGCGCGCGCTGACGCTCGACGAGGACGGCACGGGCAGCTTTGCCGACTACATCAAGTCGGTCTACGCCGCTTCCGCGCAGTCGGCCCTCGATGCGGGCGAAGACCTCTCCGGTCTCGACTGGCTGACCATCGAGGACGGCATGGTCAAAGACGTGGATCTTGCCAAGTATGCCGCCTGGGCGACGCGCCTCAAGGCGGCGCCAGCCTTCGACAAGTTCGACCGCAGCGCTCCCGAGAACGATGAATTCGGCACGACAGACGACACGCCGCGCCACTTCACAGGCTTCTCGCTGACGCGCGACAAGGAAGCCGGTGCGACCATGGCGACATGGGACGATGTCCGCCGCATGAACCCCATGTACTTCATCGGTCAGCAGGGCGCCGCTGTCGCGCCGCACTGGCGCATCCGCCACGGAGCCAAGGACCGCGACACGAGCCTGGCCATCCCGGCGCTGCTGGCCCTGAAGCTGCAGAACAGCGGCTATGACGTCGACTTTGCCTCGCCGTGGGGCAAGGGCCATGCCGGCGACTACGACCTCGATGCGCTCTTCAGCTGGGCCGACGGCATCTGCAAGGCAGCGGACACGCGCAAGAAATAACAGCATATGCCTCACGATTCGTGAACTCAATCAAGAGCATCTCGCAGACTGCGGGATGCTCTTTTTTATTAGAAAATAAGCAGTAAACAAAAAATAAATGGTGTTCTTTCTTACAGCGAGCATTCATAGCTTCATGCTATAATAGAATGTGACAGAATCGCAATGAAAAGAAAGAGAAGTGCACGGGTTGAGCGCGGCGCGCTTCTCGCTTCTCGTTTATCAGGAAAGGTGAATCGTATCATGATGACATTGACGCAGATGCGTTATTTCTATGAGGTCTGCCAGTGGCAGAATATCACGAAGGCCGCCGAGCATCTCCACGTCTCGCAGCCGACAATCAGCGTGGCGATGCAGACGCTCGAGGCAGAGACGGGACTGAACCTGTTTCACCGCGAAGGCCGGAAGCTCGTCGTGACGCCGGAGGGCAGCAAGTTACTTGTTAAGGTCAACCACATTTTAAGCCAGATGGACCAGCTCGAACTGGAGATCCAGGACATGGCGCACAACCGCAATCACATCCGCATGGCGTTGCCGCTGCAGATCGGCACGCGCTTCCTGCCGCGCATCCTCGGCGAGTTCCGTCGCACGCATCCGCAGATCAAGCTCGAGATCATCGAGTCGGGCGGCATCAGCGCTCTGCAGATGGTTGAGGACGAGAAACTCGACATCGCCCTGACGAACTACACGACAGGCTTCAGCCAGAAGCTCCGTTACCAGAAGCTCTACGACTGCGAATGCTGTTTCGTCACGTACCCGTCCCATCCGCTGGCCAAGCGCAAGGCCGTCTCGTTCGCCGATTTTGCCGATGAAGAGCTCGTTATGCTCGACAGCCACTACTTCATCTACCGCATGGTCCACGACCTCTACGCCGCACACAGCTGCAAGCCTCGCATCATCCACTTCTCGCCGTACCTCCACACGATCAAGAACCTCGTCGAGCGCGGCATCTGCTCGACCTTCCTCGCCCGCCAGGCCGTGCTTCCCGACGAGAACCTCGTCGCCGTCTCCCTCGAGGAGCCCTTCTACATCAACTCTGGAATCGTCACCAAGAAGGGCCGCCAGGTCTACGAGGACGAGCAGCAACTCATTGATTACCTGCAGGAAATCACGAAGGAGATGTAAAGGCAGACACAAAAAATGAGAGACTTTCAGAGGAAAGTCTCTCATTTTTGCTGTTCTCTTATTTCGTTATTTCGCGTTCTTCTTGGCGAGGAAGTCCTTGAGGATCTGGCGCTTGGCGATCTTGCCGGTCGAGGTGCGCGGCAGGGACGGGAGCTCGTGGAACTCGCGCGGGATCTTGTAGAGCGCGAGGTTGGCCTGCAGGAACTTCTTGAGCTCGCGGATGTTGATGGAGGCGCCGTCGTGCAGGCTGTAGAAGCAGGCGCCGGCCTGGCCGCGCAGCTTGTCGTCGATGCCGACGACGGCGGCTTCGCTGATGCCCGGGAACTGGTAGATGAGCTCTTCGACTTCGCGCGGGTAGATGTTCTCGCCCATGCTGATGATCATGTCCTTGATGCGGTCGACGATGTAGATGTAGCCTTCTTCGTCGGCGCGGGCGACGTCGCCCGTGTGGAGCCAGCCGCCGCGCAGCGCGTTCTTCGTCGCGTCGGGCAGGTTCCAGTAGCCGAGCATGATGTTGTCGCCCTTGACGATGAGCTCGCCGGCTTCGCCTTTCGGCACTTCATTGCCGTCGGAGTCGATGAGCTTCCAGGCGACGCCCGGCACGACGGGGCCGCAGGAGCCGACTTTCGGCTTTTCGGGCGGATTCATCGTGACGACCGGCGACGTCTCGGAAAGGCCGTAGCCCTCGCAGATGTCGACGCCGAACTTGTTCATGAAGTCCTGCTCAATCTGCAGAGGCAGCGTCGTGCCGCCCGAGACGACGAGGCGCAGCGAGGCCATGTCTTCCTTGCTCGCGAGCTTCGTCAGCAGGCTGCAGATCGACGGCACGATGTAGAGGTCGTTGATCTTCTCCTCGCGGATGACGCTGATCGTCTCTTTCGGCGTGAAGGAGTCGAGGATGACGATCTCGGCGCCGCAGTAGAGCGGGTAGAGCACGGAACAGGTCCAGCCGAAGCAGTGGTACATCGGCAGCACGCAGAGCACGTGGTGCTCGCGCTTGCAGTGCATGATGCTCATCTGGCTGGCGTTGGTGACGAGATTGCGGTGCGAGAGGACGGCGCCCTTCGGCGAGCCCGTCGTGCCGGACGTGTAGATGATGACGCAGGGGTTCTGCTCATCGAAGGTCGGCGGCAGGGACGGCGCAGCCGGGATGCTCGCGTCAATCTTGCCCATCTGGCGGATGTCGTGCTGTGTCACGCGCATGTCGCAGCGCAGGGCGGAGAGCGCGTCGACGAGGTTCAGCGGCTGGTACGTCAGGATGTGGCGCGAGCCGGAATCCTTGATGATGTAGGCAATCTCGCGGTTGCTGAGCTGGAAATTGATCGGCACGGCGATGGCGCCGAGCGAGGCAATCGCCATGTAGGCGTAGATGTAGTCCGCACTGTTGCGGGAGAAGATGCTGACACGGTCGCCGACGCGGACTCCGGCAGCGTAGAGGCGGTTGCGGCAGGCTGCGACGTGCTCCTGCAGTTCGCGGTAGGTGATGCGGCGCTCGTGATCGACGATGGCGAGGGAATCAGGCTCCCCCTGGCAGATCAGTTCATGTACAAACATTCTATTCCCTATTCCTTCCTCAGGAGCAGAGATGCTCCTGTAGCACAGGACAATTCTTCTTCGTTACAGCCTTAATTTTATACCAGGTCATAATTTTTGTCAAAGCATAATGTACCAGCGGCGTGATTTTCGCCGCACTCATTCCTCGTCGTCGTGCGGATGCGCGAGGGCGCTATGCTGGTAGCTGTAGCCGAAGTAGACGAGGCAGCCGAAGGTGCACCAGACGATGAAGCGGACCCAGGTCTCCCAGGGCAGGTGGTACATGAGATAGCCGCAGGTCAGGACGGCGAGCGGCGCGATGAGCCAGACGAGCGGACAGCGGAAGGTGCGCGGCACGTCCGGCTTCGTGATGCGCAGGACGAGGACGCCGATGGCCGCGACCAGGAACGCGGAGAGCGTGCCGATGTTGGCCATCTCGGCGATGACGCCGATGGGGACGAAGCCCGCGATGATCGAGACGAAGATGCCGCCCATGACGGTGACGATGTACGGCGTGTGGTAGCGCTTGTGGATCTTGCAGACGCGCGCTGGGACCATGCCGTCGCGGCTCATGGCGAAGAAGATGCGGGCCTGGCCGTAGAGCAGGACGAGCAGGACGGTCGTGATGCCGGCAATGGCACCGACACCGACGACGGCGGAGCCGAGGTTGTAGCCGATGTAGCGCAGGGCGAAGGCAACTGGCTCCGGGTTGTTGAGCTCGGTGTAGGGCACGATGCCCGTCAGCACGCCGGCGACGACGACGTAAAGGGCGGTGCAGATGACGAGCGAGCCGATGATGCCGATCGGCAGGTCGTGCGACGGGTTCTTGCATTCCTCGGCGCTCGTCGCGACGGCGTCGAAGCCGATGTAGGCGAAGAAGACGATGGCCGCGCCGCCGAAGATGCCCGAAACGCCGAACGGCATGAAGGGCTCCCAGTTCATCGTGTCGACGTGTGGGATGGCGAGCAGCAGGAAGATGGCGATGGCCGTGAGCTTGACCCCGACGAGGATGCGGTTGAGCTTCGTGCTCTCCTGCGTGCCGCGGATTAGCAGGACGGAGAGCAGCAGCGTGATGAAGATGGCGGGGATGTTGATGATGCCGCCGTCTGCCGGCACGTGTGTCAGCGCGTGGCCGGGGTCGATGCCCGCCGAGAGCAGGAGACCCGTGACGTAGCCTGACCAGCCCGAGGCGACGGCGCTCGCGGTGACGGTGTACTCGAGGATGAGGTTCCAGCCGACGATGAAGGCGATGAACTCGCCGAGCGATGCATACGTGTAGGTGTAGGCGCTGCCCGAAGCCGGCACGATGGAGGAGAATTCTGCGTAGGCGAGGCCGGCGAGCGCACAGGCGAGTCCGGAGATCATGAAGGAGATCGTGACGGCCGGGCCCGCGTACTTGGCGGCGGCGACGCCCGTCAGGACGAAGATGCCTGTGCCGATGACACAGCCGATGCCGAGCAGGATGAGGTCAAAGGCGCCGAGCGTCTTGGCCATGCCCGAATGAGCAGCCGTCTCGCGCATCTGCTCAATACTTTTGGTACGGAACAAGTTCATTTTTTACCATTCCCTTTTCTGTCTACAATACATTAGCGCAGCATGATAAATAAGATTTACAACGTTACTATTATAAGTAAGGAAAAAGCCTCCGTCAATATGACAGAGGCTCTGTAAGGCAAAATACAGGGCAGAGGCGTCAGGCGCGGATCCACTCCTTGAATTTCTCCGGCGAGCTGTTGATGACGAGTTCTTCCGGGAAATCGGCCTCGCGGATGACTTCTTCCGAGAGCGCATGATTGCCGACATCGAGGTCGATGTGCGCATCGCTGCCCATGATGACGTGCGTGCCGTACTTCTTGCAGGCCTGAAGCATCTTCTTGGCGAGGTCGCGCGAGCCGGAGCGGCTGCCGCCCGGGCGGTAGGAGCTGTTGTTGCACTCGAGCAGGACGTGGCGCTCCTTGGCAGCCTTGGCAATCTTGTCGAAGTCGACCGGGAAGCGCGGATTGTCCGGATGGCCGATGATCTTGACCTGCGGGATCCACATGGCGCTCATGATGGCCGTCGTGTTGTCGAGTTCTGTACCCGGATTGATGCAGGGGTCGTGCAGGCTCGCGATGGCGTAGTCGACGGAGCGCAGAGCCTTCTCCTCGAGGTCAACCTTGCCCGTCGTGTTCAGGATGTTGAGCTCCACGCCCATGAGGAGTTCAACGCCGGCTTCCTTGCCGTAGACCTCGCGGTCAAAGATGCGCAGGTTCTCGAAGTAGAAGCGGTGCGTCGAGCCCGGCATGGCCGGTGCGTGGTCGGCGATGCCGACGAGTGCGAGCCCCTTCTTGCTGCCAGCTGCAATCATCTCGCGGATCGTGTTGTAGGCATGGCCGCTGGCCAGCGTGTGCATGTGGACGTCGAGTAAGTCTTTCATAAAATCAATCCCCCAAACAATTGATAGTATCCTGCCCCTCATTATACCACGATACTGTGTTTGGAGGGGGTCAGATGGGGGCAAATCGAGGTGCCAAAAATTTTTTCAAGAAATTTGGATTTACCTGTTGACATTTCGAGGGGACTCCTTTATAATAAATCTTGTCGTTAAGACATGGGGTTATAGCTCAGTTGGTTAGAGTGTCTCGTTGACATCGAGGAGGTCACAGATTCGAATTCTGTTAACCCCACCATTTATGAAAGATGAGGTTTCGTCGAACGGCGAAACCTTTTTTGTTTGCTCGCTTAGCTCAGTTGGCTAGAGCATCTCCGTCACATGGAGGGGGTCGGGGGTTCGAATCCCTCAGCGAGCACCATATTGACATCCAGGCCGTGCGCATTGCGCACGGCTTTTATTTTTGTCTCTACTTGTTTTTGGGGAATGATGCGCCTGTGCGGATCGGCTCTGCTTCCTATATTGTAGGAAACGGGCGGGTACATTGACACTGGGGCCCGCAAGATGATATGATAGATAAGGGAATATTGGTAACTTCTCCAAACTCAAAACGAGACTTTCCGGAGGCAAGACAGTCGGGGAGTCAATTTGAGTTTTTTCGTCGTGTTTTCACTTCCGCGGTGCAGAGACGCCGCCAGGAAATTGAGGAGGAAATCACTAAATGATCGAGCGTTATACTAAGCCGGAAATGGGCCATCTCTGGTCTATCGAGAACGAGTGGCAGCAGATCCTGAATGTCGAGATGGCTGCCTGCGATGCCATGGCCGAACTCGGAGAGATCCCGAAAGAGGCTGCCAAGAACATTCGCGCGAAAGCAAAATTCGATGTCAACCGCATCCATGAGATCGAGTCGGTCACGCACCACGACATCATCGCGTTCCTGACGAACGTCGCCGAGAATGTTGGTGATGACTCCAAGTACATCCACAAGGGCCTGACGTCCTCGGATGTCAAGGACACGGCATACTGCATGATGATGCGCGATGCCTGCACGATCATCCTCGATGACCTCAAGAAGTTCCGCGAGGTCCTGCGCCGCCGCGCGAAGGAATTCAAGCATACGCCGTGCATCGGCCGCACGCATGGCATCCATGCAGAGCCGATGACGTTCGGCCTCAAGCTCCTGCTCTGGAGCGCTGAGATCGAGCGCGACATTGAGCGCATGGAGCATGCCAAGAAGATCGTCTCGGTCTGCAAGCTCTCGGGCGCTGTCGGCACGTACTCGAACATCGACCCGAAGATCGAGCAGATGGTCGGCAAGAAGCTTGGCCTGACGCCGGTGCGCCTCGCCACGCAGGTCATCCAGCGCGACCGCCACGCTGAGTTCGTCACGTCGATCGCCATCTGCTCCTCGACGCTCGAGAAGATTGCGACGGAAGTCCGCAACCTGCAGCGCACGGATATCCGCGAGGCTGAGGAGTACTTCTCCCCGGGCCAGAAGGGTTCTTCCGCTATGCCGCACAAGCGCAACCCGATCAACTGCGAGCGCATCTCCGGCATGGCCCGCCTGAACCGCGGCAATGCCGTCGCAGCTCTCGAGGACATCACGCTCTGGCATGAGCGCGATATCTCCCACTCGTCCGTCGAGCGCGTCATCCTGCCGGATTCGTCGATTAACCTCGACTACTGCACGCAGAAGCTCACGGACATCATCGACAAGCTGCTCGTCTACCCGGACAAGATGCTCCACGACATGAACCGCACGGGCGGCCTGATCTACAGCCAGCGCATCCTGCTGTCGGTTGTCGACAAGGGCGTGCTGCGCGAGGATGCCTACAAGTGGGTACAGCGCAACGCTATGAAGCGCTGGATGGAAGGCCAGGACTTCCGCACGAGCGTCGAGCAGGACCCGGATATCACGAAGTACCTGACGAAGGAAGAGATCGATGACTGCTTCGACTACAAGTACTTCCTGCGCCATGTCGATATGATCTTCGAGCGCTTCGGCCTCTGAGCATACAACTAGTGAATGAAAGCCTCTTCTCCCTTCGGGGAGAAGGCTTTTCTATGTCTGTGGACATCGCACCGGATGATCCATCATAAAGGAGAGACTCATTATGTCAACAGTAGTAGTAACGGGCACCCAGTGGGGCGATGAGGGCAAGGGCAAGATTGTCGACTACCTCGCCCAGAAGGCTGAGACGGTCGTTCGCTTCCAGGGCGGCAGCAATGCCGGCCATACCGTCGTCGTCGATGGTGTAGACTATAAGCTGCGCCTGATGCCGTCGGGTATCCTCTTCAAGGGTTCGCACTGCGTCATCGGCAACGGCGTCGCATTCAACCCGAAGGTCATGCTGCAGGAGATGGACGGCCTCGCAGAGCGCGGCATCGATCTCTCTGGCATCCGCATCAGCAACCGCGCGCAGCTCGTCCTGCCGTATCACTGCCTGATGGATCAGCTCGCCGATGATGCGCGCGGCAAGGGCAAGGTCGGCACGACGCACAACGGCATCGGCCCGTGCTATGTCGACCGCGACAACCGCATCGGCATCCGCGTCTGCGACTTCATCGACAAGGAGGAGTTCGCAAAGCGCCTCAAAGAGAACCTCGCGATCAAGAACCGCGAGCTCAAGCTGCTCTACGACCATGAGCCGCTCGACTATGATGAGATCCTCGCTGAGTACAACGGCTACGCAGACCGCCTGCGCCCGTACGTCTGCGACACGATTGCCCTGCTCGACGAGGAGATCAAGGCCGGCCGCAAGATCCTCTTTGAGGGTGCACAGGCCACGATGCTCGACATCGACTACGGCACGTATCCGTACGTCACGGCTTCGCACCCAATCTCGGGCGGCGTCGCCATCGGTGCCGGTGTAGCTCCGCAGAAGATCGATAAGGTCGTCGGCATCGTCAAGGCCTACTGCACGCGTGTAGGCGAGGGCCCATTCCCGACGGAACAGCTCAACGCGACGGGCGAGAAGCTGCGCGAAGTCGGCCACGAGTACGGCGTCGTCACGGGCCGTCCGCGCCGCACGGGCTGGCTCGACGCCTGCGTCGTCCGCTATGCCGGCATCCTCTCGGGCATCGACTACATGGCCGTCACGCGCCTCGACATCCTCGACAGCTTCGACGAGATCAAGATGTGCGTCGCCTACAAGTACAAGGGTGAGATCCTCAACGAGATCCCGGCAAGCCTCAAGGTCCTCGCAGAAGTCGAGCCGGTCTACGAAACGTTCCCGGGCTGGAAGTGCGATATCACCAAGGTCCGCAAGTACGAAGACCTGCCGGAGAACGCCAAGAAGTACCTCACGCGCATGGCAGAAGTCACGGGCATCGGCCTCGGCATCGTTTCCGTCGGCCCGAACCGCGACGAGACGATCGTCATCGCCAACGACATCTTCTGATTGGCAATACTGTAGGATATAGAGCAAGGTGCAGCTGCGATTGGGCAGCTGCACCTTTTTTTACAAAAGAGTCAGAAAACAACCTATAATCATTTAAGTCAACAAGAAATTAAAAACAATAAAAATAGATTGACAAACAGAGCGGCCGGTGCTATATTTAAATCATGAAATGTGCTCGAACACAAATGAGCCTAACCAATGAATTTTAAACAAAGGAGAGACAAGAAATGGTAACAAGCACAGGCAATGCACCGGAGAAGAAGATCTCCAGCGCATTCATTTATTTCTTTGGATCTTTCGGCGGCATTCTCTTTGGTTATGACATCGGCGTCATGACCGGTGCGCTGCCGTTCCTGCAGAATGACTGGAGTTTGCAGGGCAATGCCAGCATCATCGGTTGGATTACATCGGCAGTTATGTTTGGTGCAATTTTTGGCGGTGCAATGGCAGGACAGCTTTCGGACCGTCTCGGCCGCCGCAAGATGATCCTTATCTCGGCTATCATCTTCGTCATCGGCTCTATCCTCTCTGGTATTGCGCCGCATAATGGTGAGTATTACCTCATCGGCGTCCGCATTCTTCTGGGCCTAGCTGTCGGCGCAGCTTCTGCTCTTGTTCCGGCTTATATGTCGGAGATGGCGCCGGCTCATCTGCGCGGCCGCCTTTCGGGCATCAACCAGACGATGATCGTCTCGGGCATGCTGCTCTCTTACGTCGTCGACTTCCTGCTCAAGGACCTGCCTGAGACGATGGCATGGCGCCTGATGCTCGGCCTTGCTGCTGTACCGGCCATCATCCTCTTCCTCGGCGTCCTGCGCCTGCCGGAATCCCCGCGTTTCCTCGTGAAGCATGGTCTCGTCGATGAGGCTCGCCGTGTGCTCGGGTACATTCGTAATACGAAAGATGAAGTTGAGGCAGAACTTGCTGATATCAAAAATATGACGGCTACGGAAGCCAATCTCAAAGAGCCGTCGCTTGCCACGCTGTTCTCAGATAAATACCGCTATCTCGTAACTGCCGGTGTCGGCGTTGCTGCATTCCAGCAGTTCCAGGGTGCTAATGCGATTTTCTACTATATCCCGTTGATTGTCGAGAAGGCAACGGGCCAGGCTGCAAGCTCCCAGCTCATGTGGCCGATTATCCAAGGCGTCTTGCTCGTCCTCGGTTCGCTGATTTTCCTCGTCATCGCTGATAAGTTCAACCGCCGCACGCTGCTGACGGTTGGCGGCACGATTATGGGCCTTTCGTTCATCCTGCCGGCTGTCATCAACAGCATCATCCCAAATGCTGATCCGATGATGATTGTCTTCTTCCTCTGCATCTACGTTGCGTTTTACTCCTTTACGTGGGCTCCGCTCACCTGGGTTATCGTCGGCGAAATCTTCCCGCTGGCTATCCGTGGCCGTGCTGCAGGCCTTGCTTCGTCGTTCAACTGGATTGGCTCGTTCCTTGTCGGCCTGCTGTTCCCCATCATGACCGCGTCGCTCTCACAGGCAACGGTCTTTGCAATCTTCGGTGTTATCTGCATGCTCGGTGTATGCTTCATTCGCAATTGCGTTCCGGAGACGCGTGGCCATACGCTCGAAGAAATCGAAGCTGCTGGCACGAAGAAATCCGCAAATGCATCGGTGCACAATGCCTGATGGCAATCCAGTAATTGGATAGGGATATTGCAAAGGGAAGGTTTACCATGGATTTAAAGAAAAATGCCGAAGCAATTGAGGCGGGCCGCACAGCCCTGGGCCTCGAGCTCGGTTCGACGAACATAAAGATGGTTCTGGTCAATGAAGCGTGCGAGACGCTGGCTTCGACGAGCTACGGCTGGGAGAATCAGCTGGAGAACGGCATCTGGACGTACGACCTCGCAAAGGTCTGGCTCGGCATCGAGGACGCGTTCCACAGCCTGACGGCTGATGTGCAGAGCCGCTACCACGTGGAGATCAAGACAATCGGCTCGATTGGCGTCAGTGCCATGATGCACGGCTACCTGCCGTTCGACAAGACGGGCAAACAGCTCGCTCCGTTCCGGACCTGGCGCAACAACATCACGGGTGAGTCCGCTGCCAAGCTCACGGAGCTCTTCGGCTTCAACATCCCGCAGCGCTGGAGCATCGCGCATCTCTATCAGGCCATCCTCAATGGGGAAGAGCATGTCAAGGACATCGCGTTCCTGACGACGCTGGCCGGCTATGTGCACTGGCAGCTCAGCGGTGAGAAGGTGCTCGGCATCGGCGATGCCTCGGGCATGTTCCCGATTGACGAGCAGACGGGCACGTACGACGCTGCGATGATGGAAGCGTTTGGCGGCCTCGACGAGGTCAAGCGCTATCCGTGGAAGCTCGCCGACATCCTGCCGAAGCCGCTGCGCGCCGGCAAGACTGCCGGCCAACTGACGAAGGAAGGCGCATGGCTGCTCGACCCGACGGGCAAGCTGCAGCCGGGCGCGCTGATGGCACCGCCTGAGGGCGATGCCGGCACTGGCATGGTCGCGACAAACGCCGTGCGCAAGCGCACGGGCAATATCTCGGTCGGCACGTCGGCCTTCTCGATGAATGTCCTCGATGCGCCGCTCAAGGCCGTGCACCGCGACATCGACATCGTGACGACGCCGGACGGCGCTCCCGTCGCGATGGTCCACACCAATAACTGCTCGAGCGATCTCAACGCCTGGGTCCAGCTCTTCGGCGAGTTCGCCGAGCTCATCGGCCATGGCCAGACGCCAGCGAAGCTCTACCGGACGCTGTTTGAAGTCTCGCAGCGCGCAGACCGCGATGCCGGCGGCCTCATCAACTACAGCTGCCTGTCCGGCGAGAACATCACGGATGTGGAGACGGGGCGCCCGCTCTTCGTGCGCGCGCCGCACAGCCACATGAATCTCGCGAACTTCATGCTCGCCCAGCTCTACGGCTGCTTCGCCCCGCTCAAGATCGGCATGGACATCCTCGTCAAGGAGGAGGGCGTGCAGACGGACGTCATGATTGCACAGGGCGGCCTGTTCAAGACGCCGGTCATCGGTCAGCAGGTCCTCGCGGACTGCCTTGGCCTGCCGATCACCGTCATGGAGACGGCAGGAGAGGGCGGCCCCTGGGGCATGGCCGTGCTCGCCGTCTTTGCCAAGTGGCACGGCGAGAAGGCGCTGGCGGATTTCCTCGACGACGAGGTCTTCCACAACCCCGAGAGCTCGACACTCTTGCCGACGGAAGAAGGCCGCCTCGGCTGCCAGAAGTTCATCGCAGCTTACCGCGCAGGTCTCACCGTCGAGCGCGAGGCGGGCAAGGCCGTCGCCGACCCGGCAGATGCGTGATCTATCGTGATATCGTGAAAGGATAATCCAGATATGTTAGAAGAACTCAAGCAGGAAGTCTATGAAGCCAACATGATGTTGCCGAAGCTCGGCATCGTCACGTTCACCTGGGGCAATGTCTCGGGCATCGACCGCGAGAAGAACCTCTTCGTCATCAAGCCGTCGGGCGTGCCGTATGAGGACCTCAAGCCTTCCGATATGGTTGTCGTCGATCTCGAGGGCCATGTCGTCGAGGGCGAGATGAACCCGTCGAGCGATACGATGACACACCTCGTGCTCTACAAGGCATTCCCGAACATCAAGGCCGTCGTCCACACGCATTCCAAGTGGGCCGTCTCGTTCGCTGAGGCTGGTGTGCCGATCGAAGCACTCGGCACGACGCATGCCGACACGTTCTACGGCGATGTCCCCGTGACAGATGCACTGACGAAGCAGGAGATCGAAGAAGCCTACGAAGAGAACACGGGCAAGGTCATCGTCCGCACGTTCGAGGAGTACGGCATCGACCCGGATGCTGTGCCGGCCGTCCTCGTCAAGCAGCACGGCCCGTTCACCTGGGGGCCAAGCCCCAAGAAGGCCGTCGAGAACGCTAAGATTCTCGAGGTTGTCGCCGAGATGAATTACCATGCACTGCAGCTCACGCGTGCTGACATCCGCGTGCCGCAGTTCCTGCTCGACAAGCATTACTACCGCAAGCACGGCGCGAACGCCTATTACGGCCAGAATAACGCCAAGTCCAAGAGCGGTGCCACGCACAAGTAAGGGCAGCCTCCTGCGGCACGCCGCAGGAGAAAACCAAACACAGGCTCCTGCAGTACGCTGCAGGAGGTAACATACAAGTAGAAGGGAAGTAACATCATGTTGAAACTCACGCACGATTATAAATTCTGGTTTGTTGCTGGTTCTCAGTTCCTCTATGGCGAGGAGCAGCTCAAGAACGTTGCCCGTGATGCAGAGGACATCGTCAAGAAGCTCAATGCGAGCGGCAAGCTGCCGTACCCCATTGAGTTCAAGGGCGTCATGACGACGGCTGACGGCATCACGCAGTTCATGAAGGACGTCAACTACAACGACGATGTCGCAGGCGTCATCACCTGGATGCACACGTTCTCCCCGGCGAAGAACTGGATCCGCGGCACGAAGCTCCTGCAGAAGCCGCTGCTGCACCTCGCCACGCAGTACCTCAACAAGATCCCGTACGACACGATCGACTTCGATTATATGAACCTCAACCAGAGTGCGCATGGCGACCGTGAGTACGGCTACCTCAACGCCCGCCTCGGCCTCAACAACAAGATCGTCTACGGCTGGTGGGGCGACGAAGAGGTCCAGGATGAGATCGCATCGTGGGAAGATGTCGCCGTCGCCTACAACGAGAGCTTCCGCATCAAGGTCTGCCGCTTCGGCGATACGATGCGCAATGTCGCCGTCACGGAGGGCGACAAGGTCCAGGCTCAGATTCAGCTCGGCTGGACGGTCGACTACTGGCCGGTCGGCGATCTCGTCGAAGTCGTCGATGGTGTCAGCGAGGCGGACATCGACGCCGAGTACAAGAAACTCCAGGATCTGTACACGTTCAACCCGCAGGAGAACAGCCCGGAGAAATTCGAGAGCTCGGTCCGCTATCAGCTGCGCGAGTACCTCGGCATCAAGAAGTTCCTCGATGACAAGGGCTACACGGCCTTCACGACGAACTTCGAGGACCTCAAGGGCCTCAAGCAGTTGCCGGGCCTCGCTGCTCAGCTCCTGATGCGCGATGGCTACGGATTCGGCGCAGAGGGCGACTGGAAGACGGCAGCCCTGACGCGTCTCCTCAAGATCATGGCCCACAATGACCGCACGGTCTTCATGGAAGACTACACGCTCGACCTGCGCAAGGGCCATGAGGCCATCCTCGGCGCACACATGCTCGAGGTCGACCCGACGATTGCCAGCGACAAACCGCGCGTCGAAGTCCATCCGCTCGACATCGGCGGCAAGGACGATCCGGCCCGCCTCGTCTTCACGGGCGCTGACGGCGACGGCATCGACTGCACGGTCGCGGACTTCCGCGATGGCTTCCGCCTCATCAGCTACCCGGTCGACTGCCGCAAGGCTGAGGCCGAGACGCCGCATCTGCCGGTTGCAAAGCAGCTCTGGACGCCGAAAGTCGGCCTCAAGAAGGGCGCGACGGAGTGGATCCATGCTGGCGGCGGCCATCACACGGTCCTCTCTTTCCGCATCACGGAAGAGCAGATCCATGACCTCGGCACGATGCTGGGCATGAACCTCGTCGAGATTTGCTGATACTCTGATTCCCCTTGTATCCATACACCTATATACAAAAGGCGCATCCCATTCCTTCTGGAACGGGATGCGCCTTTTGCTATATGATTGACGATTATCTGTTCGGTCAGCCTTCGGCATTCTGCAGGATGCGAATCTCGTTGCGCATGATGTACTTGTCGCGCTCCGGCTCGATGCCGTTGACGAGGTAGTCGAAGACGATCAGCATGGCTCGCTGGCCCTGCTGATGCGGGTGCTGGTAGATGGCGGCCTGGATGACGCCCTTCTTCATCATCTCGATTGTCGTCGGGATGGTATCGAAGACGATCATCGTGATGTCCTCGCGCCTCGAGGCGAGGATGGCGCGGGCGGCACCGTAGGCACCGGCCGAGATGACGAAGAGCGAGTTGAGCTCGGGATGGTCGAGCAGGAACTGCCGGACCTTTTCGTAGGCGATCATGTCGTCGTCCTCGGTCTCCTCAACGCCACAGAAGTGGAAATCGGGATGGCCCTGCATGGTTTCGAGAAAGCCGTCAAGGCGCTGGCGGTGGCCGAGCATCTGCAGCGAGCCGAGCAGGACGCCCGTGTGGAGCGCCTGTGGATGGATCATGCACAGCAGGGCTGCGGCCGTCCGGCCGCCGTTGGGGTAGTCTGGTCCGACGTAGCAGTGGCGCTTGGATGTCTCGACGTCGTTGTTGAGCGTGACGACGAAGATATTGGCATCCACGCACTCGTCGATCTTCTCGATGATGCGCGGATGGTTGAGCGGATCGATGATCAGCGCGTTGATTCCCTGTTCGCGGAGTTCATCGATCATGGCACACTGCTTGTTGATGTCGAAGCCGCGCATGCTGCGCCAGATGACCTTGAGGCCGTAGGAGTCGTACTTGTCTGCGAGCCGGTGCATGGAGTGCAGGACGTCATCGAAGAAGTGGACGCCTTCAGAGAGCAGCAGGACGCCGACGACGGGGTGTTTCTTGCGAGCGGCGAGCGCCTTGCCCGCCGGGTTAGGATGGTAGTTGAGTTTGGCGGCCATTTCGAGGACGAGCCGCTCCTTTTCCGGCTTGACCTTGCCGCGGCCGTTGAGCACGCGGTCGACTGTGCCGCGCGAGACGCCGCAGAGTTCGGCAATCTGTTTGATGGTTACCATAGATATCGACTTCCTTGCTGTGATTTTGCTGTGATTGCGATAGTGATTTAAGATAATAATTCGATATGCGATGAACTTTTTCCTGCCAGTTTCCTGTCAGAGGCTTCTGTGGATTGATGCGCGGGGCGATTTCTGCTATACTATTCGCGATTGCAGAAATGGCAGAGTACAGTGACACGGTGACACAGTGAAAGGATGGACACGCGCGATGTACAAGATGATTGCCCTCGACCTCGATGGCACGCTGAATAACGACGAGAAGAAGATCACGGAGAAGACGAGAGAGGCACTACTCGCCGTCCAGCAGCACGGCGTGACGGTCGTGCTGGCCTCGGGCCGCCAGGCGCCGGGCCTCTCGCGCGAGGCAGACGCTCTCGACCTCAAGGACTACCACGGACTGCTGCTCTCGTACAACGGCGGACGCATCCAGGATGCGACGACGGGGGAGATCCTCTTCGACCAGGCCATCGAGCGCGCGACGGCGCTGCGCTTCCTGCGCCACCTCGAAGCCTATCCAGAGCTCTCGCCAATCGTCGACGATGGGGAATCGATCTTCACGACGGATGCAAACCGCCACAAGGTGCAGGATGAGAGCCGCAACAACAACCTCAAGATCGAGATTGTCGAGAACATCGCCGATGCCGTCGAGGCGCGCGGCTTTTCGCCCGTCAAGATCCTGACAGCGGCGCCGAACGAGATCCTCGTGCCGCGCCTCGCTGATATCCGCCGCGGCTTTGAGGATGAATTATCCTTCGTCCAGTCGGCACCGTGGTTTTACGAGGCGACGGTCAAGGGCGTCAGCAAGTCGAGTTCGCTCGCGCGCGTCTGTGAGCGCCTCGGCATTGAGCGCAGCGAGGTCATGGCCTTCGGCGATGCACAGAACGACATGAGCATGCTCGATTCCGCGGGCCGCGGCGTCGCGATGGGCAATGCCTGCCCCGAGCTCAAGGAGATGGCCGATGAGATCACGCTGTCGAACAACGAGGACGGCATCGCGGCCTCGCTCACGCGCCACTTTGACTTCCTGAACTGATGATTGTCAGAGGAGCTTCCCGATGGGAAGCTCCTTTTTTATGGGAAAATCACATAGATATAGATGAAGTTTATAGAAGATGGCTATTGCTATTGACTTTTTGGCGCACAGGCCATAAAATGAAATCATCAATCCCGAGTATTTTTGTAAGGATTACGATCCGAGCATATATCTTAAGTCTTAAAGGAGAGTTTTACATATGGCTGAGAATCTTTTGGAAATCAAGGATCTCCATGCTGGTGTCGAAGGCAAGGAAATCCTCAAGGGCCTGAGTCTGTCGGTAGGCAAGGGGGAGGTGCACGTCATCCTCGGACCGAACGGCTCCGGCAAATCGACGCTGATGAACATCATCATGGGTCATCCGAAGTACGAAGTCACGTCCGGCACGATGTCCTTCGAGGGCGAGGACATCACGGGCCTCAAGACGTTCGAGCGCGCGCGCAAGGGCCTGTTCCTCTCGTTCCAGACGCCGGAGGAGATTCCGGGCATCACGGTCGAGAATATGATCCGCACGTCGAAGCAGGCCATCTCTGGTGAGCGCGTCAAGATCGTGCCGTTCCGCCGCCAGCTCAAGGCGACGATGGAAGAGCTCAAGATGAAGCCGGAGTACGCGGAGCGCTACATGAATGTCGGCTTCTCGGGCGGCGAGAAAAAGCGCACGGAGATCCTGCAGCTCCTGATGCTCAACCCGAAGCTCGCGCTGCTCGATGAGACGGATTCCGGCCTCGACGTCGATGCCGTGCAGATCGTTTCGGAAGGCGTCGCGAAATTCCACAACGAGGACAACAGCTGCCTGATCATCACGCACAACACGCGCATCCTCGAGAAACTCAAGGTCGACCGGGTCCACGTCCTCATCAACGGCGAGATTGTCGAAGAGGGCGGCCCGGAGCTCATCGATGACATCAACCGCCGCGGCTTCACGCACATCCTCGATGCCCAGGCAGGAAAGTGAGGCGTGCGATGGCTGAAGAAAAATTTGTACCGAAAAAGAAGACGTACGTCGAGGACATCGAGCGTACGCTCTATGACATCAAGGATGAGGACCACTCCGTCTACAAGACGCAGAGCGGCCTGACGGAAGATATCATCCGCGATATCTCGAAGCGCAAGAACGACCCGCAGTGGATGCTCGACTTCCGCCTCAAGTCCCTTGCGGTCTACAATTCCCTGGCGCTGCCGACCTGGGGCCCGGACCTCTCGGAGCTCAACATGGACGACATTGTCACCTATGTCCAGCCGGACGCCAAGATGACGGGCAACTGGCAGGATGTGCCGACGGACATCAAGAACACGTTTGACCGCCTCGGCATCCCGGAGGCGGAGCAGAAGCAGAGCCTTGCCGGTGTCGGTGCGCAGTACGACTCGGAAGTCGTCTACCACAGCATCCAGGATGACCTCGTCAAGCAGGGCGTCATCTACACGGATATGGAGACGGCCATTCGCGAGCACGAGGATGTCGTCAAGGAGTACTTCATGACGCTCGTGCCGCCGAAGGACCACAAGTTTGCGGCGCTGCACGGCGCCGTCTGGTCTGGCGGCTCCTTCGTCTACGTGCCGGAAGGCGTCCATGTGGAGATCCCGCTGCAGTCGTACTTCCGCCTCAATGCGGCAGGTGCCGGCCAGTTCGAGCACACGCTGATCATCGTCGAGAAGAACGCGAGCCTGCACTTCATCGAGGGCTGCTCCGCGCCGAAGTACAACGTCACGAACCTGCACGCGGGCTGCGTCGAGCTCTTCGTCAAGGAGGGCGCGCGCCTGCGTTACTCGACGATCGAGAACTGGTCGCGCAACATGATGAACCTCAACACGAAGCGCGCGCTCGTCGAGAAGGACGGCATCATCGAGTGGGTATCGGGCTCCTTTGGCTCGCATGTCTCGTGCCTCTACCCGTGCAGCATCCTGCACGGCGAGAATGCGCGCTGCGAGTTCACGGGCGTCACGTTCGCCTCGAAGGGCCAGAACCTCGACACGGGTGCCAGCGTCATCCACGCGGCCCCGCACACGTCGGCCAACATCAACACGCGCACGATCTCGAAGGCGGGCGGCATGGCGACGTACCGCAGCGCCGTCAAGGTCACGCGCCGCGCTCCTTTCGCGAAATGCTCGGTCAACTGCGAATCGCTGATGCTCGACAATGCGTCGCGCAGCGACACGCTGCCGGTCATGGACATCGAGGGCGATGAGGCAGATATCGGGCATGAGGCAAAGATTGGCCGCATCAGCGATGAGGCAATCTTTTACCTGACCTCCCGCGGCATCGATGAGGACGAGGCGCGTGCGATGATCGTGCGCGGCTTCGTCGAGCCGATTGCCAAGGAGCTGCCGCTCGAGTACGCCGTAGAGATGAATAACCTGGTCAACATTGAATTAGAAGGGACGATGGGCTGATATGGCAGAGCTTAAGACATTCTCCCGGATACCCATGCGTACCTGGCGCTGGCTCGGCGTCAATGAGAGCAGGATTCCGGCTGATATTAATGAACATGTGAAGACGCAGAAGATCCTTGTCGAAGCGGGCAAGGAGGATGAAGTCGTGCTGACGCAGCGCGAGGGCGGCCAGTACGAGCTGCAGGTGCATATCGAGGAGGGCGCGAAGCTCCACCTCGTCAATGCCCAGCTCGTGCCGGACGATGCGCTCTACACCTGCCGCGTCAAGGTATTTGTCGGCAAGGGCGCGACCTTTGCCTACACGGTCGTCGAGGCTGGCGCGCGCCACACGGCGACGGAGCTCCACGTCGACCTCGTCGGTGATGACTCGAAGGCCGACATCTGGGGCCTCTACTTCGGCGATGGCGAGAGCGTCATCGACCTCAACTACGTCATCCGCCAGGGCGGTCGCCGCACGGATGCGAACATGCAGGTGCGCGGCGCCCTGCTCGGCAAGAGCGAGAAGATCTTCTGCGGCACGCTCGACTTCCTCGAGGGCTCGAAGGGCTCGGTCGGCCGCGAGGACGAAGAAGTCGTCCTGCTCTCCCCGAACGTCCGCAACCGCAGCGTGCCGATCATGCTCTCGCATGAGGACGATGTGGACGGCCACCATGCCGTTTCCGTCGGCAAGATGGATGAAGACAAGCTCTTCTACCTCATGAGCCGCGGCCTTGACCTCGCGGAGGCACAGCGCCTTGTCGTCGAGGCCTCGTTCAATCCGGTGCTCGACCGCATCCCGGATGCGGAGCTCAAGGCAGAGATCGATACGTATTTGCAGAGGAGACTTTCAAATGGCTGATGCACAGGAATTCTTGAAGGATTTCCCGCTTCTCAAGATGAAGATGAACGGGAAACAGATTGCTTATCTCGACAACGGTGCGACGACGCAGAAGCCGGAGCAGATCATCAAGGCCATCTGCGGCTACTACGGCGGCTGCAACGCCAATCCGCACCGTGGCGCCTACGCGCTCTCGGTCAAGGCGACGGAGATCTATGAGAATGCGCGTGCGCGCACGGCGAAGTTCATCAATGCGGCCCGCCCCGAGGAGATCATCTTCACCAAGAATGCGACGGAGGCGCTGAACCTCGTCGCCTACAGCTACGGCCTGCACAATGTCAAAGCCGGCGATGAGATTGTCATCTCGATCACGGAGCATCACAGCAACCTCGTGCCGTGGCAGTTCGTTGCCAAGACGACGGGCGCGACGCTCAAGTACATCTATCTGGAGAAAGACGGCAACCTCTCGGATGAGGACATCGAGACGAAGATTACGGAGAAGACGAAGATCGTCGCTGTGACGCAAGTCTCGAACGTCCTGGGCCTCAAGAACGACGTCAAGAAGATTGTCAAGAAGGCGCACAGCGTCGGCGCTGTCGCCATCGTCGACGGCTCGCAGAGCGTGGCACACATGAAGGTCGATGTCCGCGATCTCGACTGCGACTTCTTCGCCTTCTCCGGTCACAAGATGCTCTCGCCGATGGGCATCGGTGTGCTCTACGGCAAGTACGACATCCTCGATGCGATGCCACCGTTCCTGCGCGGCGGCGACATGATTGAGTACGTCGAGGAGCAGGATACGACGTACGCTGAGCTGCCGGCCAAATTCGAGGCAGGCACGCAGAACGTCGGCGGCGCAGCCGGCCTGACGGCGGCCATCGACTACCTCGAGACGATCACGTTCGACCGCATCGAGGCCATCGAGAAGGACCTCGTCGACTACGCGCTGCCGCAGCTGCGCGAGCTGCCGTACATCGAGCTCTACGGCTGCGATACGACGCGCGACAACAAGACGGGCATCATCGCCTTCAACGTCAAAGACGTCCATCCGCACGATGTGGCGAGCATTCTCGACAGCTACGGCGTCGCAGTCCGCGCCGGCCATCACTGCGCACAGCCGCTGCACCGCTACCTCGGTCAGAACGCGAGCTGCCGCGCCAGCTTCTATCTCTACAACACGCG
This sequence comes from Mitsuokella sp. UBA4253, assembly GCF_002395285.1. Classification (NCBI taxonomy): domain Bacteria; kingdom Bacillati; phylum Bacillota; class Negativicutes; order Selenomonadales; family Selenomonadaceae; genus Mitsuokella; species Mitsuokella sp. UBA4253. The sequence continues at coordinate 22,282 of NZ_DGWR01000013.1, read as the reverse complement.
CGAGGACATCGACCGCTGGATCGATGCACTCAAGAAGGTAAGGGGGGTCCTTGGCTATGGCGCTTGAAGACATCTACACAGAGCTCATCGGCGAGCACAGCCGCAATCCGGAGAACAAGCGTCACCTGCCGCATGCGACGTGCGCGCTCAAGGGCCACAATCCGAGCTGCGGCGATGAGATCACGCTGGAACTCCAGATCGAGGACGGTATCGTCAAGGACGCTTCCTTCACGGGCGTCGGCTGTGCCATCTCGCAGGCCTCGACGGACATCATGATTGACCTGATCCGCGGCCAGAAGGTCGAGAAGGCCAAGGAACTTGCTGAGAAGTTCATCGGCATGATCAAGCGCGAGATCACGGACGAGAGCGAGCTCGAGGAACTCGACGAGGCGCTGGCACTCCAGAACGTCTCGAATATGCCGGCCCGCGTCAAGTGCGCCGTGCTCGCATGGCACACACTCGACAATGCGCTCGAGGATGAGGAGAAGAAGTAAACTTTATCCACAGAAAACTGGGGATATCCATGGAAGACCTGTGGATATCCCCTGTGTTTTGTGGATAACATGTGGATATATGATTTAGGTGTGTACAGAAGAAAGGAAGAGCATCATGGCAGTAAAAGAGATTTCCCCGTTTGATTTCAACGAGAGCCCGTTCCGCGTCATCGGCAAGGACTGGCTGCTCGTCACGGGCGAGTACGAGGGCAAGTCGAACGGGATGACGGCCTCGTGGGGCGGCCTTGGCATCATGTGGGGCAAGCCGGTGGCCTACATCTTCATCCGTCCGACGCGCTACACGAAGGAATTCGTCGACAAGGCAGACGGCCTGTCTCTGTCGGTATTCCCGGAGGAGTACCGCAAGATGATGAACTACTTCGGCACGGTCTCGGGCCGCGATGAGGACAAGATCAAGAAGGCCGGCCTGACGGTCCTTCACGACAACGGCCGCACGTACTTCGACGAGGCGCGCGTGACGATGCTCTGCCGCAAGCTCTACGCGCAGCCACTCGCTTCGGAGTTCTTCATCGATAAGAGCTGCGACGAGAAGTGGTACAAGGACGACTACCACACGATGTACGTCGTCGAGATCGAGAAGCTCCTCGTCAAGGAATGAGCCGATGAGTACCGTCCGGAAAAAGGGAGGCCCGGCCTGCTGCAGCTGCCTGTCAAACCAGGAGGCGCCGGTGGCCTCCATCCTGCGCTGCAGCAACCTGACGACGGGCATGGATGACGCAGAGATTGCGGAACTTCTGGCCTCGAGCCAGGTCCGCCGCCACGTGTTTGCGCCAGGCGAGATCGTCTTCCACGACGGCGATCAGCCGCATTCCCTCTACATCCTCCTGCGCGGCGAGGTGCACATCCTCAAGGACACGTTCTCCGGCCGACGCATCTTCATCTCGGAGGTCAACGAGCCGGGCGACATGTTCGGCGAGGTCTACGAGGTGCTCAAGCGTCCCTACGACATCTACGTCGAGGCGGCGAAGGAGACGGAGCTCTTGGAGATCGGTAGCCGCTTCTTCACGCTGAGCAGTCAGGATGAATCGCCCTCGCGCAGCGCGCTGCTCGTCGAGCGCAACCTCATGCGCATCTTCGCGCGCAAGGCCTACTTCATGCACGGCCGCATCAAGGTGCTCGCTAGCGGCAGCCTGCGCGAGAAGATCGTGCGCTACCTGTTCCAGAACATGGACACAGACGGCCACGTCGAGCTCGCCGTCAGCCGCGAGTACCTCGCAGCCTACCTGGCCGTCACGCGCCCGTCGCTATCAAGAGAGCTCTCAGCGATGCAAAAGGATGGCCTGCTCAAAGTAGAGGGCAAGAATCTTCACATCCTCGACCTCGAGCGCTTCGAGGAATACCTCTGAGTCAACGGAATCCATCCGACAGAAAAGCCAGTTCCATGCATGTTTTTTACATGGAACTGGCTTCTTCTTTGTTTTTTACATCGAGCATCGATGCGCGGGGGCCGGAGGGGATGGGCGTGCAACGCTTCGCTGAGGCGTCCTGCTGAATCGATTTTTTTCCCTTAGGAATGAATCCTGCCTAAAGAGCTAAACGCGCTTCGCTTGGACGACGCTCTTTAGACAGGATTCTTGTCGGGAAAAAAATCAATTCTTTACGCAGGATGCCAACGCTCCGCTTTTGCCCGCCCATCCCCTTCGGGCCCGCAAGGCTCGTTTCGACGATCTGGAAGCGGGGGCATGTATTTCGCCTGCAGGCGTGGAGCGATTGCCCGCAGGGCTGTGGCCCAAGACATCCCTGCTTAGCACAGTGATGTCGGAACGCCGCGGCAGGCGGCGAAACAGCCTTGATGTGATTCGTGCCATGGGCCACATTCAGCGGCAGCGCCGAAGCCGAAATATATGCCCCCGCGCTACGCTGTTGGATGTGAGTGGTGTTGGATGTACGTCAGCTCAGCAGCAGGCTGTCGCTTGTCAGCTCGCTGCCGGCGGCTTTCTCGAACATGGCGAGCAGATCCTTGACGGTCAGGTGTGCTTTTTCTTCGCCGCTGACGTCGAAGAGGATGTGCCCGTTGTACATCATGATCAGGCGGTTGCCGAGACGCAGTGCGTCGCGCATGTTGTGGGTGATCATCAGGGTGGTCAGCTGCTGCTCGCGGACGATGCTCTCGGTCAATCCGAGGACTTTTTCGGCCGTCTTCGGGTCGAGGGCGGCTGTGTGCTCGTCGAGCAGCAGGAGCTTCGGCTTGGCCATCGTGGCCATCAAGAGGGTCAGCGCTTGGCGCTGGCCGCCGGAGAGCAGGCCGACTTTTGACTCGAGGCGGTCCTCAAGGCCGAGCTTGAGCCCTGCGAGGAGTTCGCGGAAGTGCTCGCGGTCCTTTGAGGACGAGCTCCAGCGCAAGGTCGGGCGGCGCCCGCGGCGGGCGGCGATGGCGAGGTTCTCCTCGATCATCATGCCGGCCGCTGTGCCCATCATCGGGTCCTGGAAGACGCGGCCGATGAACTTGGCGCGCTTGTGCTCCGGCCACTTCGTGATGTCGGTGCCGGCAATCTCGATGGTGCCCTCATCGACGGGATAGGTGCCCGCGATGGAGTTCATCAGCGTCGACTTGCCCGCGCCGTTGCCGCCGATGACGGTGACGAAGTCGCCAGCGCCGAGGTGGAGGCTCACGTCGTGCAGGGCCAGCTTCTCGGTGATTGTGCCGGGATTGAATGTCTTGGAGATGTGCTTGATGTCGAGCATTATTTCTTCACCGCCTTCCGCAGTGCGTTGAAGCGTGCCTGTATGAGCGGCAGAGAGAGCGCGATGGCGACGAGGATGGCCGTGAAGAGCTTGAGGTCATTCGGCGGCATGCCCATCTGCAGGACCGCGGCGATGACGGCGCGGTAGACGATGGAGCCGAGGATGACGGAAATCAGGCAGTTCTTGAAGCTCCTCGTGCCGAAGAGCACCTCGCCGATGATGACGGAGGCGAGACCGATGACAATCGTGCCGACGCCCATGCCGACATCGGCGAAGCCGTTGCTCTGCGCGACGAGGGCGCCGGACATGGCGACGAGGCCGTTCGAGAGCAGCAGGCCGAGCACGACCATGGCGTCGGTGTTGATGCCGTTGGCGCGGATCATGTGCGGGTTATTGCCCGTCGCGCGGACGGCGGCGCCGATCTCCGTGCCGAAGAACCAGTAGTTGAGCACGGCGACGATCAGGACGATGATGGCGCCGATGACGAGCGTCGTCATGCTCTTGTCGAGGCCGGTGAACTGCCAGATCGTGAAGATCGTGTCCTGCTGCAGGAGCGGCAGGTTTGCCTTGCCCATGATGCGCAGGTTGACCGAGTAGAGCGCGATCATCGTCAGGATGCCGGCGAGCAGCGCCGGGATCTTGAGCTTCGTGCAGAGGAAGCCCGTGACGATGCCGCCGAGCATGCCCGCGACGCAGGCCGCGAGGATTGCCGCGATGGGGTGGTAGCCGGCCGTCAGCAGCGTGGCGGCCGTGGCTGCCCCTAGAGGGAAGCTGCCCTCGACGGTGAGGTCCGCGATGTCGAGCACGCGGAACGTCAGATAGACGCCGATGGCGAGCAGCGCCCAGAGCAGCCCCTGTGAAACAGTGGATATGACTAGATCCATGTTGTTCTCCTTACTTGCAGTGCCTCATCCGGCTCATTCGATGACGTCAGCATCCTTGAGGACATCCTCTGGGAAGGTGATGCCGAGCAGAGCAGCGTTGGCCTTGTTGACCGTGACTTTGAGGTCCTTGGCCATCTCGATCGGCATGGAAGCAGGCTTCTTGCCCTCGAGGATGTCGGCTGCCATGTGGCCCGTCTGGACGCCGAGCTTGTAGTAGTCGATGCCGTAGGTGGCGAGGCCGCCTGCCTTGACCATGTTCGGCTCACCGCAGATGACGGGGACCTTGGCGGCATTCGTGATGTCGATGAGCGTCGGCATCGCCGAGGCGATGATGTTGTCGGTCGGCTCGTAGAAGGCGTCGACGGAGCCGATGAGGCTCTGCGCTGCCTGCTGGATGTCATTGACCGTGGAAATCGTCGCGACCTTGACCGTCAGCCCCTTTGATTCGGCGTACTCCTTCATGGCCTTGACCTGGACTTCCGAGTTGACTTCGCTCGAGCAGTAGACCGTGCCGATCGTCTTGGCGTCTGGCTTGATCTTCAGCAGCAGGTCAATCTGTTCCTTGACCGGGTTCATGTCGCTCGTGCCGGTGACGTTGCCCTTCGGTTCCTTGTTGGAGGCGACGAGTTTCGCGCCCTCATAATCGGTGATGGCCGTGCCGACGATCGGGATGTCATGCGTGGCGTTGGCCATCGTCTGCGCTGCTGGCGTCGCGATGGCGCAGATCAGGTCCATCTTCGCGCTGACGAAGCGCTGGGCGATGTTCTGGAGGTTCGACTGATCGGCCTGTGCGTTCTGGCGGTCGATCGTGATGTTCTTGCCCTCTTCGAAGCCGCGTTCCTTGAGGCCATCGACAAAGCCCTTGTTGGCGGCGTCGAGCGCATTGTGCTCGACGAGCTGGACAATGCCGATCTTGTAGGTCTTGCCGCTGCCCGAGGAAGACGACTGGTCGCTGGAGCCACAGCCGGCCATGAGGCCGAGACTCAGCACCGCAGCAGCGCTGAGCGCCAGGAGTTTACAGCGTTTGGATACATTGGATAGTCTCATGAGGAATCCCACCTTTTCTCTGTGAATCTGTACACGCGCGTGCACGATGAATAGACTCTTATATTATACAATGTTACAGATAAAAAATCCATCGTTGTTTGTGCAAGATGGACATATTCATGACATTTATGGTTCGTACCCTCTGGCATGACTTTTGACCTAGGAATCTGAAATGTTCGATGATATAATAGAAGGAGTTTGCACGCGATACGAGCAGAAACGTGCTGCGGGGAGCGGCACAGAATACGGAGGTTTTTGTTTTGCTGGCTACAAGAGAATATCAAGATATCGAGTCGAAGGTGATGCGCGGAGAGCGCCTGACGCGGGAGGACGGCATAAGGCTCTTCCAGTGCCATGACCTCGCCTGGCTCGGCGCCCTGGCCGATCACGTGCGCCGCGAGAAGTGCGGGGACATTGTCTACTATAACGTCAACTGCCATGTCAACTTGACGAATATCTGCACCTCTCACTGCAAGTTTTGCGCCTTTGGCCGCGATGCGGACGAGAAGGGCGCCTATGCGATGACGAAGGCACAGGCCATCGCGGTCGTCGAGGACGCCATGCGCGACCCGAACCTTGCGGGGCTCCACGTCGTCTCGGGACTCCATCCGACCTGGTCGTTCGAGGATTACCTCGGCATCGTGGAGGCGCTGCACGAGCGCTTCCCGAAGCTCTACATGAAGGGATTCACTGGCGTGGAGATCACGCATTTTGCCGAGATTTCCGGCCTGCCCGTCGAAGAGGTGCTGCGCCAGCTGCGCGACCGTGGCGGCCTGCAGGCCATTGCCGGCGGCGGTGCGGAGATCCTCTCCGACCGCGTGCGCGGCGAGCTCTGCCCCAACAAGGCCACGGCCGACGAATGGCTCACGGTGGCGCGCACGGCGCACAAGCTCGGCATCAAGTCGAATGCGTCGATGCTCTACGGCCACATCGAGACGATGGAGGAGCGCGTCGACCACCTGCTGCGCCTGCGCGAACTGCAGGATGAGACGGGCGGCTTCCAGACGTTCATCTGCTTCCCGTTCCTGCCGAAGCACACGGAGCTCGGCAAAGAGGTCAAGCAGACGAGCATGTGGGATGACCTGCGCACGATGGCCATCTCGCGCTTGATGCTCGACAACTTCAAGAACATCAAGGCGTACTGGGTCATGCTGACGGTGCCAGTCGCGCAGGTCGCACTCGGATTTGGTGCCAATGACATCGACGGCACGGTCCACAAGGAGACAATCCTGCACGATGCGGGCGCGAAGAGCCCGACTGCCCTGAGCGAAGACAACATCATCCGCATCATCAAGGAGGCGGGGCGTACCCCGGCCGCCTGTGACTGCAATTTCAACATCCTGCGCATCATCGAATGAAAGGAGACGTCATGAAGAACATCGAAGCGGCGCGCGCGAAAGCGGCGGCAGGCGAGCGCCTGACCCTCGAGGACGCGCTGGCGCTCTACGAGGACAATGACCTGCTGTTCCTGGCAGACTGCGCGCGCAGAGCCAAGGAAAAAAAGAGCGGCCGATCGGTCTACTACACCGTCAACCGCCACATCAACCTGACGAATATTTGCAGCTCGAACTGCCCGCTCTGCGCCTTCCAGGTGGAGGCGGGCGATGCGCGCGGCTTTGTGATGGAGCCCGGTGACATCGAGCGCGTCCTCGAGCAGGCAAAAAAGACGCCAAACTTATCGGAAATCCACATCGTATCGGCCCTGCACCCCGATAAGCCGTTCTCGTATTATCGCGCCGTTGTGCGTCAGGTCAAGGCGGCGCTGCCGGAGGTAGACGTCAAGGCCTTCACGCCCGTCGAGATCGTGAACTTTGCCAAGATGACGGGCAAGAGCATCCGCGAGGTCCTGAGCCTGCTCAAAGAGGATGGCCTCGACAGCCTGCCGGGCGGCGGCGCTGAGATTCTCTCGGACCGCGTGCGCGAGATCATCTGCCCGAAGAAGGCGACGGCGGATGAGTGGATCGAGACGATGAAAGCGGCGCACAGCCTCGGCATCCGCACGAATGCCTCCATCATGTACGGCCATGTCGAGACAATCGAGGAGCGCCTGCAGCACCTCATCACGATCCGCGAGATCCAGGATGAGACGGGCGGCTTCCAGGCCTTCATGCTCTTCCCGTTCCATCCGGCTCACACGAATCTCGGCGAGGAGTATCAGCTGCAGCGCGCCGGCTCTTGGGAGGACATGAAGATGATGGCGCTCTCGCGCCTGATTCTCGACAACATCGACCACGTCAAGGCCTTCTGGATCATGCTGACGCTGCCCGTCGCGCAGCTCGCGCTCGGCTTCGGCGCCGACGACCTCGACGGCACGATCGGCGAGGAGAAGATCATCCATGCTGCGGGCGCGCGGACGAAGACGGGTATCACGCGCACGCAGCTCGAGAAGATCATCCGCGAGGCGGGCTACGAGCCCGTCGAGCGCGATACATTCTATCAGCCAATCGGCGGCAGTGAGGTGAGAGCATGAGACTGACAGAACGAGAAGGAGAAGATCTGCTGCGCGAGGGCGACCTCATCGCCCTCGGACGTGAGGCAGACAAGATCCGCAAGGAGCGCTTCGGCAACACGACGACCTTCATCATTGACCGCAACATCAACTACACGAATGTCTGCGTCAACGAGTGCCGCTTCTGCGCCTTTTTCCGGCGGCAGGGCAGCAAGGACGCCTACCTGCTCTCCCATGAAGAGATTCTCGAGAAGGTCCGGGAGACGGTCGAGGCCGGCGGCACGCAGGTCATGATCCAGGGCGGGCTCTACCCGGAGCTCGGCCTCGCGTATTACGAGAAGATGCTGCGCCTGATCAAGGAGGCGTATCCTTCTATCACCATCCATTCGTTCACGGCGACAGAGATCCAGCACTTCGCGCGCGAGGCGGGGCTCTCCATCCTCGAGACGCTCAAGCGGCTGCAGGCGGCTGGTCTCGACAGCCTGCCGGGCGGCGGCGCGGAGATCCTCGTTGACGAGGTGCGCCGCAAGGTCAGCCCCAAGAAGATCATGACGGACGACTGGCTGCATGTCATGGAATGCGCGCATTCCATCGGCATGGAGAGCACGGCGACGATGGTCATCGGCTTCGGCGAGACGATGGCGCAGCGCATCGAGCACATGGAGAAGGTGCGCCGCCTGCAGGACAAGACGGGCGGCTTCCGCGCCTTCATCACCTGGACGTTCCAGCCGGGCCACACAGAGCTCGGCGGCGAGAAGACCTCGAGCTGGGACTACATGCGCACGCTGGCGCTCTCGCGCCTCTACATGGACAACATCGCGCACATCCAGGGCTCGTGGGTCACGCAGGGCGAGCGCATCGGCCAGCTGACGCTCGGCTTCGGCGCCGACGACGCCGGCAGCATTATGCTCGAAGAGAATGTCGTGCGGGCAGCGGGCACGCGCTACGATATGTCGACCAAGAAGATGGTCCGCCTCATCGAAGGGGCGGGCAGAGAGGCCGCGCAACGCGATACGGAGTACCGTATCATCAGGCGTTTCTGATTCGTGTGATTCGTGGCGCGGGGCGGGGCATGCATTCCGGCTTCGTCGCGCCGCTGAATGAGCCCTATGGTGTAGCTTACCATTGAGGTGAGTTCGCCGCCTACCGCGGCGTTCTGACATCGGATTTCTAGGCCAGCGCGCGATAGGGCTCAGCCCTTCGGGCTATCGCTCTGCTCCTGCAGGCGGAATGCATGCCCCGCCCTCAGTAACGGCCTGCTATCCGGCTTCGTCGCGCCGCTGAATGAGCCCTATGGTGCGCCTTGCTGTTGAGGCGAGTTTCGCCGCCTACCGCGGCGTTCTGACATCGGATTTCTAGGCCAGTGCGCGATAGGGCTCAGCCCTTCGGGCTATCGCTCTGCTCCTGCAGGCGGAATGCATGCCCCGCCCTCAGTAACGGCCTGCTATCCGGCTTCGTCGCGCTGATGAATGAGCTCTATGGTGCGCCTAGAAAACGGGCTGAGCTTAGGCCGGGGTGGTGTGTGCCGCCTGGAGCCGCGCAGTGATAGCCCGCAGGGCTGGGGCCCGAGGGTCTGCGGCTTCTATTGCCGTGTAAAGAGCCGCGGCAGGCGGCGAAGCAGCTTAGAAGGATATTCTGGCATGGGCCCCATTCAACGGAGCGGCGAAGCCGGCACATACCACCCCGGCCCTTTGCCATAAGCTGCTCCATCCCACGAATCAATCCAGCGTACTACAAAGAAAGAGAGGCATAATCATGGCAAATGAACAGCAGGCAGTGAACGCAGAGATCCCGCGTGCAGATTACGCCGTCGTCGGCGGCTCGGGCACGCTCTCGAGCAATTTCCCGGCGAACCTGCCCGATGAAGATGTGAAGATCCTTGAGGACAATCTGTATTTCGAGACGCCGTACGGCAGGAGCCCCTCGATGCGCCTCTTCTGCGTCGGTGAGAAGCGCGTGCTGACCGTGCGCATGCACGGCTGGCGCTCTGGCGTGACGCGCGCCGATGCCTCGCGGCAGGTCTTCTGGGTCTTCCGCGAAGCGGGCGTCAAGCGCATCATCTCGGAGGGCGGCGTCGGCACGGTCAACAAGCTCCTCGATTTGCGCGACTTCATCATCCCCGACGATTACCTCGACCTCTCGGTCCGCAAGGACGTCATGCTCGACGGGCGCTACCTGCTCGTCATGCGCGATGCGCTCTGCCCCGAGATGCGCGAGGCCTTGATCAAGGCGACGAAGAAGCGCTTCACGGGGCGTGTCTTCACGCGCGGCACCTATGCCGTGACGGACGGCCGCCACTTCGAGAGCCCCGCGGAAGTCGCGATGATGAGCGGTCATGCCGACATCGTCGGCCAGAGCATTGCACCCGAGGTCTATCTGGCGCGCGAGATCGGCGCCTGCTATGCCGGCCTCTACTTCACCGTCAATTACGGCGAGGGCATCCGCAAGGCATGGTCGCATCAGGATATGGCGGACATCTTCTACGACGACGCACCGATGATCGGCGAGATTATCCTCGAGACAATCCGCACGGTAGACGCTGACGACCGCCATTGCGAGTGCCTCTCCTTGCGCAAGGAGACACTGCTCAAGGACGTCTACAATGAGGTTTCATCGAAGGGCTGAGACTGCCGTAACAAGAGCATATGAGAAGACGAGCTGTGCATAACTCCGCGATTTTTTCGGAGTTATGCACAGCTCGTCTTGATTTTGTGGATAATTTTGTGGATAAGTCAGGCTTCCTGCGAAGCGGTGTAGAGTGCCTGTATGAACTTCTTGGTGTTGATGTGAACCTTCGAGATCTGCGGTTTCTCGTTCTGCTGGATCATGCGCATAATGCTGCATACCTCTGCGTAGTCGAAGTAGAACGGGGCGTATTCCTCGAACTTGGGGTTCGTGTAGTCGACGACGCCCATTGAGGCGGTGCTGACCATAGCCTGGAAGACGGCGCGGCGCAGGCGCTGCTCGATAGTCTTGGCTTCTTTCTGGACGTTCTCGGCAGCGTGCTGCTCGGCGACGGCGGTGAAGATAATCTTGAGCGAGGGGATGGCTGAGCCCTTGTTGTGCGCCTGCAGGTAGGCGATGATCTCGATCAGGTCGTCGTAGCCCGCTGAGCCGGCCACGCCGAGCTCCTTGAGCAGGGAGGCGGCCTTCTGTTGCGGCGTGACCTCCTTCTGTTGCATCATGGCGATGTCCGGATTCAGCGTCGTCTGCAAGGTGCTCTGCAGGGTGTGGGCAAAGCGCTCGAGGCGGATGTATTCCTCTACGGACCGCATTACGCTGATGATCTCATTGCGGTTCAGGGGCTTCGTGATGTAGGCGTAGATGCCGCTCTCATAGGCTTTGCCGATGAGGTCCTTGCTGTTCACCTGCGAGATCATGATGATCTTGCCGGGGAAGTCCTGGAAGCGGCGCACGGAGGCGATGCCGTCGCAGTCCGGCATGAGCATGTCGATGAGCAGGAGGTCGATGTGGCGCGCGATGAGCTCTGCCGTCGTGATGTTTGCGGCACTCGGCAGCGAGGCGACAACTGTGCCGAGCTCGTAGTCTTCAATAATGTCCTGCAGCATATCGCGGATTGCTTCATCGTCGTCGATGAGCATGATGTTCATGATAGCGGTCCTTTCTGTTGAGATGATGCGGCGCCTGCCTTCTCTACGGCTGGCAGGTTGGCTATTGGGTGCGTCATCAGGCTGTTGAGCGGCAGCGCGATGTGGAACGTCACATTGTCCTTGCCGTCCGATGCCGCCGTGATGCTGCCGCCGAGATGTTCGGCGAGCGACTTGACGTATGTCAGTCCCACGCCGCTCGAGGCGCGGCCGTCACTGTCGTACTTCGTCGTGTAGCCGGGGCGGAAGATCTGGCGCAGGCGGCGCAGCGGGATGGAGCTGCCCGTATTCGTGACCTCGAGGTGGAGGTCACTGCCCATGCGCTTCATGGAGATGGCAATGCTGCCTCTCTCATGGATAGCCTCGATGGCGTTGGCCGTGAGGTTGTTGAGGATGGACAGGATCGTGTAGGCGTGGAGCTCCGGCAGTCTGGCGGACACATCTGTCGAGAATTCGATGCGCTTGTCGAGCTGGCGCGCGTATTTCTTCTGCGCGTGGACGATCAGGCGGCAGATCTCGGCAGGTGACAGGTAGTCGTTGAGCTTGTGCGAGTTGTTCTGGCTCGTCATCTCGCTGAGCGCGGCGTAGATGCGCTGGTTGTCCTTCTTGATGTCGTGGACCTCGCCGGCCACGCGCAGGGCCTCCTGCGTGATGCGCGTGAGTTCTGCTGGGTCGTGCAGGCTGCGCAGGTCCTCGTAGATGCCGTAGCAGTCGTGCGTGGCCGTCTCCGCCTTGTGCAGGGCCTGCCTGAGCTCGAAGACCTCCTCGTAGATGTTCGCGATCATCATCGTCAGGCGATTCTTCTCGTGCAGTTCGTGGGCGAGGTGGATTTCCGTCAGATAGAGCTGCGACAGGAAGAAGAAGCTCAAGATGAAGAAGCAGCGCAAGAAAGCGATGCCCGTGAGGCGCGCGAGCACCGGCACCGTGATGATGGCCGCCTGTGTGCCGAGGAAGAGGTCCATCGTGTAGAGCTCCGCTATGCTCGCAATCACCTCGGCGATGATGGCCCAGAAGGCGATCTTCATGGCCTGCGTCGTGATGGGCGCACGGTTGAGCTTCATGCAGGAGAAGCAGATGGCATAGGTAAAATAGTAGAAAAACGTCGGGATGTGCTGGTAGACGCCCGTCGAGATGGGCGCACCGCCAATCGCGTCGAGCGCTCCGCGGAACAGGACGACTGCAATGCCGACGGCGAGGCCCGACACAGCCATCGGCACATTGCGCAGCCAGAGCAGGAAGAGCAGGAACATCGGCGAGCCAAAGCTCACGCGGAACGAGCTGAACTCATTGCCGAATGGATGGATGCGCGGCTCACCGGCCAGCGGCACGATGAGCAACATGCATATAAAGATGAAGAGTTCCCGGTGTTTACTGATCATGTTGCCTCCTCCTCAGTGAATTATGTATACTGCCCTATAGTGTATCACACGGTTCTTTTTCCTGGCAACAGTTGTACCTATCGAAATGATAAATGGACTGCATCTAAAACACTGATATTATATCACAGCCTTCCCATTTATGTTACAAGTTGTCAGTAAAAAAAAACTATTTACTCGATATTGTAGGATTCTGTCGATTTTGCTAGGCGATACGGTATATTGAATACAGTAATAAAAAGATAAGTCGTATTAATGACACAGGAGGGAATCATATGTCAAAAGAAAACAGCAGTAATTTGCTGCGTGGCCTGATCTGTGTGGCCATCGGAGCAATCATCTGGTTTATCCCAGCGCCTGCTGGGGTAGGCCCGCAGGCATGGGGCCTGCTCGCCGTCTTTGTCGCAACGATCGCCGGCTTCATCCTGCAGCCGCTGCCGCTCGGTGCCATCGCAATCATCGCCTGCGCACTCCTGCCGGTACTCGGCATCATGAAGGCTGGTCAGGCACTCGAAGGTTTCTCGAACGGCACAATCTGGCTGATCGTATCGGCCTTCATGTTTGCCACGGGCTTCATCAAGACGGGCCTCGGCAAGCGCATCGCTTACCTGCTGCTCTCGCGCTTCGGCAAGAACACGCTGAGCGTCGCCTACGTCATGAGCGCAGCAGACTTCATCATCGCACCGTTCACGCCGTCGAACACGGCTCGTGGCGGCGGCATCATCTACCCAATCGTCAACAGTGTCTCCCTTGCCCTCGGCTGTGATGCCAAGAGCGGCAAGAACAAGCGCACGGGCGCTTTCCTGATGTACAGTGCTTATGCGGCCGTCATCACCTCGGCCTGCATCTTCATGACGGGTGCATCGAACAACGTCCTCGCGAATACCCTGACGGAACAGGCCTTTGGCCAGTCCTTGAGCTGGATGTCCTGGTTTGAGGTCAGCATCATCCCGGGCCTGCTGCTCTCCATCGTCACGCCGTATCTGCTCTACAAGATCATCAAGCCGGAACTCACGGAAACGCCGGAGACGCTGGCTCTCGCCAAGAAGGAACTCGGCGCAATGGGCGCCATGACCGGCAAGGAAAAGGTTCTCTGCGTCATCTTCATCGCTTGCCTCGTCCTCTGGGCAACGGGTAGCATCCATCACATCGATTCTGCTATCGTCGCACTGCTCGGCCTCTCGGCCATGCTCATCACGCATTGCATTGACTGGAGCGACGTCACGAAACAGCATGGCGCATGGGATGTCCTCGTATGGATGGGCGTTCTCGTCAACATGGCTGCTTATCTCTCGAAATTCGGTTTCATGAAATGGTTCGCTGCCACGATGGCAGCAGCTTGCGCCGGCATGTCCTGGATGACGATGCTCATCGTCCTCTGCGTCATCTACACGATGGCACATTACCTGCTGGCCAGCAACAGCGCACACATCGCCGCGATGTTCATCGCCTTCATGACGATTCTCGTCGCAGCAGGTGCTCCGGTCATCCCGACGGCCATCATCCTCGCAATCCTCTGCAACAGTGCATCGTTCCTGACGCACTACGGCTGTGGCGTCACGCCAATCTTCTTCGGCACCGGCTTCATGGGCCAGGGCGAGTGGTGGAAGATCGGCTTCGTCATCACGGTCATGCACATCGTGGTCTGGATGGCTCTCGGCCTGCCAATCATGGGCATCCTCGGCATGATGTAAGGTAATCCCGATATAAGTTCTGATGTAAGTTTTCGTATAAGGTAATCATTGGAGAAAGCATCCGCGTGGTGCTTTCTCTAGATTATCTGTTACAGTGTATACAAAGAAAGACATTTTTCAAAAAAGTACTTGATTGTATTTTGTATACATGATACAATGCAATCAGCAAGCGGGGAGAACGAAGCCCGCTGAACTAAATGATAACAACGTGTACAACGCGAGATGATTTCATTTCAGGCGCCGCCTGGGAAATCAGGCGGGGAAAAGAAAGGAACGTGGAAAACATGAGAAAAGAACATGATTTCATTGGTGAGCTCGAAGTACCGGATGAGGTTTACTACGGTGTTCAGACGATGCGTGCCATCGATAACTTCCACATCACGGGCCAGACGATTGACCCGGATTTCGTTCAGAGCATCGCCCGCGTCAAGAAGGCCGCTGCTATGGCGAACATGGCTACGGGCCGTCTCGACAAGAAGATCGGCGAGGCACTGATTGAAGCTGCTGATGAGATTATCGACGGCAAGCTCCTCGACCAGTTCCCGGTTGACCCAATCCAGGGCGGTGCTGGTACGTCCATCAACATGAACATGAACGAGGTCCTCTGCAACCGCGCACTCGAGATCATCGGTCAGCCGAAAGGCCGTTACGACATCATCTCCCCGAACAACCATGCAAACATGGCACAGTCCACGAATGACTCCTTCCCGACGAGCATCAAGGTCTGCCTGAGCCACAAGGCTAAGAAGCTCACGGCAGCTCTCGACCGCCTCGCTACGGAGCTCGAGAAGAAGTCCGAGGAGTACAAGGATGTCCTCAAGATGGGCCGCACGCACCTGCAGGATGCAGTTCCTATTACGCTCGGCCAGGAGATGGGCATGTACGCATCGGCTGTACGCCGCGGCATCCGTCGCATCAACCACGCTGTAGAAGAGATCCATGTCATGAACATGGGCGGCACGGCTGTCGGCACGGGCCTCAACGCAGAGCCGGCTTACATCAAGAAAGTCGCTGAGACGCTCAGCGAAGTAACGGGTGAGACGTACGTCACGGCCGACAACATGATCGACGCGACGAACAACACGGACGGCTTCTCCGATGTTTCGAGCGCAATGAAGACGACGGCTCTCGTTCTCATCAAGATGGCCAATGACTTCCGCCTCATGGCTTCTGGTCCGCGCTGCGGCCTCAATGAGCTCAAGCTGCCGAAACGTCAGCCGGGTTCTTCCATCATGCCGGGCAAAGTCAATCCGGTCATCGCAGAGGTCCTCGACCAGTCTTGCTATCAGGTCATCGGCAATGACCTCGCCGTTTCGATGGCTGTTGAGAACGGCCAGTTCGAGCTCAACGTCATGGAGCCGGTTATGGCCTTCAACATGTTCAACTCGATGACGTACATGACAAATGCGGTCAACACGTTCGTCGACA
This sequence comes from Mitsuokella sp. UBA4253, assembly GCF_002395285.1. Classification (NCBI taxonomy): domain Bacteria; kingdom Bacillati; phylum Bacillota; class Negativicutes; order Selenomonadales; family Selenomonadaceae; genus Mitsuokella; species Mitsuokella sp. UBA4253. Next base: position 6,596 of record NZ_DGWR01000013.1, on the reverse strand, counting down.
AGCTCCTCATCGGCCTCGAGCCGAACCGCGAGCAGTGCCAGAAGTGGCTCGACAACAGCGTCGGCGTTGTCACGGCTCTGCTGCCGCACATCGGCTACGAGAACTCCGCTATGCTGGCTAAGGAAGCCTACAACACGGGCAAGCCGATCCGTCAGGTCATCATGGAGAAGGGCCTCCTCTCCCGCGAGAAGATGGAGCACATCCTCTCCCCGCGCCAGATGACGACGCCGGGCATCGCAGAATAATCGGTGACTGACTTCCTATTCCAATAGAAGATCTGGATCATCCCCATAGATCGAATTTCCCCCTAGAGCAAAAGGGCTCCTGCAAGGCTGATGGCAGGAGCCCTTTTTCGTAAGAATTGTTACACACGCATAGCTGCGGTTGTGCTATGATAGAGGTGTTCCATTCATCTGTAGTTGTGTATATATCTTAAGAGGAGGAATCATCATGAAGGGATATGTTGACAAGTCGGCCTGCATCGGCTGCGGCATGTGTGCGGATACGGCACCGGAGGCTTTCCGCATCGGTGAGGATGGCCTTGCCGAGGGCTATCAGGAGATTCCCGCAGACAGCATCGATAATGCGAAAGAAGCGGAGGCAGATTGCCCCGTCGGAGCCATCCAGGTCAAGTAAAATCCATAAGATCGAGAACAGCCGCCTCATGGCGGTTGTTTTTTTTCGATGGATTTTCTATAATAAAAAATAATGATGAATCGTCAGGAAACGAGAGGGCAGATGATATGCGGGAACAGAATGAAAAGGCTGTGCAGGCCATGCGGGCCTTTTTGAAGGCGCTTGGCCTGGACCTGGAGCAATGCGGCATGGAGCGGACACCGGAACGGGTAGCCAGGCTCTATGGAGATCTATTCGATGGCCTTGGCAAAGACCCGGCTTCCATTTGGGGAGAGCGCTTCGCCTCGGAGACAAAGGGCATCGTGGCTGTGCGCCACATCCCGTTCTATTCGGTCTGCGAGCATCATCTGCTGCCGTTTTTCGGCGAGGTCAGCCTCGCGTACCTGCCGCACGATGGGCAGGTCGCTGGCTTCAGTAAGTTCGTCAAGCTCGTCGAGTGCTTTGCGCACCGGCCGCAGTTGCAGGAACGCATGACGGCGCAGTTGGCCGATGCCATCGCGGACGGCCTCGATGCAGAGGGTGTGCTCGTCGTCGTCGAAGCGGAGCAGCTCTGCATGACGATGCGCGACGGCATGGCCCGCGGCACGAAGACCGTCACGTCAGAATGCCTCGGGGCATTCCGCACGGACGCGGTGCTCTGCCAGCAGGCTTGGATGGTACTAGGAGGTAAACAGGATGACAGCACTGCGGAAATACACCTTTCATGATGGCAAGGAATTGGAACTGGGCAAGCGCACGCTCGTCATGGGCGTGCTCAACGTGACGCCGGATTCGTTCTCGGACGGCGGCAAGTGGAACACGCATGACAAGGCACTGCGCCATATGGAGGAGATGGTGCGCGATGGTGCGGACATCATCGATATCGGCGCGGAGTCCAGCCGCCCCGGCTTCCAGACGATGCCGGCCCAGCAGGAGATCGAGCGCCTCATGCCGTTCCTCGAAGCCGTGCTCAAGGAGTGCCCGGTGCCGATCTCTGTCGACACATTCAAGGCCGAGACGGCGCGCGAGGCCGCGAAGGCCGGCTGCCACATGCTCAATGATATCTGGGGGCTGCAGTACAAGGAGGAGCCGAGGGCGATGGCTGAGGTCGCGGCGGAAGCTGGCCTGCCGATTGTCGTCATGCACAATCAGGACGGCAAGGCGTATGCGCGCGATATCATCGAGACGATGAAGGACTTCTTCCGCCGGACGATCGAGATTGCTGACCATGCCGGCGTGCCACGCAATCACCTGATCCTCGACCCAGGCATCGGCTTTGGCAAGACGCCGGAGGGCAATCTGACGGTCCTGCGCCGCCAGCAGGAACTCCTGACGATCGACGGGGTGGAGTACCCGCTGCTCCTCGGCACGAGCCGCAAGAGCTTCATCGGCGCGGCGCTGGGGCTTCCTGTCGACGAGCGCATGGAGGCGACGGGCGCGACGTGTGTCGTCGGCATCATGAAGGGAGCAGGCATCGTGCGCGTCCATGACGTCAAGCCGATTGCGCGCATGTGCCGCATGACGGATGCCATCCTGCAGGCGGACTGAGTGGAGTGAGGTACTAGGATATGGACCGTATCGTATTAGATCACATGGAATTTTACGGCTACCACGGCTGCCTGCCGGAAGAACGCCAGCAGGGGCAGACCTTCTTTGTGGATGCCGTGCTGCATCTTGACCTCCGGGCGGCTGGCGAGCAGGACAACCTCGCGCAGACGGTCAACTACGCGGATGTCTTCACGAAGATCCGCAGCATCGTCGAGGGGGAACCGGCAAACCTCATCGAGGCAGTGGCGGAGCGCATCGCCTCGATGGTCCTGCGGGAATACCCGAGCATCGTGCGCGTCGAGGTGACGGTCCACAAGCCGTCCGCGCCGATTCCGGGCCCGTTCCGGGATGTCTCGGTCAGCATCATGAGGGAGCGCGGATGAAGCCTTATACGTGCTATCTGAGCCTCGGGGCCAATCTCGGCGAGCGCGGCGAGACGCTGCGCGAGGCACTGCGCTCCTTGGCAGGGCTCTCGGGGACACATCTCGTGGCTGTCTCTCCGTTCTATGAGACAGCGCCGTGGGGAAAGCTGGATCAGCCAGCCTTCCTCAATGCGGCAGCGGCGGTGGAGACAACTCTTTCTCCGCTCGAGCTGCTCAAAGGCTGCCAGCGCGTCGAGCAGCGGCTCGGGCGCGTGCGACACGAGCACTGGGGAGCGCGCACGATTGATATCGATCTGCTCCAAATCCCCGATGTCATGCTCGATGAGCCGGAACTCAAGCTGCCGCACCCTTATCTGACACAGCGTGCCTTTGTGTTGCAGCCGCTCAGGGACATTGCGCCCGACCTCGTCATTTCGGGTGTGCCTGTGCGAGATTGGTGCCAGTCCATAGGTGATCAGGGTGTCTCGCCCGCAGCGGAGCTCGCCAATCCCTGGCCGCTCCAGATGATTGCCTGCCTGGACGCGCGGCGCGGCATCGGGTATCGCGGTGAGTTGCTCGCACATCTTCCCGAGGATATGAAGCATTTCCGCGCCCTGACCGAGGGAAATGTCGTCATCATGGGGCGCAGGACGATGGAATCGCTGCCGGGAAAAGAGCCGCTGGCCAATCGGACGAACATCGTGCTGTCGCGCACGCTCTCTGCGGCGGAGGGCTTTACCGTCTGCTGCAGCCTGCTGGCCCTCTGGCGGGAGCTCGGGCTCCGGCACCTCAAGGAGCCGCAGCGGTCGTTCTGGTGCATCGGCGGGGCGGAGCTCTATGTGGAGCTGCTGCCCTATACAAGAGAGCTCTATCTGACACGGCTCAAGCAGTCGTATGAGGCCGATGCGTTCTTTCCGGCATTCCCCGACTTTGCACTCTACTCATCGGATGACAGAGGGTCTTGCGCGTTCGAGCACTATGTGGCAGCAGACAGGCTGCTGAAGATGAAGATATAGAAGGAAGTTGTTAGGCGATGGAAATCTTTCACAACGATTGGGCCGAACTGCTCAATCCAGAACTAGAAAAACCGTATTACCGCAAGCTCAGGCAATTCCTGATTGGGGAGTACCGCACGCATCATATCTACCCGGACATGTACTCGATCTTCAATGCGCTTCATTATACGAGCTATGCCGATACGAAGGTGGTCATCCTCGGCCAGGATCCGTATCATGGCCCGGGGCAGGCGCATGGGCTCTCGTTCTCCGTACTGCCCGGCGTGCAGCCGCCGCCGTCGCTGCTCAACATCTTCAAGGAGCTGGAGACAGACCTCGGCTGCAAGGTGCCGAATAACGGCTGCCTCAAGCCGTGGGCAGATCAGGGCGTACTGCTGCTCAACACGGTGCTGACCGTTCGGGAGCATCAGGCGAATTCACATCACGGGCAGGGCTGGGAAATCTTCACGGACCGCATCATCGAGCTGCTCAATGCGCGCGAGAAGCCGATGGCATTCATACTCTGGGGGACACCGGCCCGCCGCAAGAAGGCGATGATCACGAATCCGCATCACTACATCGTCGAGTCGCCGCACCCGAGCCCGCTGTCGGCTTCACGCGGCTTCTTCGGCAGTCGCCCGTTTTCCAGGGTCAATGACTTCTTGAAGCGCACAGGGCAGGAGCCGATTGACTGGCAGCTGCCGGACATTTGATTTTTCAGGAGAGCTGTCTCCTGTTTTGGAGGGAATATTGTGGGAGCAAAGGTAACGATCAAGGATGTCGCGGAACTGGCCGGCGTCTCGAAAAGCACCGTGTCGCGCTATCTCAATCACGGCTACATCAGCCTGGAGAAGCAGCAGAGAGTGCGTGAGGCCATCGAGCAGACGGGGTTCAAGTCGAACTTCTTTGCCAAGCGGCTCAAGACGCAGGAGAGCAAGCTCATCGGTATCGTCCTGCCGCGCATGGACTCCGTGACCGTCGGCAAGCTGCTGTCGGGCATCAACCGCATCTTCGATCCGGCTGGCTACCAGGGGATCCTGCTCGTCAGCCATCTTTCCATCGAGAAAGAGCTCGAGAACATACAGAATCTGCAACAGCAGGGCGTCGATGGCATTCTCGTGGACTCAGTCGGCCTGACTGACAGGCATATTGAACTGGCTAAGACGACATCTGTGCCAATCGTCTACACGGGCCAGTGGAATGAGGCCGTGCCGAGCATCAAGATCGACGACTGGGCCGCCGGGCGCATGGTCGGCGCATACCTGCGGCAGATGGGACATCGTCATGCCGTCTTTGCCGGTGTCACGCAGACCGATAAGGCCGTCGGCGTTGACCGCAGACAGGGCTTCGTCGAGGCGTTCTGTGAGGACCGTCCTGAGGCGCGCGTGGATTTCGTCGAGACGGGCTTTGACTTCTTGTCGGCTTACAACAAGGGGGCAGCCATCCTGGAGCTCGCACCAACCGTCGTGGTCGGCGCGACGGACAACATCAGCCTCGGCGTCCTGCGCTATCTCCACGAGCGCGGCATCCAAGTGCCGGAGCAGATCTCCGTGGTCGGCTTTGGCGGCTACGACGTCGGAGCTGTTGTCTATCCGGCGCTGACAACTGTGGCCTTTGACTACGAGCTGCTGGGCATGAAGGCGGCACAGTACCTTCTGGACCTGCTGGCCCATCATGCGGGCGAGGAGAATATGACACTGCCGCTCTTCTTCGTCGAGCGCGAGAGCGTGCGCAACCTCACGGAAAAATACGAGACAAAGGCTCCAGCTTCGTATCTCGAACTGACCTGATATCGACAATAAAAATGGACTCTGCCATGGCAGAGTCCATTTTTGCTCAAGATAAGAGCAGCTTATTTCTTGGTGAAGGTGATATGAGCCCCGACCGAGAGCGTCGGCTGAGACGGGCCCTTGACGATGATCTGGCCCGGCATCGAACCCGTTGCATTGAAGATGATCGTGCAGTGGCCTTCTTCGCGGATGTTGTCGTTGACCGCATCGCCGACTTTCTCGACCGTGTACTTCACACCGCCCATCAGGAGCTTGTCGCCCTTCTTGATGTCCTCTTCGAGTTTGCCCGGCGTGTGCTCGATGACCATGTCCGAGAGATTCGGGCGGATGCCCTCGTCGAGCAGGATCGCACTCTTGTTGTTCTCGAGGAACGTGCGCGCGAGATTGCCGATAGCTGTGATCGAAACATCGTATTTAATTTCCATGATTTTCCTCCCTGTATATACACAATATCCATCAAACAACGTCATAAACGCCATGAACGTCACAAGTCGATATCAACTATATTATAACATAACCAAACGCCTGTGAAGGGGTAACGGCGCTTTTTGTACCAGGTTTTCAAAAAAACGGAAAAAAATACTTGCCAAGATGCCAAGGATACGCTATAATGATTTCTGTTGACAGCGACTGGCTGAAGACACAGGGGTATCGCCAAGTTGGTAAGGCACGGGTCTCTGAATCCCGCATGCGTTGGTTCGAGTCCAGCTACCCCTGCCATATGGAGATGAGCATCGCGAAAGCGATGCTTTTTTCGTATCATGGTGAATCTCAGCACATCTGAGGCCGCATGCAAATTTTTTTAAAAAAGTTCAAGATAGCGGTTGACAAATGGCTGCGCGTCCTGTAATATAATACAAGTCGCCGCGAGACACCGGCCTGGCAAGAAAATGCTCCTTGATTGGAAGCGCCTTGCTGGAGCGGATGACTCAGATAAAAAGAAAAATAAAAAAGTTCTTGACAGTCTGAAAGAGATGCGGTACAATAAATGAGTCGCTTGAAGCGAGAGCTTCGAAAGACAAAGTTGTTCTTTGAAAACTAAACAATGCAACATGAATCATTTGTGATTCAAGCCAGATGTTTTTAAAACATCGATTGATTATGAACATAAGCAATCGGCAATTTCTTTACTGAGCTTTGATTTATCAAGGTTCAGGCCAAAAAGATTATTTGAGCCAATCAAGGCTTTCCTAAATTTTATGGAGAGTTTGATCCTGGCTCAGGACAAACGCTGGCGGCGTGCTTAACACATGCAAGTCGAACGAGACGATTGAAAGCTTGCTTTT
>NZ_DGWR01000007.1:0-34630 GCF_002395285.1 Mitsuokella sp. UBA4253 | reverse complement strand
CGGCTATGCCGGGGGATATTTATTTCGCTCGTATGGTCAGGATCTTGGCATCGGTCTGACTTCCATCAAGGGTGGTGGCACGGCAGAGGAATACGCAGCGCAGATCCAGCGTGTCCGGAACGGATTGCAACAGCAGTACGGCGTGACGACGGATATCGTGCGGCAGATGGCCTCCTCTGATAATGAAGCCGACATGAAGGAAGCGGCTTCTGCCATGAAGTGCTGGTTCGTCGGCCAGGGACTCAATGTCGTGCAGTCCAAGGACAAGCAGGCAAAGTCAGCCGATGAAGTCATGCCACATATCTTCGGCAAATGGACAACGTCGCTGAACCGCAATGAGATTGTCTACGTTATATTTATTATAAATACCAAATAATGATATTCGTATTTTTAATAAATTTCGCTGTTCACTCTTTCTCGCATCAGGCACAGCCTGAGCTGCGACGAGCGCTCATCGAAAGAGTTACTACAGCTGGGCGTAACGCTACGTCCTCTATCCCGTCTGCGTTCACATTCGGGAATACTTTTCGCATGATCTGGTAGGCACCATTGACATCGGCATTGATGCGTTGGCCATCGTTTGCCAAGAACAGGCCTCGATGAACCCGGCGTGATTTGTCATAGCAGGCTTTGACCGGTGCCTCGTCATCCAAGAAGGAGGTGCCACTCGTATAGCTCTCCTCCGTCAGCACAACCTTCATGCCGATTGACTCGGCCTTGTACTGGAGCATCTGGATGAAGCGGGCGAAAGGTAGCTGCACAAAGCTCTGGTTGAGCTTGCGGCCGAGATTCGCTTCCTGTTTCCAGCCCTTGTTCTTGCCGATGACCAGTACCGACACGTCCTGCCCCGCGCACAAGTCGATGACCTTGCGACTCGCTTTGTGCAGGTAATCCTCGACCTTGCGGTTCCGCTTCACTGTGAGCCGCGCGATTCGCTTCGATGAATGGCGTCCATTCATCCGCTCACAGATGCTCCTGCGCTTGGCCATCTGCTTGTTGTAGTACTGGTTGACCGACTTGAGCGGCGTCCCCTTGAGCAGGACAGGTCGCTCGCCTGTGTTCCAGGCCAGTGCCGCGAGATTGTCGACGCCGATGTCGATGGCGGCGTATCTTCCATTGTTCTCTTTCTCCTCGACCTCTGGAATCTCATAGACGAGTTCCAGATCGATTTCCCCGCCATGCGGGATGATGCGTGCCTGCTTGAACACAGCATCTGGCTGACTAGAGAAGATGGCCTTTACCGTGAATCCTTGAAAGACTCTTGGAAAGCGAATGACTCCGTCCTTGAGCTTGCAGTTCTGGTTCGTCAGGACCAGCGGGAAATAGCCGTCCTTCGGCTTGTACTTCGGCAGTTTTGGCCGTCCTTTGTACTTCTCGGGATGGGCCTTCCAGTCCTTGATGGCCGCGAAGAACGATGTCCAGTTCTTATCTAAAATGCGGAGTGTCTGTTGCGCCGTCTGCGCAGTCGGCATCTCCCGATAGTCGGGGTACTCTGTGTCAGCCTTCAACAAGCGGTCAACTTCGCCATAGCGCAGCCATTTGCTATCCTTGAGGAACGCCTGACGGATCAGGAAGTTTCCATGATTGTAGAGGTTCTTGGAACGATGGCAGAATTCGCGCAGCATGGCATAGATCGGCGACGATGGTTTAAGCCGGTGGTGTTCCACTCGTTTCATCATCCTCTATCGCCTCCTTGATCTTCCGCAGTCTCCTGCGACTGGAATACAGCTTCATAGAGTAGCAATGCAGCAGATTCACGATTTCTTCAAAGATTTCCTGCGAGTCAAGCTTTTCGGACCCGACTTCGCTCATGACGACAATCTCACAGTTGTACTTCTGGAACAGATAGTAGAATAAGTCGTAGCCGACGCGCGACAATCTGTCCTTATACGTCACGACCACACGCTCAACACGACCGGCAAGGACATCGTCCAGCAGGTCGAACAAGCCCTTCCGCTTCTCGAAGCTGATGCCGCTAGCGATATCTGAGAACACGCCGTTGATGGTGTAGCCGTTGGCGAAGCAGAACTGCTTGAGCAGCTGAATCTGGTTCTTGAGATCAGGCTTCTGTTTTGGCGTAGAGACACGAGCATAGATGTAAGTCTTGCGCTTCACGTCCTTGTTGAGGAACTTGTAGACATCTTCCTCGTTGTAGTCATAGTGGCCGTTCGGCATGACATGGACACGGATAATCCCTGTCTTGACGTACTTCGTGAGTGTCGGCCTAGAAACCTGCAAGATGCGAAGAACATCTTTTGCAAACATGTGGACTCCCCCCCCCTCTCTCTACAGATAATTATAACATATTTTAATATAATCATCTATAGATTTGGTGTGGTTAATTTTATATCTTTACTATATCCGTACCGACTACTATGAAAAGCCAGATTTGGCGGCAGAGGTCATGATGGCCATCAAGCATCAGAAAGTCGACAACATTGCTTATGCGGCCTATGGCGATAATCCAGAGGATAATGAGCAGAATGACTCTGCCTATCAGATTGTCTCGGTTCAGGATGTCCTGGCTCATCCTGCAGAGCTCTACCAGTATCCTGTCGAGAGCATGGACCTTCCCATTGAGATGCAGCTTGGCTATGGTGCAAAGAGCATCACGAGGGCAAATTTCCGGCAGGAGTTCCTCAAGCGTTACATTGGTGCACCGGAGGTCGGGTCGACCGACCGCATGCTGGGATTCTCACAGAAAGAGCTGGCACTGGCCGATAAGACAGGCCTTGTCAAGACGGCAGCACCTCAGACGGTATTTTTGACCTTCGATGACTGGGGCAATGATGACTCCATCAATAAGCTGCTCTATGTCCTGCGCAAGCATCGTGTGCATGCGACATTTTTTGTCATCACCAAGAATATGGTGCACAATCCGAATCTCCTGCGCGCCATCGTGGCAGATGGCAATGAAGTGGGCAGCCATACCGACCATCATGTGCCAATGCTGCGCGTGGACGAGAAAGGGCGCAGCCATCCCATTGAAGATGATGAGACGTACCGCCTGAATGTCCGCTCCTCATACGAGAAACTGCTTGAAGCAATCGGCGACATGACGATTGAGGGCGGACGCCCGGGGCTTACGCGGCTGATGCGTCCACCGCAACTGGCCATCAGCCGCAATGGTTGTGCTGTGGCGCTGGATGAGGGCTTCACTTACTTGGTCAGCGGCTCAGGCAGTGCCGAGGACTATGGCGCTGTTTCCATGGAGTCGCTTGAGGGCATCATGGATCACATCGTCCACAAGCGCAATGGCGATGTACGTCGTGGTGCCATCATGATCATGCACATGAGCGGAACTGCTGCGCGCACGCCGTATGCACTCGACCTTCTCTTGACAAAGAACGACCAGCGTCCGGAAGGAGATCCAAAGAAGTTCAAGGTCGGGCTGCTCGGGGATTATCTTATAGATGGCTACGAGCAACGCATGGTGACACCGAAGGATATGCGTGAGAAGCAGATTGATTTTTAATAGTTGATATCTATATCAGGTCTAGGAAATATTATTCTTGTCAATATTTCCTAGACCTTGTTTTTATGAATAAAATCATTTTTAGCACGGTTATTGTCTTCTCTGTGACAATATGGTAGCATATGAGGTAGTTTCTGCGAAAAATGTTACATTTGGATGCCATTTGTATACACTATTTGGAAAAGAGGTGCTCAATAGGGCATGGAATCAACGAATGTATCGGATGAGGTGCTCAATCTCATGCCGGGGGCTGTGGCTCTGTTCCGGGCGGATGAAAGCATTTTTTGTGCCAATGAAGCGATGCAAGATCTGTATGACTGTCAGTCACAGAGGGAGTTCTTTGAGCTGACGGGGGCATCGTTCCGCGGCATGGTCTTGCCAGAGCATTACGAGTCCATTGCCATGATGGTGGAGAAGGCGATGCAACACGGCAGTGCTCTGCAGGGGGGCCTGCCGGTCAGTTACTCGTATCTTTCCTTCTGCATCTGCACGAAGACGGGCCGGTTCCGCTCGGTCGAGGGTTCGATACGCCGTGTCTGCCACCGCGGCGTATGGCTCTGGTCGCTCTTGCTCGTCGATGTCTACGCGCGCTTTCTCGCGGTGGAGCGCGATGCCCTGACGAATCTCATGGGCAGGCACCTCTTTTTTTCCAAGGTGTCGGAGCGCGAGGAAGCTGACCGCGCTGAAGGCGTCTACGGCAGGGACGCGCTGGCGTACTTCAATCTGACGAACTTCAAGCAGTACAATGCGACGTACGGTGCGGAGGGCGGCGATGATTTCCTGCGCAAGATCGCGGCGGTCCTGCGGCACACCTTTCCCGATGCGCCACTGGCCCGCATGTCGTCGGATATCTTCATGGCCTTGGTGCCGGCAGGCGATGCGCAGAGCCGCATTGAGGAGGCCGTGCAGGAAGTCAATGGCCTGCTCGAGGGGGAGAACACGTACCTGCACGCGGGCATACGCTACTTCTCGCCACAGGAGCGCGTGCCGGTCAGCATGGCCTGCGAGCAGGCGAAGGCGGCCTGTGATTCCATCAAGAAGGAGCGTAGCCGCGCCTACTGCATCTTCTCAGAGCATCTCCGGCAGGAATTGGAGATTCGCTCCTATGTCATCTCCCACATCGACGAGGCCGTCGAGAACGGCTACATCGAGATCTACTACCAGCCAGTCGTGCGCACGTTGACGGGGAAACTCGCAGGCATGGAGGCCTTGGCGCGCTGGCGTGACCCGGTTTACGGATTCCTGCGCCCCGATCAGTTCATCCCGGTGCTCGAGGAGGAGCGCCTCATCGACAAGCTCGACCGCTATGTCATACGGGAATGTGGGCGCCAGCTCCGCAGGCAGATCGATGCACATCGGCCCATCGTGCCGATCTCGTTCAATGTGTCGCGCATGGATTTCCAGCTCATGGATGTCCTTTCAGAGATCGAGGCGGTCGTCCGGGAGAATGAGCTGCCGCGCGACTACCTGCGCATCGAGATCACGGAGACGGCCATGGTGCAGGACAGCGACAAGATCTTGAAGATGATCGACCGCTTCCGCGGCAATGGCTATTCGGTCTGGCTCGATGATTTTGGCAGCGGCTACTCTTCCCTGAATGTGCTCAAGGATTACCATTTCGATGAGCTCAAGATCGACATGGAGTTCCTGCGCGCCTTCAATGATACGAGTCGCAAGATTATCACATCGGTCGTCATGATGGCCAAGGCCATCGGCATCCACACATTGGCAGAGGGCGTCGAGACGAAGGAGCAGGTGAGGTTCCTTCGCAGCATCGGCTGCGAGAAGATACAGGGCTATCATTACGGGCGCCCGATGCCGTATGACGAGCTGCTTGTGCATTGCCAGGAGCGTCATCTGCGTGCAGAGACGCGCGAGGAAGCGCGCATCTATGAGAAGGCAGGCCTCTTCAATGTCATCATGGCTTCGCCGGTGGCCCTGTTCCTCGACGATGGCCGGAATCTGTACATGGCCTACGAGAACGACGCTTATCGGAAGGTCATGAAGGGCGTGGGCATCTCGGGGCGGCGCGCCGTCAACTGGATCATCCATTCGCTCGATGACGCGCAGAAGGAGAGGCTGCGCGCCTATGCCGACCGCGTGACGCGCAACCGTCCCTGCAAGGTGTCGGAGACGTTCCTGCTGGACGGCAGGCGCCTGCGCGTCCGCGCCAAGACCCTGGCCGGCCTGCCGGGCTTCCACATCCACATGGCGGAGATCGTGGATCTCACGCGCGATGCCGACTCCCTTTGAGCAAAGCGAGCGGGCAACAAAAAAAACTTCCCGGGATGGGAAGTTTTTTTGTTGCCCGTTCAGTTGTCCTGGCTGGCGGTGTCCTTTTCTTTGGCTGCTTCGCGCTTGCGCGTGAGGTAGGCGTCCATGGCCTTGGCGACGTGCTTGGCATCCTTGACGACTTCGACGACGTTGGCCGGGCCGAGGACGACGTCGCCGCCGGAGAAGACGCCCTCGCGTGTCGTAGCGCCGTTCTCGTCGACTTCGACGAGGCCGCGGTTGTCGACCTCGAGGCCCGTCGTCGTACGGACGATCTTGTCTTTCGGGGCCTGGCTGACGGCAATGATCGTGCTGTCGGCGGGGTAGAGCTGCGGCTCATCTTCGCTGAGCAGGTTGCCGTCTGCATCGAAGTGGCGCTCGTAGAGCATCGGGCCGTCCTTCGTGATGGCGGCGACGCCCTTGCAGAGATCAAACTCGACGCCGTCTGCCTGTGCGTACTCGTACTCGCGGATGCTCGCGCGGACTTCATTGCGGCGCGCGTAGACGGTGACGAAGCGGCTGCCCTTGCGGATGGCTGTGCGGGCGGCATCCATCGCGGAGTTGCCCGAGCCGATGACGGCGACGCGGTCGCCGAGCTGGTAGACATCCGGGTTCTGCAGGTAGTCGACGGCGTAGTGGCAGTTGCCGAGGCTCTCGCCGCGCACGCCGAGGCCGCGCGGACGCCAGACGCCGGAGCCGATGAAGACAGCATCGTAGCCGTCTTTGAACAGGGTATCGAGCGTCAGGATGCTGCCGATCGTCGTGTTCGGGCGGATGTGGATGCCGAGCTCGACGAGCTTCTTCTGGTAGCGGTTGAGGATGTCGAGCGGCAAGCGGAAGGACGGGATGCCGTAGCGCATCATGCCGCCGAGCTTGCTCTTGCGCTCGAAGATTGTCACATCGTAGCCGAGCTGGGCGAGCTTGACGCTGACCGTGATGCCGGCCGGGCCCGCGCCGATGACGGCGACATTCTGTCCCTTGGGCGGCTCGTGTTCCATGATGACCTTGTCGAGGTAGATGTCGGAGATGTAATGTTCGATGCTCGAGATCTGCACCGGAGCACCCTTGCGCCCCTGGATGCAGTTGCCTTCGCACTGCTTCTCGTGGTCGCAGACGAGGGAGCAGACGATGCTCATCGGGTTGTTGATGAAGAGCATCTCGCCTGCTTCATTGATCTGTCCGTCGAGGAAGAGCCGGATCATCTCGGGGATATTCGTCTGAGCCGGGCAGCCTTTGAGGCGGCAGAGCGGCTTCTTGCACTGGAGGCAGCGGCGTGCCTCATTGATGACATGGATGGCCATGCACTATCACCTATTCCTTTTGTTGTACCGTTCCCATTTTCGGGGAGTGACTTTGTATTTCCTTTATTGTAACCGAAACTTTTCAGAGAGACAAGTTTCGGTTATATTCTCAATATTACGTCATTACTAAATATTAACGGTTAACCAGTTGACAATAAATAAGGATAATGTTATGATAGACGAGGTAATGCGCATCATGCAAGGAATATCTTCCCATCATGCATGGCGCAGGGTAAGACAAATGAAAGGCAGCCGGAATAGCCGACCGGCTGTCTTTCTCCATGTTTTGCACCGGGGGGGTGCAAAACATGAAAGAAAGGGGACGATCCGTCTGTGTTAGAAGGAATCTGTATTGCGGTGGCCCTTATCGGTCTCATGTATTTTGCTTACCGCGGCTGGTCGATCATCCTGATCGCACCAATTTTTGCAGGTGTTGCAGCGCTTGCGAGTATTTTCGGCGTCCTGCCGACGTACAGTGAGCTCTACATGACACGCATGGCTGAGTACACGAAGTCATACTACCCGATCTTCCTGTTCGGTGCAGTCTTTGCGCGCCTGATGGAGAAGGGCGGCCTGGCTTCCTCAGTTGCGGCGAAAATCGTCGATGTGCTCGGCGAGAAGCGCGCTGTTCTCGCAGTCCTCCTGGGCTGCGGCGCACTGACATACGGCGGTCTTTCCGTCTTTGTCGTCGCCTTCGTCATGTATCCATTTGGTGCGGTTGTCTTCCGCAAGGCAGACATCCCAAAGCGCTTGCTGCCAGCAACGCTCTGGGTCGGCATCTTCTCCTTCGCGATGGTTGCCCTGCCAGGCACCCCGCAGATCCAGAACATCATCCCGTCCTCGTACTTCTCGACGAGTACGTGGTCGGCGCCAATCATCGGCCTCTTCGCCTCGTTCCTGTTCCTGCTGATCGGCTGGGGCTGGGTGACGCGCCGTGCGAAAATCCTCAAGGCGCGCGGCGAGGGGTATGGCCGCCACTTCGAAGGCGGCCCGCACCACAAGCCGAGCCCGAAGATCCGCATCCCGTGGTACTGGGCTCTGCTGCCGCTCGTCATGGTCATCGTGATCAATATCATCCTCTCGAACCCGTTCAAGTGGGAATGGGGCTTCCATTGGGATCCTGAGGCGCTCTCGGCCTTCCTGCCGCTCAAGCTCAGCCTGCTGGCGGCGAATGTCGGCAAGGTATCGGCCATCTGGTCCATCACGGTCGCGCTCATCATCAGCAGCATCGCGGCAGCCTTCATTGGCCGCAAGCGCTTCATCGTCATGGACGGCTTCCTGGCACCAATCAACTACGCGGCCATCTCGTCGGCGACAGCTGTCCTCAATGTCGCATCAGGCTACGCCTTCGGCTGCGTCATCACGAGCCTGCCGGGCTTTGTCCCTGTCACGCAGGCGCTCATCGGCATCGCGGACTCGTTCGGCCCGCTGCTCTCGGCCGTCATCACGACGAACATCATGGCTGGCATCACGGGCTCCGCTTCGGGCGGCCTGACGATCGCGCTCTCGATGCTCGGTGACCAGTGGGCAGCCATGGCACAGGCCGCTGGCATCCCGCTCGAGGTCCTGCATCGCATCGTCGCCATCGCCTCGGTCGGCATCGATCCGGTCCCGCACTGCGGCGCGCTCGTCACGCTGCTCGCGATCTGCGGCCTCACGCATCACGATTCGTACTTCGATATCGCGGTCATCATGGGACTCAAGTTCTTCGTCCCATTCCTCTGCATCCTGTTCTACATGGTAACGGGACTTGCCTGAGGCGGGAAAACATCATACAATAGAGACAGGCATGCATACGCGTGCCTGTTTTTTCTCGTCTTTTTGGCGATAGCACGACTGCACGATTGATAGGAGGATTTATTCATGCATTTACGCGGGAATCTCATGCTCCTGCTGGCTGCGTTCATCTGGGGCACGACGTTTGTTGCGCAGATGGTCGGCATGGACGGGCTCGGTCCGTTCACCTATGCCGCAGCACGCTACATCTTAGGTCTATTGTTCCTCGTGGGGCTCTGGTATGCCTGGCGCGGTTCGCGCGAGGGCGCAAAGCGCGCCGGCACGTACCGACCGGGCTGGAAGGCCGGTCTCGGCGCCGGCTGCATCATGATGGTCGCCACCTCGCTGCAGCAGGTGGCCATGCTCTACACGACGGCCGGCAAGACGGCCTTCATCACGGCGCTCTACATCATCTTCGTGCCGCTCGGCGCGGTGCTGCTCGGCAAGCGCATCCATCCGGAGAACTGGGCCGGCGCGGCGATGGCTTTGCTTGGCCTCTACTTTCTCTCGATACACGGAGCCGTCTCGCTGAGCTTCGGCGATGGCCTCGTCTTCATCAGCGCGCTGTTCTGGACGGGCCACATCCTCTTCATCGACCGCTTCGCGAGCCTCGTCGATCCCATCGAGCTCTCGCTCACACAGGTCGGCGTCTGCGCGGCGGGCAGCCTCATCGCGGCACTTGGCTTTGAGACAGTGGCCGTGCAGCCTGTCCTCAACGCCTGGTTTGCCATCTTCTACGGCGGCGTCATGTCGGCGGGCGTGGCCTTTACGCTGCAGATCTTGGGGCAGAAGTACGCGGAGCCGGGGCAGGCGGCCATCATCATGAGCTTCGAGGCTGTCTTCGGCGTGCTCTCGAGCTGGCTGCTGCTCGGGGAGCGCATGACGGCCGTCCAGATTCTCGGCTGCGCCCTGATGCTCGCGGGAATGATCGTGACGCAGGTGCGTCCGTTGCTGGAAGATCGTCACCGTGCATCTTGAAAAACAAGGTGCTTCATTGTATAATCGTATTCATCAGCAGAAGGTGCATATCTGCTCGGAATCATTATTGTCATGAAGTGTCACGATTTAAGATAAGGAAGTGTTATATTTGAAACTCGATAGCTTGAAGATCGTCCTGGCCTGCCTGGCCGTACTCCTCTTCCATTGATCCGCTATAGAGAAAAAGCAAGGGAGCAGAGCCGCGTGTGACGGCCCTGCTCTTTTCGGTGAAATGCCCTATATTTTCATCGGGGGCAGGAAATTGTTTTTGAGATGGCGAAATAATTCTCAGAGATTTTTGATGTGAGAGGAGTAGGAGCGCATGGCAGCAGAAGAAACGTTAATCATAAAGCCGAAAGTGAAGATCAAGGTATTCGGTGTTGGCGGTGGCGGCAACAGCGTCCTGATGCGCATGGGCCATCATAAAGAACTCGACATCGATCTGGTCGCCATCAATACCGATGCCAAGCAGCTCGCGCGCGTGGCAGAAGAAGGCGTCGAGACGCTGCAGATTGGCGAGGACCTGACGAAGGGACGCGGCACGGGCGGCAACATCGCGCTCGGCGAGAAGGCGGCCCTCGACGCAAAGGATAAGATCCGCGAAGCGATGAACGGCGCAGATCTCGTCTTTGTCACGGCCGGCCTCGGCGGTGGTACTGGCACAGGGGCGGCGCCTGTCGTCGCCAAGATCGCGCACGACCTCGGGACGCTCTCGGTCGGCGTCGTCACGCTGCCGTTCAGCTTCGAGGGCAGCCGCAAGAAGCGCCTGGTCAATGAGGGCCTCGCGAAGATGCAGGCCCAGATGGACGCGCTGATCCTCGTGGCCAATGACAACCTCATGAAACTGCCGGAGAACCGCCACATGACGCTCGTCAAGGCGTTCTCCTGCGCCGATGGCATCCTGCAGCAGGCCATCAACTGCGTGGCAGAGCTGATCCTGACGACGGGCGTCATCAACGTCGACTTCGCGGATGTCACGACGATCTTCCGCCAGAGTGCGTCGAGCGATGCCCTGCTCGGCATTGGGCGCAGTTCGCGCAGCGCGGTAGAGGCCGTCAAGCAGGCCGTTGACAGCCCGCTGATCAGCAAGAGCCTCGACGGCGCGCGCGGCATCATCCTGAACTTGACGGGCGACAAGACGCTGAGCCTCTACGATGTCGATGAGGCGACGCGCTACATCTACGAGCACACGGACCCCGAGGTCAATATCATCCTCGGCACGGTCATCGACAATTCCCTCGGCGGCGATGTGCGCGCCACGATCATCGCGACGGACTTCACGGACGGCGTCATGGTCAAGAACACCGCGCAGGCAGAGGAGAAGCCCGCCAAGGCGAGTGCGCAGCATCCTGTACAGCAGGCCGCGCCGAAGCGCGACTCATTCACGCTGGAGCCGCCGAGTTTCATGCGGCAGCAGTCGGAGCCCGCGAAGCCCGCGTCAAATGGCGCCTTTGCCTTCCCGGCATTCCGCCTGACGCCTGACGACAAAGATCAGAAATGAGAACTACCAGAAATAAGAAATAAATAGAAAGGAACAGATATCTTGAGTAAATTAGGTCGCTTTTCCCGCACGGAGTTACTGCTCGGCGAGGTCGGCATGGAGAAGCTGGCAAACAGCACGGTGGCCATCTTTGGCGTCGGCGGTGTCGGCTCGTTTGTGGCAGAGGGGCTCGCGCGAGCCGGCGTCGGCCATCTCGTGCTCATCGACAATGACCTCATCTGCCTGACGAACATCAACCGCCAGATCCATGCGACGTCGAAGACGGTCGGCAAGAAGAAGACGGAGACGATGAAGGAGCGCATCCTCGACATCAACCCGAAGGCTGTCGTCGATACGATCGAGGACTTCTACCTGCCCGAGCAGGCCGAGCGCTTCTTCACGATGCCCTACGACTACGTTGTCGATGCCATCGACACGGTGACGGGCAAGATCGACCTCGTCCTGCAGTGCCGCGACCGCCACATCCCGATCATCTGCAGCATGGGCGCCGGCAACAAGCTGGACCCGACGAAATTCGAGGTCACGGACATCTACAAGACGAGCGTGGACCCCTTGGCGCGCGTCATGCGCAAGAAGCTCAAGGAGAACCGCGTCAAGAAGCTCAAGGTCGTCTATTCCAAGGAAAAGCCCCTGCGCGTCCGCCAGAGCGGCTGCGGCAAGAACTGCATCTGCCCGCCGGGCAGCGCGCGCAACTGTGATATGCGCCGCGCTGTCCCGGGCAGCATCTCGTTCGTGCCGTCTGTTGTCGGCCTCATCATCGCCGGCGAAGTCGTGCGCGACCTCACGGGGGCGAAAGTGGAGGTTTCGGCATGAATATTTCCGTACTCGGCTGTGGCCGCTGGGGCTCCTTCCATGCCTGGTATGCCGATCACATCGGCCATGCGGTGACGCTCTGGGGGCGCAAGGGCTCCCGTCATCTCGCTGCCCTGGTGGAACATCGCAAGAATGAATACCTGACGCTGCCCGATTCGGTGCAGCTGACAGATGACCTTGCGGGGGCAGTCGCTTCAGCAGACATCCTCGTCATCTCTATAAGCTCCCAGCAGCTGCGCTCCTTTTGCAGGGATCTCGTGGCACTTGGCATCGACCTCTCTGGCAAGCGCTTTGTGCTCTGCATGAAAGGGCTCGAGATCGGCACGGGCAAGCGCTTGACGACGGTCTTCTACGAGGAGCTCGGCTCGTCGATGCGCGTGGCAGTCTGGGTCGGCCCGGGACACGTGCAGGATTTCGTGCGCGGTATCCCGAACTGCATGGTCATCGCGGCGCGCGAGATGAAGCTCACGCGCGAGCTCGTCGATGCGTTCTCGAGCCCTTTGATCCGCTTCTACTATGGAGAGGACCTTCTGGGCACGGAGATCGGCGCGGCCTCGAAGAATGTCATCGGCCTGGCCGCTGGCATGCTCGACGGCTTCGGCTACAGCAGCCTCAAGGGTGCCCTGATGGCACGCGGCACGCACGAGCTTTCGCGCCTCATCGAGGCGATGGGCGGTGACCGCATGACGGTCTACGGCCTTTCGCATCTCGGCGACTACGAGGCGACGCTCTTCTCGCCACACAGCAATAACCGCCGCTTTGGCGAGGACCTCATCACGGGCAAGCCCTTCGCGAAGCTGGCAGAGGGCGTCTACACAGTGGAGGCGCTCATGGACCTCTCGCGTGAGTTCCACGTCGAATTGCCGATCTGCGCGACAGTCTACGCGATCATCCACGATCACAAGGACCCGAAGGAACAGCTCATGCAGCTCTTCATGCGCGCGACGAAGTCGGAGTGACGGCAGAACGGGCTGGCCCCGTGTGAAATTAGTTGATAGAGCATAATATTTTTTACTGTTTTTTGGGAAATCTTAAGATTGCAGGTGTAAGCTCACAGTGTAGATTGCAAAAGAGAGCCCCAAGAGGAGGAAGTAAGGATGAGAAGACAGATTTCCAAGATGCTCATGGCCTGCGTGATGGCCATGACGCTCATGGTCGTCTCGGCTGCCAGCGCCTTTGCGGCGGGCACGGGGATGGACTGGAGCGGTGACAGCAAGATCACGGTACAGGGCATGGGCGTAGCTCCGACGTATGCCGTCAATGCCATCCAGGCGCGCATGCTCGCACGCCGCGCTGCTGTCGTCGATGCCTACCGCCAGCTCGCTGAGATGGTCAAGGGCGTCAACGTTGATTCGGAGACGACGGTCGAGAACATGATGGTGACGAGCGATGTCACGAAGACGAAGGTCACAGCCCTCATCCAGGGTGCGCGCATTGTCTCGGAGCAGGCCGTCGATGGCGGCGGCTACACGGTCACGATGGAGATGTCCGTCTTTGGAGCTTCGAACTCCCTCGCGACGGCCGTCCTGCCGACGAACACGGTGCCGACGAGCTTCCCCGCTCCGGATGCCTCCGTCCCGGCCAGCACGCCTTCTTCTGTGCAGGTCAACGTCCAGGTGACACCGGGTACGACGCAGACGCCTGCAACGACGATCCCGTCCGTCACGACGCCGTCGCATCAGGGCTCTTCCGCTGCAGCGGCTCCGGCTGGCCAGGCCATTGGCGGCTACACAGGCCTGATCGTGGACTGCCGCGGCCTCGGCCTCAAGCCGGTCATGTCCCCGGTCATCAAGAACGCCAACGGTGAGCCGATTTACGGCTACAAGAACCTCGACTCGGCTACGGTCATCGCGAACGGCATGGCCAGCTACACGACGGATCTCAGCAAGGCGTCTCGCGCCGGTTCGAACCCGCTCGTTGTCAAGGCAGTCGGCCTTGACAACCACAACGGCAATCCAATCCTCTCGGTCGCTGATGCCAACCGCGTCCTCATCGAGAACGGCGCTTCGGGCTTCCTCGACCGCACGAATGTCGTCTTTGTCCGCTGAGTCAAGCGTCATCTGTCAGGTCCCATCATGGGGCCTGATTTTTTTGCATATGCTTATTGACGATGCGAAGCTGTTGTGATAAAATAAAAATTTTACTTTTTGGATTATTTGTGGTACAATAAGAACGTAGATGTGTTGACTTAGCTGGTGGTTGGCTCGTGTGTAGAGGAGGGGTGCTCTTGTTACAGATAGGAGATAAGGTCGTCTATCCGATGCATGGTGCTGGTGTGATATCCGGCATCGAGAATTGTGAAGTCCTCGGAGAGGGCAAGTCCTACTATGTCCTCGAGATGCCGTTGGGCAACATGAAGGTCATGATCCCGACGGACAATGCCGACAATGTCGGCTTGCGGGACATCATCCCGCAGCAGAAGGTCGATGAGGTGCGCGAAGTGCTCGAGAAGGAGCCGGAGAAGCCGAAGGGCAGCTGGAATAAGCGCTTCCATGCCAATCTGGAGCGCATGAAGAGCGGCGATATCTGCGATGTGGCCGCTGTGGCGCGCAATCTCATCCTGCAGGACCGCCGCCGCCATATCTCATCGGGAGAGCGCCGCCTGCTCGATCTCGCGAAGCAGATCCTCGTGAGCGAGCTCGTCTACGCCTGCAATAAGACGCCGAAGGAGATCGAGAACTGGCTCACTTCTGTCCTTTCTGAAAATGCGTTTGCGCATTGAACATGCGAACCTGAGTTTTGACAAGTCCAAGCAGAGTAGAGTATACTGATTCTGTTCGGACTTTTCTTTTTGTTTTTCTGTTCAAGGAGGTGAATGTATGCTAGATCGTGTCTTGCGTTTCTTTATCACACTGTTCTTAGCGATTGCCGGAGGCGCACTGCTGGACCTTGCGAGCCCTGTGTTGACGATGTACGTCGGCACGGAAATCCTCAAGATGGAGATGGGCGTTGTGCGCATCACCATGGGAAGTCTGCTCTGCATCCTTTTCGGCGCAATTCTCGGCGGCATCATTGGTTTTCTGGCTTCCCCGTACTTCATCCGCTGCCTCAAGCGGTTTTCTGCATGGGTGGAGCTGCAGCTCGGCAAAATGCCGATCCACGACGTCATCGCAGGCGCCGTCGGCCTTGCTATCGGACTCATACTCGCCAATCTTCTCGGCTATTCATTTGCGAAGATCCCTGTTGTCGGAGATTACATCCCGGTCATCTTCAGCATTGTCTTCGGGTATCTCGGCATCACGATCACGATCAAGAAGCGCCGGGAACTCACGGGGCTCTTTGACTTCGTGCCGCGCTTCATGAAGGACTTCGCGAAGATGAGGGAGATGCGCGCGGCTCCTGACGCAGCGCCAGAGGAGTCGGCAAAGGCCGCCCCCACAGCCGATGCGCACGCCTACAAGCTGCTCGATACGAGTGTCATTATCGATGGCCGCATCGCCGATATCTGCGACACGGGCTTCATCGAGGGCACGCTGCTCATCCCGGTCTTTGTCCTCGAAGAGCTCCAGCACATCGCCGACTCGGCCGATGCGCTCAAGCGCACGCGCGGCCGCCGCGGGCTCGACATTCTGCAGCGCATCCGCCAGAGCACGAAGGTCAAGGTCGAGATCACGAATGTCGACTTCGATGATATCTCAGAGGTCGACTCGAAGCTCGTGCGCCTCGGCCAGCAGGTCGGCGGCAAGATCATCACGAACGACTACAACCTCAACAAGGTCGCGCAGCTGCGCGGTGTGGAGGTGCTCAACATCAATGAGCTCTCGAATGCCGTCAAGCCCGTCGTCATTCCTGGTGAGACGATGCGCGTGACGATTGTCAAGTCGGGCAAGGAGCCCGGCCAGGGCGTCGCCTATCTCGATGACGGCACGATGATCGTCGTCGAGAACGGCAACCGTCACATGAATGAATCCATCACGGTGGAAGTCACGTCTGCTCTGCAGACGGCGGCTGGCCGCATGATCTTCGCGAAACCAGCGCATTGATGCTGGTCGCTGCGAGAGGAGAGGTAGAGCATGGTCAGTGTCATCCTGCCCGCAGCAGGGCGCGGCAAGCGCATGCAGGCGGGCGTCAACAAGGTATTCCTGCGCCTCATGGGAAAGCCCATCCTGTTCCACACGCTGCGGGCCTTTGCCGCAGTGCCGGAGGTGCAGGAGATCATCGTCGTGACGGGTGCGGAGGAAGTCGAGCCGCTGCGCCGCGCCCTGCAGGGCCTCGGGCTCTTTCGTGAGGCTGCCAAGTCGGTCAAGGTTGTCGCGGGCGGCAGCGAGCGCCAGTATTCTGTCTGGAACGGGCTCAAGGCCTCGTCGGAGGCGAGCGATGTCGTCCTCGTCCACGACGCAGCGCGCCCGCTCGTCTCGCGCGCGACGATCGAGGCTGTCATCGAGGCGGCTCGCGCGCACGGCGCGGCCGTCGCAGCTGTGCCGGAGAAGAACACGGTCAAGGTCGTCAAAGACGGCGTCGTCACGGCGACGCCAGACCGCTCGACGCTCTGGGCCGTGCAGACGCCACAGGGCTTCTCCAGGAGCCTGCTCATGGCCGCCAACGAGAAAGCAGAGTCCGATGGCTTCCTCGGCACGGACGATGCGAGCCTCGTGGAGCGCTATGGCGCCAGGGTCCATGTCGTCATGGATTCCTACCAGAACATCAAGGTCACGACACCTGAAGACCTCGTCGTGGCGGAGGCATTCCTGCGCCAGTCGGGCAGCTTCACGGGGACCGTGCGGCGGGCCGCTTCAGAAGTCTGCGACTTCATCAAGAGTGCGAAGAGCGAGAAGAGAAAGGATTGATTGTATGACGCGTTTTGGCATGGGTTACGATGTGCACCGCCTCGTCGAAGGGCGCAAGCTCATCATCGGCGGGGTGGAAATCCCGCATGCGCTCGGGCTGCTCGGCCATTCGGATGCCGATGTACTGCTGCACGCCATCTCCGACGCCCTGCTCGGCGCCGCGGCGCTCGGTGACATCGGCCGCCATTTCCCGGACAACGACCCGCGCTATGAGGGCGCCGACAGCATGAAGCTCCTCGCGGAAGTCCGCCACCTGCTGGAGGCGAAGGGCTACCGCATCGGCAATGTCGATGCGACGATCGTCGCTCAGAAGCCGAAGATGAAGGACTTCATCCCCAAGATGAACGAGAACATCGCGCAGGTGCTCGGCGTCTCGCTTGACGATGTCAATGTCAAGGCGACGACAGAGGAGAAGCTCGGCTTCACAGGAGCAGAGCAGGGAATCTCCGCCTATGCGGTTGCAGGAATCGAGAAGCTGTGATAGAATGAATCCCGTATATGAAAAGGCGTGGAACGGGAGAAGTACGGTTGGACCAGCCATCAAGAGAGGCTCCGGGTGGTGTGAAGGGGCTATGGATATCCGCCAGAAATGCACCCGGGAGCTGCAGGGCAGAATGGAGTAGGCCCTGACGCAGGAAGGCGTTATCTTCATGAGTGAAGGGCATGGCCCTTAACCAGAGTGGAACCACGGCCCCGCGTCTCTGAGGAGATGCGGGGCCTTTTGTATAGGACAGGGAGGATGGACTATGAGTTTTTTTTCGCGGCTTCGCAAGGATATCCGCGTTGTCTTTGAGCGCGACCCCGCTGCGCGCAGCGTGATTGAAGTGCTCTTCTGTTATTCCGGCCTTCATGCAATCTGGTTCCATCGCATCTCGCATGCGCTCTACAAGCGCGGCTGGGTGCTCATCCCGCGCATGATCTCGAATTTTGCCCGCTTCCTGACGGGCATCGAGATCCATCCGGGCGCGACGATCGGCGAGGGCCTGTTCATCGACCACGGTACAGGCATCGTTATCGGCGAGACGGCGGAAATCGGCAACAACGTTACGCTCTACCAGGGCGTGACGCTCGGCGGCACGGGCAAGGAGAAGGGAAAGCGCCATCCGACCATCGGCAACAACGTCGTCGTGGCGTCGGGCGCGAAGGTGCTCGGTTCCTTCACAGTCGGTGACCACGCGAAGATCGGCGCGGGCTCCGTCGTCTTGAAGCCGGTCCCGCCGTATGCGACGGTCGTCGGCATCCCGGGGCGCATCGTCGTCATGGGCGGCAAGCGCGTCCATACGGCGGAAGAGCTCCGTCAAGCCCTGCGTGCGACGCGGCTCGTCGAGTCGGACGATAGCCTCACGGATATCGAGGACGAGCTCGACGTCGATCTCGACCACGACATGCTGCCGGACCCGGACGAGGAGATGCGCGAGTGCATGATGCGCCAGATCCAGGCATTGGAAAAGAAAGTCAATGAACTCGAGAAGAGATTGGAGGATAAAGAACATGCTTAAAGTCTACAATACGATGACCCGCCGCAAGGAGGAGTTCAAGCCGCTCAAGAAGGGCGAGGTCAGCATCTACTGCTGCGGCGTCACGCCGTACAACCACCCGCACATCGGCAATGCACGCCCCTTTGTGACCTGGGACGTCATCCGCCGCTACTTCGCCAAGAAGGGCTACAAGGTCCACTACATCCAGAACTTCACGGATGTTGACGACAAGATCATCAATGCGGCCAACAAGGAAGGCGTGACGTGGAAGGACATCTCCGACCGCTACATCAAGGCCTATTTCGAGGCGATGGATGCGCTGAACGTCCGCCATGCCGATGTCTACCCGCGCGTCAGTGAGACGATGCCGGAGATCATCGCGATGGTCGAGAAGCTCATCGCGAAGGGCTACGCCTATGTGGTCGACAACGGCGATGTCTACTACAGCGTCGAGAAGTTCTCGCATTACGGTAAGCTCAGCGGTCGCAGTCTCGACGACATGCAGGCCGGCGCGCGCATCGAGGTCAACACGGCCAAGCACCATCCGATGGACTTCGCGCTCTGGAAGGCCGCGAAGCCGGGCGAGCCGTCCTGGGACAGCCCGTGGGGCAAGGGACGCCCGGGCTGGCATATCGAGTGCTCGACGATGTCTTTGAAGTACCTCGGCGAGAAGTTCGATTTCCACGGCGGCGGCAGCGACCTGATCTTCCCGCATCACGAGAATGAGATCGCGCAGTCGCAGGCCTGCATCGGCGATGACCACAGCTTCGCGCAGTACTGGCTGCACAACGGCTTCATCACGATCCACAACGAGAAGATGTCGAAGTCGAAGAACAACTTCTTCACGGTCAAGGACATCCTCAAGGAATACCCGGGTGAAGTCATCCGCTTCTTCATCCTGCAGACGCATTACCGCAGCCCGCTCGATTTCTCGGACGAACGCCTCAAGGAAGCGCAGACGAGCCTTGCACGTCTGCAGAACACGAAGGCATACGTCGACGAGCTCGCAGGGAAAGAGGGCGATGACGACACGGCAGCAGAGCTTGCATCGAAGGCAGAAGCACTGCGCAAGGCATTCTACGAGGCGATGGACGATGACTTCAACACGGCCCTTGCCATCAGCCAGATGTTTGCACTCTCGAAGGAAATCAACATCTACTATCAGGAAGTCATGAACGGCACGAAGGCGTTCGATGCGGCAGACTTCAAGAAGGTTGCAGATATCTACGCCGAGATGGCGGAGATCATCGGCATTTTCGAGCAGCAGGCAAAGGCTGAGGATGACGGCCTGACGGACAAGCTCATGGAGATCATCATCACGCTGCGCCAGGATGCACGCAAGGAGAAGAACTGGGCTGTCGCCGACAAGATCCGCGATGCGCTCAAGGATGCCGGCGTCGTGCTCGAGGACACGCCGAACGGTGTACGGTGGAAGAAAGCATGAAATTCTCGCAGTTCAAGCTGCTCGTCGACATGATGTTCACGCCGGATGAGCAGGGCGGCATCAAGACGCGCTATGACGGTACGGATGTCCGTCAGATGAACCCGCTCGTGCTCGCCTACGTCGGCGATGCCTTTTTCCACCTCTTCGTGCGCACGCGCCTGCTCTCGTACGAGCAGGCCAGGGTGCACGCGCTGCACGCCTTTAGCGCCCAGATCGTCTCGGCGGTCTGGCAGCACAAGGCGTACCTCGGCATCGAGTCCATGCTGACCGACGAGGAGAAGGCCATCTATCGCCGTGGCCGCAACGCCAAGAGCCATGCGCCGCGCAGCTCGAGCGTGGCCGAATACCACTCGAGCACCGGCTTTGAGGCGCTCCTCGGGACGCTCTATCTGTCTGAGAAGTTCGAGCGCCTGCAGGAGCTCTGCGAGGCGGCCTTCGCTGTCATTAGCAAGGCTATGATGGAGGAGATCCACGGGAAAACGACGGAGGGAACGGAGAAACAATGATTAAAGTCAAATTACTCGACTACACGCCGGAGCCGGAGCGCGTCGTGGCCATGGCCGCACGCCTCTGCTACTCGGCATCCGGTGCGGAGGAGCTCGCAGAGCGCCTGAGCGAGGAGAAGGTACGCGAGATGGTCCGCAAGATGGTCAAGATCGGTCATGGCTCGACGCTTGAGCACGCTTCCTTCACCTTCGGCATCGAGGGTGTCTCGCGCGTCCTGACGCATCAGCTCGTGCGCCACCGCATCGCCTCGTATGACCAGCAGTCGCAGCGTTACGTCGCCGCGCACGGCTTCCAGTACATCACGCCGCCGACCATTGCCGAGAAGCCAGAGGCCAAGGCAAAGTACGCGGCACTGATGGAAGAGATCCGCAGCGTCTACGACGAGCTCACAGAGATGGGCGTGCCGAAGGAAGACGCGCGCTACGTCCTCGCCAATGCGACGGAGACGAAGATCCTCGTGACGATGAACGCGCGCTCCCTGATGCATTTTTTCAACCTGCGCTGCTGCAATCGCGCGCAGTGGGAGATCCGCGAGATGGCCTACAAGATGCTCGCCGAAGTCAAGAAGGTCGCTCCGACGCTCTTCTTCAATGCTGGCGCGAGCTGCGTCAACACGGGCCGCTGCCCGGAGGGAGAGATGACCTGCGGCAAGTTTGCTGAGATGATCAAGCTCAGAGAAAAGGATTGAGATGGAACAGAAGAAAAAGGCGCGCCCGCAGGAGCGGCGCAGCAGGAAATTCGAGAAGGAGGCTCCGCGCCGCAAGAGGCCGCAGATGGAGGCTGAGCCGAAGCGCCGCGAAGAGCCGCGCGAGCTGCCGGACGATGTGCTCGTCGGCCGCAACGCCGTGACGGAAGCGCTGAAGTCGGGGCGCGGCATCAACAAGCTCTGGATCGCGAGCGGCGACCGCGAGGGCTCTGTCGCGGAGATCGCGGCGCTTGCCAAGGAGCGCGGCATCGTCGTGCAGTACGTGGAGCGCGCTAAGATCGAATCGCTCGCGGGCGGGCATCGTCATCAGGGCGTGCTCGCCTACGTCGCGCCCGTGCCCTATGCCGAGCTCGACGACATCCTGAAGGCAGCCGAGGCGAAGGGCGAGGCCCCGTTCCTCGTCCTTCTCGATGAGCTCGAGGACCCGCACAACCTCGGCGCGCTCTTGCGCACGGCGGATGCGACTGGCGTGCACGGCATCCTGATCCCGAAGCGCCGCAGCGTCTCCCTCAATGCGACCGTTGCCAAGACGTCGGCCGGCGCCGTCGAGTACGTGCCGGTCGCGCGCATCGGCAACATCGCACAGACGCTCAAGAAGCTCAAGGAGAAGGGCCTCTGGGTAGCCGGTGCCGACATGGACGGTGAGAAGGCGTACTATGAGGCGGACCTCACGGGCCCGCTCGTGCTCGTCGTCGGCAGCGAGGGCCGTGGTATGAGCCGGTTGACCAAGGAAGCGTGCGACTTCATCGTCAGCATGCCGATGGTCGGCCGCATCAATTCGCTCAATGCGTCGGTGGCTGGCTCCATCCTCATGTACGAATCCATGCGCCAGCGCCTCCAGAAGAAGGGCTGACGCCTTGAGCTTTTGGGCGAAAGGGCGTATAATCTCATCTATAAGGGCTATATAAGGGCTACGTGTTTGTCACAGTAAAAGGAGAAAAGTGCGATGGAAGAAGCAGCAGACACGGATATCATGGAGGACATGTACCGCAGATACGAGAATCTGACGGACGAAGAGATCCTCCTGGATATCAAGGAACACAACAATAAGGTCGCACTGGATTATCTGATCAACAAGTACCGGAATTTCGTTCGGGCAAAGGCGCGTTCGTACTTCCTCATCGGTGCCGACCGCGAGGACATCGTCCAGGAGGGCATGATCGGCTTCTACAAGGCCATCCGCGACTTCCGCGACGACAAGCTCTCGTCGTTCCGCGCTTTTGCGGAGCTCTGCGTGACGCGTCAGATCATCACAGCAATCAAGACGGCGACCCGTCAGAAACACATCCCGCTCAATTCGTATGTCTCGCTCAACAAGCCAATCTACGACGAGGATTCGGATCGGACGCTCCTCGACATCATCTCAGGAGCCAAGGTATCCGACCCAGAAGAGCTCGTCATCAGCCAGGAGGAATTCGTCGACATCGAGAAGAAGATGGAGGAGATCCTCTCCGACCTGGAGTGGAAGGTGCTTATGAGCTATCTCGACGGCAAGTCCTATCAGGAAATCGCCGAAGACCTCGGCCGCCATGTCAAGTCGATCGACAACGCGCTGCAGCGCGTCAAGCGCAAGCTCGAGAAGTACATGGAGACGCGCAGCGACGACATCGACATCAACACGATCTACAAGGGACTTTCGTCCATCAACCGCCGCCTGCGCTCCGCCGACGGCGGCAAGGACGTCGCGCCCTGACTTCGCCATCATGACAATTCCATAAAGAGGGAACAGGTGACGCCGCAAGGCGCTGAAAAGAGAAGCCGGTCAAAGCCGGCGCGGTCCCGCCGCTGTAAGGGGAGCGAATCTGCATAGATATGTCACTGGATGAACATCTGGGAAGGCGCAGAGGAGCGATGAACCGAGCCAGAAGAACTGCCTGTCCGAAAATCACCGTTACGACCTGCGAGCGATGGGAAGGCGATTGCTATCAGCAAAGCTGTGTCTTTGTGGCACGGTTTTTTACGATAGGAAGGCTTTTTTCGCGTGCGTGCGAGGAGAGCCTTTTTTGTTTGGGTAGACTTATTCAAAGGAGGAAACACAATGAAACATTGGCAGAAGATGCTGGCAGCCGGCCTGGTGTGCACGGCTGCTCTCGGCTGGAACCAGACGGCGACAGAGGCGGCGTACCAGCTCAATCCGGAGGTGAAGCATGCGACGATGGCCCTGAAACAGGCATCGGAGATCGGCGTGCTCAAGTATGAGAATCCGGCACTCAAGGATATGGCCGATAAAGATGCCATTGTCGTCATGACATTTGGCACGACTTATAGGGACACGCGCGCCAAGACGATCGATGCGACGGTCAAGGCCATCGAGGCGGCGCATCCGGGTGTCAAGGTCGTGACGGCCTACACCTCACACATCATCATCGACCGTGTGGCGAAGAACGAGGGCATCAAGTTCCCGACGCCGGAGGAGGCACTTGATGCCCTCAAGGCAGAGGGATACAGCCGCGTGGCACTCGTCTCGCTCGATGTCATCCCGGGCATGGAGTACAACTACGACCTCGGCGTCTATCACAACTACAAGGACCAGTTCAAGAAGATGACGCTCGGCACGTCGCTGATGTACTGGCAGGGCCAGGAGGGCCAGGCCGACGATGTGACGCAGACCATCAAGGCGCTCGCGACGCAGTTCCCGAAGCAGGGCAAGCACGATGCCATCCTGATCATGGCGCACGGCACGCCGCAAGTCTCGAATGCCTATTACTCCGTCATCCAGGCCAAGATTGACGAGCTCGGCTACAAGAATGTCTTCGTCTACACGGTCGAGGGCTGGCCTTCGCTCGAGACGGTCATGCCGAAGCTCAAGCAGAACGGCATCAAGCACGTCACACTGATGCCGATGATGATGGTCGCCGGCGATCACGCCAACAATGACATGGCAGGCGCTGAGCCCGACTCGCACAAGTCGATCCTCGAAGCCGCCGGCTACAAGGTCGACGCCTACATCCACGGCATCGGCGAGAATGCGGCCATCCAGTCCCTCTACCTCGAGCGCGCCAACGATGCCTGGAATGCGCTCGAAGCGAAGTGATCGGCGTGATATTTTTCATGGCAGAGAGCTTCATTTTCCGCTATAATGGATGAGTCGAAACTCCGAGCGAAAGCACTCTAAGGATGATGTCTTTCATCTATGAGGCTGAGCCTGGGTCAAACCCACAGGGCAGTGCTGGAAATGGCACTGCCTTCCGTTTTTGAAAAGGAGCTATGCACCATGAAAAAACTATTCACACTGATGGCAGTCTGCCTGCTCGCACTCGTGAGTGGCTGCGGCGGCCAGCAATCAAGCTCTCCGGAGCTCGCTGATAAGGGCCCCGTGGAACTCCACGTCTCGGCGGCCGCGAGCCTGACCGATGTCATGAACGAGATCGGCAAGGCGTATGAGCAGGAGCATCCAGACGTCAAGGTCGTCTTCAACTACGGCAGTTCGGGCGCTCTGCAACAGGCTATCGAGAATGGCGGCGCGGCCGATCTCTTCTTCTCGGCTGCGCAGAAGCAGATGGATGCACTCGATAAGCAGGGCCTGCTCGCGGACGGCACGCGTGAGGACCTGCTGCAGAATGAAGTCGTGCTGATCGTGCCGAAGGAAGGCGGCAGGGGCATCACTTCGTTTGACGCGCTCACGGGCGATGCTGTCGCGCACGTCGCGCTCGGCGAGCCGAAGGGCGTGCCGGTCGGCCAGTACTCCGAGGAGATCCTGACGAAGCTCGGCCTCCTCGATGACATCAGGGCCAAGGCTGTCTACGGCTCCGATGTGCGCCAGGTGCTCGCCTGGGTTGCATCGGGTGAAGCCGACGCCGGCCTCGTCTACGCGACGGATGCTGCTGTCGAGCCGTCGGTCCGCGTTGTCGCGACGGCACCGGCTGGCACGCATAAGCCCATCATTTACCCGGCAGCTGTCCTCAAGGACACGAAACATCTCGATACGGCAAAGGATTTCCTGGCCTTCGTCTCGAATGATAAGAACAAGGAACGCTTTGCGAAGTATGGCTTTGAGGTGAAATAATGGAATACGCACCGCTCTTCCTCACAATAAAGACAGCTGTGGTGGCGACGGTGGTCACGTTCTTTCTCGGCATTGGCCTGGCTCTGGCCGTCGCGCGCATGCGGCGTTTCCAAGGGCTGGCCGATGCCGTTATTACGTTGCCGCTCGTCCTGCCGCCGACGGTCGTCGGCTTTTTCCTGCTGCTGGCCTTCGGCCGCCGCAGCGCCATCGGCAAGTTTCTCCTGCAGTTCGATGTGACCATCGTCTTCACCTGGAAGGCCGCCGTCATCGCGGCCATCGTCGTCTCGCTGCCCCTGATGTACCGCACAGCGCGCGGTGCCTTCGAGCAGCTCGACCCCAACATCGTCGGGGCGGCGCGCACGCTCGGCGTCTCGGAGTGGCGCATCTTCTGGCACGTCCTTGTGCCGAATGCGCGCTCGGGTATCCTCGCGGGTCTCGTGCTCTCTTTCACGCGTGCGCTCGGCGAGTTCGGTGCGACGATCATGTTCGCCGGCAATATCCCCGGCGTCACGCAGACGATGAGCACGGCCGTCTACGCGGCCGTTCAGGCGAATGACTACGGTCTGGCCTTTGACTGGGCCATCGTCATCGTCGTCTTCTCGCTCGTCTTTGTCACGCTGATGAACAACTTGATTGCACGGACGGGCGCGCCGCGGCGCCGGGAGGTTTGAGATGGAATTAGATGTCAAGATCGAGAAGGAACTGCGCAATTTCATCTTGCGGGCGGACTTCACGCTGCGCGATGAGGTCTTTGCCCTGCTCGGCGCTTCAGGCTGCGGCAAGAGCATGACCCTCAAGTGCATCGCTGGGCTCGAGCGCCCCGACCGCGGGCGCATCGTGCTCGACGGCCGGGTGCTCTTTGACAGCGAGCAGGGCATCGACCTGTCCCCGCAAGAGCGGCGCGTCGGCTATCTCTTTCAGAACTTTGCCCTTTTTCCCAATATGACGATTGCCGAGAATATCCGCTTTGTCGCGCGGGGCACGCGGCAGCAGCGCGAGGCACGCGTGCGCGAGAATCTCGCGCGCTTCGACCTCACGGAGCTCGGCAACGCGTACCCGATGGAACTCTCGGGCGGCCAGCAGCAGCGCGCGGCGTTCGCGCGCATCCTCGCGTCCGATGCGAAGATCCTGCTGCTCGACGAGCCGTTCTCGGCGCTCGACCATTACCTGAAGTGGAAATTGGAGCTGGAACTCCGCGAGGTGCTGAAGTCGTATGGCGGCGCAGCCGTGCTCGTCTCGCACGACCGCGGTGAGGTCTATCGTCTGGCAAGCCGTGCCGCTGTCATCGAGCGCGGCCAGATGCAGCCGCCGCACACGCGCGATGCGCTCTTCGAGAATCCGCAGACGCTCGCGGCGACGCTCTTGACGGGCTGCAAGAATGTCTCGAAGGCGGAGCGTCTCGATGCGCATCGTGTGCGGGCAGCAGACTGGCAGCTCGACCTGACGGTCGCGGCGAGAGAGCCGCAGTCCGTCGCGTATGCGGGACTGCGGGCGCACTTCCTCGAATACCGCGAAGGGGCGGAAGACCCCGCGCGCAACATCTTCTCGATGGAAGTCGCGGATGTCATCGAGGATACCTTTTCGTATCTCGTCATGATCCGGCGCGCCGGGCATCAGGCCAGCTGCATCCGCTGGGAACTGCCGAAGGCAGAGTGGAGGGCTATCAAGGCACCTGTGCTTTCGGTATACTTCCCGCCGGAGAAGATCATGCTGATGGAGTCCTGATGCCATGCCCGTGGCGGCGGGGAAAGTCTGCATGCAGATTGTTCGGCAAGGATAGGAGGGATTATCATGAAACG
The DNA here is from genome assembly GCF_002395285.1 of Mitsuokella sp. UBA4253. Classification (NCBI taxonomy): domain Bacteria; kingdom Bacillati; phylum Bacillota; class Negativicutes; order Selenomonadales; family Selenomonadaceae; genus Mitsuokella; species Mitsuokella sp. UBA4253. The sequence goes on along the minus strand of NZ_DGWR01000007.1, from coordinate 7,788 downwards.
GAGACAGAAGGGAATTCTGGCAGTCATCCTCGTGCTGCTCGTCGGCGCGGGAATCTTTGCCTATCATCACCATGAGGAAGCGGCAAAGCAGGCGGCTGCGCGGGAGCTCACGCTCTCAGGCAATGTCGACGTGCGCGAGGTGACGCTCTCCTTCCGCGGGAGTGACCGCGTCAAGGACATCCTGGTCGAGGAGGGCGATACGGTCGAAGAGGGGCAGGTCCTCGCGCGCCTCGACACGGATGAGCTCAACATCAACTTGCGCAAGACGAAGGCTCAGATCGCGGCGCAGCAGAGTACGGTCGCGAAGCTCCACAACGGCACGCGTGCCGAAGAGATTGCGCAGGCACAGCAGCGCTACAAGGCAGCTGAGGCAGCTGCCTCGAACGCACAGGGCATCTACGAGCGCCGCCAGGCCGTCTACGACAGCGTGGAAGGCGTGAGCGAGCAGGATCTCGACAACGCCCGCTCACAGGCTGAAGCCAAGCAGGCGGAGCTTGAGGCGGCCAAGGAGGCCTTGCGCGAGGCTCGCAACGGCCCGCGCTCGGAAGATATCGAGGCGGCTGAGGCCAATCTGCAGGCATTGGAAGAAGAGCAGTCGCGCGAAGAGTATCTGCTCTCGCAGTACGAGCTGCGCGCCCCGATGAAGGGCGTCATCCGCTCGCGGCTGCTAGAAGTGGGCGACATGGCCTCGCCCTCGACGCCTGTCTTCAAGCTATCCTTGCTCGACAAGAAGTGGGTCCGTGCCTACGTCAAGGAGAGTGACCTCGGCCACATCTACGAGGGGCAGAGCGCCAGGGTCTTCATCGACAGCCAGAGGGACAAGCCAATCGCTGGGCAGGTCGGCTACATCTCGGATACGGCGGAGTTCACGCCGAAGACGGTGCAGACAGATGAGTTGCGCACAGCGCTCGTCTACGAAGTGCGCATCTACGTCGATGACGCGGAGAACGTCCTGCGCCTCGGCATGCCGGCCACCGTCAAGATTGCGCTCTGAAGCGGGGAGGTGGTCGCATGATGGTCATTGAGGCGAAGGGACTGACCAAGGTGTTCCCGCTCGAGGACGGCAGGGCAGTCAAGGCGCTCTGCGGCGTGGACCTCTCGGTGCCGGAAGGCCAGCTCACGGCGCTAGTCGGCCCGGATGGTGCCGGCAAGACGACGCTCATGCGCCTGATCTGCGGGCTGATGACGAAGACGGCAGGGGAGCTCGCGGTCGCCGGGATCGATGTGACGGCGGAGCCGCAGGCCGTGCAGGATCTCTTGAGCTACATGCCGCAGAAGTTCGGTCTCTACGAGGACCTGACGGTGCAAGAGAATCTCGCCCTCTACGCCGACCTGCACGGCGTGCCGCAGGATGTGCGGGAAAAGCGCTTCGCGCATCTCCTTGCGATGACGGAGCTCGCGCCGTTCACTGCACGGCTCGCAGGCAAGCTGTCGGGCGGCATGAAGCAGAAGCTCGGCCTCGCCTGCACGCTCGTGCGCTCGCCGAAGCTCCTGCTGCTCGACGAGCCGACGGTCGGCGTCGATCCATTGTCGCGTCGCGAGCTCTGGCAGATCCTGCAGCAGCTCGTGCGCGAGGAGCATCTGTCGGTCTTTGTCAGCACGGCTTACATGGAGGAGGCGGCGCTTTGCGAGATGGTCTACGTGCTCAACCGCGGCCGCTTCCTCAAAGTCGGCACGCCGCAGGCGTTGCGGCAGATTGCCGCGGGGACGTGCTATGCAGTCTGTCCGCCAGCGGGCATGCCGCTGCGCTCGCTGCAGAGCCGCCTGCTCGCAGAAAACGGCGTCCTCGACGCCGTGCCGTCGGGCGGCGTCGTGCGCTTCACCACGCGCGGCGAGCCGCAGCAGCTTCTAGTGCTCGCGCGCCTCGGCATCGGGGCAGAAGCGGTAGCGCCGCGGCTCGAGGACGGCTTTATGACACTCTTGAAAGAGGATGCCGCAACGGATGGAAAAGGCGATGGTCTTCCGGAGACGGCGGCCAATTTGGGGGCCGGTACCTTTTCGGCCGCGCCAGTGAGCGAGGCACCTGTCGAGATTGAGGTGCACGATCTCGTCCGGAAATTCGGCGACTTCACGGCCGTCGCGCACACCTCGTTCTCGGTGCACCGCGGCGAGGTCTTCGGCCTGCTCGGACCGAACGGCGCAGGCAAGACGACGACGTTCCGCATGCTCTGCGGGCTCTTGCCCGCGACGAGCGGCAGGCTCTCGGTGGCGGGCGTCAACCTGCGCACAGCGCGCATCGAGGCGCGCGCCAATGTCGGCTACGTCGCGCAGAAGTTCTCGCTCTACAGCAGCCTGTCGGTCTACGAGAACCTGCGCTTCTTTGGCGGGGCCTACGGGCTCTCAGGGCATCATCTCTTCGAGCGCATCGAGGCGGTCATGGCGGAGTTTCACCTGCGCGAGGTAGCGGATCAAGCGGCTGGCAGCCTGCCGGGCGGCTACAAGCAGCGCTTGTCGATGGCGGCCGCCCTCATCCACGAGCCGAAGATCCTCTTCCTCGACGAGCCGACGAGCGGCATCGACCCCTTGGCGCGCCGCACGTTCTGGCGCGAGATCACGGCGCTTTCGGAGCGCGGCACGACGATCATCATCACGACGCACTTCATGCAGGAGGCGGAGTACTGCGACCGGTTCATGATCCAGGACCACGGCAGGATGCTCGTGCTCGGCAGCCCCGCAGAGATCCGGCAGCGCATGCAACTGCCGGATGCGACGATGGATGACATCTTCGTCGCGATTGTCGAGCAGGCGCGCGGCAAGGCATCGGAAAACAAGGCAAAGGGGGCGGTATCATGACAAGTGGATTCTGGCGCAGGCTCATCGCTTTGACGCGCAAGGAGACGCGCGAGCTCCTGCGCGACAGCAGCAGCCTGGCGCTCGGCGTCGTGCTGCCGCTCGTGCTCATCCTGATCATCGGCTACGGCATGAGCCTCGATGTCAAGCAGGTGCCGACGGCTGTTGTCCTCGAGGACAGCTCGCCGTTTGCGCGGCAGGCCGTGCACTTCACGCAGGGCTCGGAGTATTTCGCGCCTGTATTCGTCTCATCGCTGGCGGACGGCGAGGCGATGATGCGCCGTCACGAAGTCGATGCCATGCTCGTCGTGCCGCCGGACTTCTCGGCGCGCTTTGCCGAGGGCCGGGCAGAACTGCAAGTCATCCTCAATGGCACGGAGGCGACGACGGCCATGAGCGCGCAGGGTTACTTTGAGGCAGGCATCCTTACATGGGCCGCTGGCGAGGGAGCAAGGTGCGGGGCCCATTCAGGCGGTATCGCCATCGAGTCGCGCATCTGGTTCAACGATGCGAATACGAGCACGTGGTTCTACGTGCCGGGCATCCTCATGCTCGTGCTGACCATCAGCGGCGTTTTCCTGACGTCCGTTGTCATGGCGCGCGAGTGGGAGCGCGGCACGTTCGAGTCGCTCTTCGTCACGCCGATGAAGATTCTCGAGCTCGTCCTTTCTAAGACGATCCCGTACTTCGTCATCGCCATGCTCGGCATGGTGCTCTGCCTCATCGTCGGCCGAGTGCTCTATGACCTGCCGATGCGCGGCTCGCTCGCGTTGATTCTCGGCGAGTCGATGCTCTATCTCATCGTGGCGCTAGCCATCGGCCTCGTCATCTCGGCGCTGACGAAGAACCAGTTCCTCGCCTGCCACGTCTCACTGATGATCAGCTTCCTGCCGTCTGTCGTCCTGTCGGGCTTCCTGTTCGATCTGCACGCTGAGCCATTGGCCATCCGCATCGTCAGCGGCCTGATCCCGACGACGTACTACCTCGAACTCATGAAGTCCCTGTTCCTGTCGGGCGATTACTGGCCGCTCATCGTGCGCGATACGGCCATCCTCCTGGGCTTCGCCCTCTTCTTTCTCGGCTGGGCCTTTTACATGACGCGGAAGAAGGTGGAATCATGACTGCCCTGATCCGTTTCTTCCACCATCTCTACTTCCTCTGCCAGAAGGAGCTGCTCTCTCTCTTCAAGGACCCGCGCATGCGCATCCAGCTCGTCATGCCGGTCATCATCGAGGGATTCCTGTTCGGCTACGCGGCCAACTACAACATCGAGGAGGTTCCCTATGCCGTCGTCGATAATTCGGGCACGGCCTCTTCGCGCGACTTCCTCGCGCACATCGCAGCCGCGCCGACCTTCTCGTGCACGGCTGTCTGCGGCAATGTGCAGGAGGTCAGTGAACTGATTGATGCGGGAGAGATCCTCGGGGCCGTCGTCGTCCCCGAGGACTTCGAGAAAAAGCTCCTGCACGGCGGCCAAGCCCCTGTCCAGGTCATCACGGATGGCCGCAACCCGATGATCGCCTCGATGGTCACGAACTACATCGCGCACATCGCAGCCGACTGGAGCGCGGCAGCGGGCTTCGCGCACGAGACGGTGACGATCGAGACGCGCACCTGGTTCAACCCGAACCATCTCTCGCGCTGGACCTTCCTGCCGTCGTTCCTCGCGATGATCGCCTTCGTGCAGGTCATGTTCCTCGCGGGCCTCTCGATTGCGAAGGAGCGCGAGCAGGGGACGTTTGACCAGCTGCTCGTCACGCCGCTCTCGCCGACCGAGATCCTCATCGGCAAGGCGACGCCGCCCGTACTCGTCGGTCTCTTCCAGGCCTTCATGGTCTTCCTGATCGCGCGCTACTGGTTCGACGTGCCCTTTGCTGGCAATCTCTTCACGCTCTTCCTGACGCTGTTGATCTTCATGGTCAGCACGACGGGGCTCGGTCTCTCCATCTCGTCGGTCGCCAAGAACATGCAGCAGGTGCTCGTTTACCTGCTCGTGCTCATGGTCCCGATGGTCCTGCTGTCCGGCCTTGTGACGCCAATCCACAACATGCCGGCCTTCCTGCAGGCCGTGACGTACGCCAACCCGATGCGCTTCGTCATCGACGCCGTGCGCCGCATCTACCTCGAGGGCGCGGGCCTTTGCGATATCGCCTGGGACTTTGTGCCGATGCTCGCCGTGGCGGCTGTGACCATGCCGCTTGCCGGCTGGCTCTTCCGCCACAAGACGACATGACAAAAAAGAGCTGCCAGAAGGCAGCTCTTTTGAAATCCCTGAGATCAGGGAGGGGAAGGGAAAGCTGATTTTTGCGATTGACTTCAGAAGAGGTTGTGCACGATGAGGTACGAGATTGCACCCATCAGGGCTGTGCAGGGGATGGTCATGACCCAGGCCACGACCATCTGGCGTGCAACATCCCAGTGGACAGCCTTGACGCGCTCAGCAGAGCCGACGCCCATGATGGAGCCGGAAACGACATGCGTCGTCGAGACTGGCAAATGCAGGAGTGTTGCAGAGAAGATGACGAGCGAAGAGTTGAGATCGGCTGCAAAGCCGTGGATCGGATGCATCTTGAAGATTTTGCCGCCGACGGTGCGGATGATCTTCCAGCCGCCGACACTCGTGCCCGCCGCCATGGCCGCGGCGCAGAGCAGCTTGACGATGTCTGGCACTTCCAGGCTGCCGATGAAGCCGCCCGAGAGCAGGGCCAGCGTGATGATACCCATCGATTTCTGGGCGTCGTTCGAGCCGTGCGAGAAGGCCATGAGCGCGGCCGAGAGAACCTGCAGGCGGTTGGCCGTCAGATTGACTCTTGCCGGCTTGAAGGAATGGCAGATGGCGAAGACGATCTTCATGAGGATGTAGCCGATGGCCATCGCTGCGACAGGCGAGATGACGAGCGACAGCACGATCTTGAGGATGCCCCAGCCGTTGAGCGCCGAGACGCCGACGGAGACGATGACAGCACCGATGATGCCGCCAATCAGGGCGTGCGAGGAACTCGATGGCATGCCGAACCACCAGGTCAAGAGGTTCCAGATGATGGCGCCGATGAGGCCTGCAACAATGATGACCTCATTGATCATCGATGCAGAGGTGACGATGTCGCCGCCAATCGTCTTGGCGACACCCGTCGAGATCATGGCGCCGAGGAAGTTCAGGACGGCCGTGCCGATGATGGCGACGCCCGGGCGTATGGCGCGCGTCGATACGCAGGTGGCAATGGCATTGGCCGTATCGTGGAAGCCGTTGATGAAGTCGAATGTCAGGGCGAGCACGACGACGAGGATGATGAGTGACGTATCAGGCATACTTCATCGTCACCTCTTTGATGATGTTCGAGAGTTCCTCGACCTTGTCGGACGTCTCCTCGAGCGTCGCGAGGATGTCCTTCCAGCGGATCACGTCGAACAGATCCTTCTTGCCGTCGAAGAGCTCCGAGATCTCCTTGCGGTAGATCTGGTCAATCTCCGACTCGAGCTTGCTCAGGTGATCGGCGCGTGCCATGAGTTCCGCTTCATTGCGGTCGATGTTCTTGAGCAGCGAGAAGAGGGCCTTGAGCTCATCGGCCATCACGACAATCTGCTCCATGATCTTGGCAGCCGATGGGATCAGGCGATCGATGTGGTATATGCTCAGGCGCATCAGAGCGCCCTGCAGGCAGTCGATGCACTCTTCGAGGTGGCAGGTCAGCCGATAGAAATCCTCGCGGTCAATCGGTGTGATGAAGATGACGGAGAGCTTGTGGATGATATCCTGGTTGATCGCATCCGATTTGTGCTCGAGCTGGACGATGTCGTCGAGATGCTGCGGCAGTTTTGAGATGTCGGTCATGGCTTCCTGCGCGATCAGGGCGCCACGCTGGAAATTCTCGGCATTCTCCATCAAGTAGTCAAAGAATTCTTCGTGCTTGTTGCTGATACTGAACATTGGTAATCCTCCTTTGTATTTGTCTCTATTCTAGCAAGTGGAGCAGAGCGGATTGCGAAGGATAGGTTAACTTCTTGTAAAGATTCATGAGAAACGAAAGACCAGCCGTGCTTCAGAGGCACAGCTGGTCTTTGTCCGTTTCCTGTCGATTTTTGTGATGTGGCGCTTCAGTGAATCTTGGCGTGCTCGCGGATGAAGCTCTCGATGTTGGCGAGATGCGGATTCCTGCGCAGTTCGTCGGGGGCGTAGGTGATCAGCAGACTGCCGGTCGGCAGCGATACGACGGCGTCCTCGATGCCTTCAAAGGAGCGGAGGAAGGATGTGACTTGCCCGGCGAGCCTTGCATTGCCGGCGAGGGCGAGGTTGTAGACGCGGATGCGTCCCGGCAGATAGCTGGCGATATCCGTGCCGGCGAGGAAGGCGTGCAGCGAGATATGCTCCGCCTTGTCGGCTGCCCGGTGCGCCGTCTGGCCGATGATCTCCTTGGCATCATGCTTGAGCTTGCCCGCGTGCTGCAGGGCGTGCAGGATGGAGAGCACGCCCCAGACGGCGCCAAAGGCGATGTGGGCTTTCTTGCCGGTGAAGATCGTGGCGATGGTGGCCAGACCGCTGACGGTCAGCGGCAGGCCCAGGGGCATTTTCTTGAGTGCTTGTTTCATCGATGATTCCTGCTACTAAAAACATAGACAACAATGTGCATGTCTTAGAAAAATTCCTTATTCATCGTGTATGCTTTTGTCCAGGCAAGCCCTGAGACTACTCACAAGTTCTTGTACACTCCAAAGGCGTTGGCCGTATTCCTTGCTAGGCAAGGCAAAGGCCTGTTCCCGACTAGCCATCGGTACATTTATGAAATGCGCGAGCGTGAATCAGGCAATGCGATAATCCTTCGTATCGCGCAGATTCAGCGCTGCATTCAAATCGCGGTCTTCCTTGTAGCCGCATGCAGGACAGACGTAAGTGCGGTCTTTGAGTTTCAGGCCGCTATGCACATGCCCGCAGGCGTGGCAGGTCTTGGAACTCGGGTAGAAGCGGTCCGCGAGGTGGAATTCAATCCCGATGATCTCTGC
>NZ_DGWR01000014.1:0-193581 GCF_002395285.1 Mitsuokella sp. UBA4253 | reverse complement strand
GCGCAGTCGGCATCTCCCGATAGTCTGGGTACTCTGTGTCAGCCTTCAACAAGCGGTCAACTTCGCCATAGCGCAGCCATTTGCCATCGTCGATGAACGTCTGGCGAATCAGGAAATTTCCGTGATTGTAGAGGTTCTTGGAACGATGACAGAATTCACGCAACATGGCATAGAACGGTGAAGAAGATTTAAGCCGGTGGTGTTCCACTCGTTTCATCATCCTCTATCGCCTCCTTGATCTTCCGCAGTCTCCTGCGACTGGAATACAGCTTCATAGAGTAGCAATGCAACAGGCTCACGATTTCTTCAAAGATTTCCTGCGAGTCAATCGTTTCGGAGCCAACCTCGCTCATCACGACAATCTCACAGTTGTACTTCTGGAACAGGTAGTAGAACAAGTCGTAGCCGACGCGCGATAATCTGTCCTTATACGTCACGACCACACGCTCGACACGCCCCGCAAGGACATCGTCCAGCAGAGCGAACAATCCCTTCCTCTTCTCGAAGCTGATGCCGCTGGCGATATCTGAGAATACACCGTTGATGGTATAGCCATTTGCAAAGCAGAACTGCTTGAGCAGCTGAATCTGGTTCTTGAGATCAGGCTTCTGTTTTGGCGTAGCGACACGAGCATAGATGTAGGTCTTGCGCTTCACGTCTTTGTTGAGGAACTTGTAGACATCTTCCTCGTTGTAGTCGTAGTGGCCGTTCGGCATGACATGGACACGGATAATCCCTGTCTTGACATACTTCGTGAGCGTCGGCCTAGAAACCTGCAAGATGCGAAGAACGTCTTTAGCAAACATATGGAACTCACCTCCCTCTATAGATAATTATAACATATTTTAATATAATCGTCTATGTATTTTATGTCATTAATTTTATATTTTTACTATACGACGCGATAACCTTCCGCAGCCAAGACGCTCAATGCCCGCGCAAAGTTTTCTTCTTTGACCAAAATGTAGTCTGTATTGTATGTGGATATCGCAAAGATGCCGATCTCATGTTCGGCAAGAATCCCGGACAATTTCGACAGGATGCCAATGAGCGAAAAGTCAAGGACTCCCTGAATGCGGAATCCTCTCCACCCGTCATCCCGTTCTACCGTCTTTGCAGGTGTGTCCTCTGTCCTGCACACCAGCGACACTTCTTCATCCGTTTTCCCGACAAAGTAAAAATCAGCGGCCATGTCGATGTCGCATACATCTGCCACCTTGCAGACCGTCAGCTTGTATTCGATTTTCTTCAGTTCCATTTCCCTGCCCCCGCTAGTGCACAATCAATAGTAGTACCAGCCATTACGAATATAATACGACCAGCCAATCTGCTTCATAGCGTACTCAAATACGCCGTTATGCACGATGACAACCGTCGTGTGTGTCCCGTCCATTGTGTTCGTCGCATAGCGCCACATATCCGATTTGTACTTGCTGAAATCCCACTCAATGACCTGCTGCAGCTGACCGTCCTGAACAATCTTCGTCGAGACCTTGAACCACCGTCCCGTCGACCTCGTGCCATACGAAATCGTGTCGTCCATCACATAGACATCGACATTCTCGCTGTCCCAGTGGTCCACCCAAACATCCGTCGCACCGGCAGGCAACGCCCCCGCCATCCATACATAGATGCCGATGAGTATGGCCGAAACATACAGATACAGTCTCTTCATGATTACATCCTCCTTCTAACTTCCTCTACTATTGATTCATCTTATATCTTCATCTGTGCGAACTCAACAATCATGACACAGAATCAGACCTCAAACGTTATCGAGAATCTTTTTTACGGCATATGGTTTCCCATGTTTTATATACGCATCACTTATGAATATAGTATTAGAATCATATGGTTCACGCCACATTGATGGGTAAATAGTAATCTCTTTTCTAGCTCTCTTTCCAATTGCAGTAATACCGTTATTAATATCGATATTACATCCAGATTGTTCAAGTATATTTTTCAAAGGGTAAATCATTTTTATTTGTTCATTCAATGGAATTTTAGGTGCTATATTCGCATCCATTCCCCACTCAAGAAGCTGAAGCGCTGCAAATCGATCCAGCAAACCGTGAACGTGCTGATTTCTATAATGTTTCAAGCATTTAGAACATGCAGATTCACAATCACATGACTTTAAATGATTCTTTGTTTCTAGTAATATTTCATTCATTATATCAGCTATACTTACAGCATAACCCGCACCACTTGATAAGCTATCATACAGATAGATATCAATATACGCTGATTCATTTCCTGTTCTAAGCCGATACCCTGTGACTAGTTCAGTAAATTCAATATCAAGTTTTTTGCTAGTAACTAATCGTAAAGCTTCTGCTAATGATTGTGCTGCACGATTGAGCCAAGGATTATCATCTCTCTCAACATTTATAATATTATTATCCATCTTGAATTCCAGAACCATCATATCGGTTATAAAATCATACCCCAGATTCACATTGATGGAATTGGTATGATAACATTTTTTACAACGTTTCTTTGACTTATAGGGTCTATCAATATCCTTCAGTACATTAACATCGTCACCTGGCATAGCAGCACCACAATCCTTACAAACCATAAATCCTTTATTATCAAGACCTTTATTTAACATGATAATTCTCTGATTTGTTCGTGCAGCTATTCGTATTTTTTTACAGCCAGAAACGAGACGCATTTCTTGCGCATTTGGTAGCGTCGAATACAAAGGTTGCTGTACAGCAGTATATTCTTCTGTTAATTGAACCTCTGGTATTGACTCAGCATTCTTGGGAGCAAATCCCCATGGGCGCAACATCTCACGCGATATTTCAAGCTTGTGGTTTCCACAGAAAGGGCATCGTTTGGTTTTATCTTCCAAAAGACCAAACCATCCACATTTAGGACAAGAAAGCACTTGTTTTACATAGTTTGGATCTTCGGTATAAGCCCGTGCCGGAGCAGATGATTTCCCTGCACGATATTCACTTCCAGGGTAGTAAAATCCGCCAATTTGATAAGTTTGTTTATCAACAACAATAGATCTTCCAGGAGCATACTCTCCGATAGCAACATCGAGCCCTCGATCAACTTCATAAAGAATTCTTCCAGGGTTAGATATATCTGGTATATACGTATTTACGACATTTTTAGGAAAAGAATATGTGGGAATTATACCTTCTTCATAAAGAGCATCTAATAAAGTCTTAGCAGCATCTATCTTAGCACCTTCTTCTGCACCAAATAGTTCAGGATGATTTATGCGTTTCTGTTTCAAAACATTGAATTCATCTTTTAATTCACTTACAAATCTCGAATAGAGGAATCGTGTTCCAGATGGCAGAAGTATATTATCTTTTTTCATCGTATAAGATGTAAGATATTTCGCGAATTCATCAAGACGATGGTCTAAGAAAACAGCTGCTGAAATTATATCAAGACTCTCATTATACTTTGCGAGGAATTCTTGCAAGGTAACTATAGCAATATGACGTTGAAGAAGTTTTTCACTTACCACGTCAATCCATGGTTTGCGTGGGTCTCCACGAAACATGGGTACTGGATTGTTGAAATACAATGTATCATGAGGGCCATCCTCACAAAATGTAATAATGGTTGACAGACTAGCCCCTCGACGTCCGGCGCGCCCTGCTCGCTGCTGATAATTCTCACGCATCGGAGGAATATTTCTCAAACCGACTGCAACTAAAGACCCTATATCAATTCCAACTTCCATGGTGGTCGTACTGCTAAGAATATCAACAGGAGTCTCATTGTCTTCTATAAAGTCTTGAAAACGTAATTCATACTGTTCTGTTCGACTCCAGAGCTCATCACGTTGATCTTTATAAGAAAGCTGTGCAGTATGTTCCTCGGTATCAATTACACGGATAGGTTCTCCTTGAAGTGCCTCGTAGATTGGCTTTCTCCAAAAATCAAGTGCTTTATATTCATCAGATGACATCTGATGAATATGGACAGATCCGCAACTAGGACATCTCCCTCTAAATATGAATGGAGTTAACTCAGAACATTGCTCACATTTATACCATACATGTGTATCATCGAAACGAGCTCTTACTCTGGACATATCAACATACAGTTTTCCATTATCTGGTTGTGCAGAATCAAGGAAGCCATCTTTTAAGACTCGTTTCCATATCAACTCATCTTTATTTTCATTATCCCATCCCATTATACTGCGGATAACATTCGAGAACTTCCAATCAGCATCAAGGCCATAAGTCCCATAATTGGGGCGTACTTTTAAACGAACTGTATCCTTGATAGTATGACCAATAGCTGTATACATGTCACAGATTGAAAGTATCCATGCGTTAAAAAAATCAACAAATTCTTCTTCTTGAACGATTATATTAGATTCTTCCAAATCATCAAGAGCATCGTAAAGCGCATCTTCGGTAGGCTCTAACCAACTTGTAGCAGAATCATATAATGTATTATAACCACCAGCAAATAATCGAAGAATATATTCTTGCATCTGTACTGGTGCGTTAGCAATCGTAAATCTTGGCTTATATTCTCGTCCTCGTCTCTTGCATCGCATCTGATTTTTTTGAGCACTATCACAATCTTCAGCGAATTTCTTCCTATCAAGATTATGGAAAATATGCACATGAGATTGAGCTGCCGCAAGACAAAAATAATCATAAAGATAATCCATTGATCTTTTTTTACTGTCTGCTTCCATCATTTCAATAGCTAATACAAAAAGTTGTCGTGCAGCAGATATATCTGATGCATCTGACATATCTCTAGCTAATTTAGCTGCACGCTGACGACTATCTGAGAACAATAAAACTTTACGGCCTTCATTAGGAAAACGCTCTGGATTATCATCCTTTCCTGGTACTGCTGGCTGTAACTGGAATTGTCCTTTTATCAGGTTAAAGAATGACTGATTTCCACGCGTGCTAAATGAAGTGAGTTGCGATTTGGAAAGTTGATGTCTACAATGAGGACAAGTTGGGAATGTAATGATTTGCGGACGTCCTTTTGCAGAGTAATTACAATAATATAATTTTCGAGCCCATGGCTTAGCAGCTAAGGAATCATCTGTAAAATTGATGAATCCACTCCGTGTATCAAGATAGCATGGTTTTATAACGTTCTTTCCCTGTCGTATTGGTAATTGAAAATCGTCTGTAGGTATAAACAAATGAATCTCTTTCATCATCTGATCAATTAATTGACCAGAATAACGCCATAAATATATATTACCGTGGAGATCAGTATCATTTTCAAGAATATACCCCTTAAAAAAAAGTGCACCACAACGTCTATCATTATAGAGTTCATATACGACACTATTACAATAAGGACAATATAAATTACTATCTGATAAATATATTTCACCCAATGTCAGGCCATTATCTGAGTGAGAATGACTACAGTGAGGATTGGTACAAGCATAAACTCCAGAAATACCTTTAAAAAGCATGTGCATCCGAGCAGGAAAAAGAACAGCTCCCTTATCATTTTTCGCTAAAGGAGCAATTGACAAAAGAACACTAACAGCCCTAAGCGCTATCTCATGATCTAGCTCCGGAAAAATCCTAGAAGATAATTCATCCAGCGATACTGCATTTCCTCGACAATACTTAATGAGTTCATGGAACGGACGATAATAGATGAGGTTATCATACATCCAATTATATAATGATTTTAAGTCAGTGATATTGTAATCAAAACCTTCTATCTGTCTCCAAAATGCTAAAAGAGCAGAAAGTCGTATGTCATTCTTAGCTTCGAAGTTCGCAGAAGAAGATTCTAAAAGAATGCTATCTGGTATATCGTATTTTAGTTGAGAATCAATATATTCTTGTTCTCCTGTAAGGTAGCAGAAATTTATTTCTGTATCTGAAGCAGTGAGGTCATTTGCAAACTTCATCACTGAATCAATATCTTCTTTTGTTCTGTTCGGCATGCTGGCAGTTGTTAATATAAATTGCACGCGATTACGACGAATTCCGAGTTTATAAAAAAGTCTGCGGATCAATAGAGCTACTTCACCACCTGATGAACCACGATACATATGCGCTTCATCTATAATGAACAACAGCTTATTTTTCTCGCTTTCATTTAACCATTCTCGTGTATCCTCCCATATCTTCTTTTCTCTGGGACGTAATAACATATATTCTAACATAGAATAATTCGTAATAAGGATATCTGGACAAAATTGCTGCATCTCAAATCGTGTAATCAATTCTGCATCTTCATCATTTGGGATATGTATACCATCATGAAGATTCTGAAGGAATTGGTTCATATCTGCCTTTGCAGGTATTTTCCCCTCTTGAAGCAGATGATCAAAGAACTCCTTTTCAGAATCATTTTCAGGGAACGAAACTCTTCTCAATGTTTTTTCAAGTTTTCTATCTTGCACCTTAGACGAATGTGGCCCTGGATAAGGCGTTCGACCAGTATACATACCGAATTGAGGGCGACGTACCTCCTTACCACAAGTTTTCCTGAATATATTAATGAAATTTCCATCTTGGTCACCAATCATCCGTCTAAGACGACTAATCTGATCAGAGATCAATGCATTCATAGGATACATAATGATTGTACGAACACCACGTTTCCCCCATGAGCTTTTAGATTCTCGTGCCTCAATAGCTAATTTAGCAAGTAGAGGCCATATAAAGCATTCTGTTTTTCCAGATCCTGTCCCCGTCGATACAAATAGATTCTTCCCTTCAATAGCAGCTTCAAGTGCAGAAAGCTGATGCACGAAAGGAGACTTAAAGACTCCTATATCGGCTTCAGACAATTGGGTAAAGTACTCTTTCATCCAAGGGGGAATAGATGATTTCTCTATTCCGTTCTCTACAGACACATATGCTGGCGATGATTCAATAAATGGTTTTTTATAAAGTAATCCTTCATCATCAATATGCTCTTCCAATGCAGAAAGCAACAATGGTGTCTTCCCAAAGTATTGAGATTTTATATAATCTTCCAGATTTGTTCGTAACTGTTTATGAATAGAACTTGCGCCAGTTTCCATCATATTCTCCTTTTTTAAATGTATAACCTTCATCGGATAAAATAGACTTAATTATTGCAAATACCTGTAATGAAAACACCCTTCTAAAATCACTTATAGGCCAGCTATAAAGTTTTAAAAAACTATGTTCAGGAAGAGGTGGTAAATATCCTATATCTACATATACTACCTCTCCATCTTCGCAATACTCGATTGGCGGAAGCTCTTCATGATATGCAAGACAAGCATTGGAAAGTTCTCTATATTTTTTACCATTTACCTTCCAATACTGAAGGGGACTTGTTTCCAGTCCTGTTTCAGCATAGCGATAGAGATAATATTCCTGGTTCCCCTTCGGCCCTACTCGGAGGATTGAAACAGCACCACTTGTGTCTAATTCTCTTGTCCAATACCCCGAATAAAACGGTGGATGTAAACGAATATATTCTACATTTTTTTGACTAGTTAGTGTTTGATTACAATGCCAAGTATTTGTTGATATAGTGTACTTCCATATATCCTGTAAAGTATTTTCTTCGAGTCTGAACATCCTTCTTATCTTAGATAGATCATCTAGAGATTTTTTATCTGGTGTATTTGAATAAAGCCCAAGACCAGATACATTCTTAATATTTCCCACGGATATCCCTCTTTGAAATTTGATTCCGCAAAAGGTTTCACTACGCTTCATCGACGGATAAATTCTATTAGGGCTATGATACACCATACCTGCACGACAAAACAAGTCTACAATTTCATCATCTAGATTTTCAAAGACTACTGGTAAGCATGTAATAATTTCAGGATATAGTAGCTTATAATTGCAAAATGTTTCATGAATCCTTTTCTTTACATGTATAATAGAAACCCCATCACCTTCCTCATCTCTGTCCCAAAGGGAAGCATATGCCATCAGTCCACATATGCTATAAACAATACGTGTTTTCCATCTTTCATCGCGTTCATGTTTTCCTTTTTTGATATTATATTGTTGTGATATTTTTTGAAGCAAACCATTATATTTATTCATCAGATATCTCCTAGTATATTTTGGATAGTTCTCTTTAAATTAGCAGATATCTTGATGCTATCTCCCGAATCATTAATCATATCTCTTATTTCATCTATTTTCATTGAAGCGTAAAAAATAGGCAAAACTGTAAATAAGAATTCATCATCTTCAGTCATATCAGGATAGATATCATACATCGTGTTTACAAGTTTATGGATTTGATTTTTTGTTAAGATGGCTAATGATGATTTTGAAATATATCTTTTCCTTTTTTCTGGATGTTCGGTATATACATATTCTTTAAAGTCACTATCAAAATATCCACCATAATATTTTCCATTAGCCTTTTCATCAACGAAAATCTCTGTGAAGACGGGGAGCATGAATGTATATAGACTTTTAGGCTCTACTTGGATGTCTTCTGGATATGGGTGCGTAGCTATAAAGAGAATATCTTTTGAGAAAAGTATTTCAGGGAGACGATTTATCCATCCTCCCATGATGACATTATTTATCAAAACGATATCCTCACCATTATCACCAATATTTTCTATATCACGTCTACAATAATCGCCCTCGCAATATAATATACCATGTGTTTTATCCGCGCTTATAGCTGCACTAAAAGCCCGTACGATATCAATGGCATTTGGTCCAATCAACAACAATGGCTGTCTATGAATATATGCAGCGCAAAGAAATGCTGCTAGCCCATTCTGATACTCCTCTGCAACACCAGCTTCACCAATTTCTGAAACCACTGTATCCATTGCATCGGTCCAACAGTGATGGGCTTCTAGATCATCAAGTGTCGTACTTCCTGCAACTACGGAATATTTATGTTGTTCCGATCCAATTTCTACAGGTGCTTGTCTTTCTGCTATATCAGATTGGATATTTATTTCTGTCCCTGTAACAAAAGCCATATTTGCAATAAATTCAGCTACATTTTTTTGTGCATTTTTAATTCTTTCAGAAACTGCATATTCTACATCTTCTGCTAGTTTCTCTTTTTCAGCGATGCTTTTTTCAAGATATTTCTCTTCTTCTTTGATTTTATCAAAAGCCTTTTTTTCTGCATTTAAATACTCAGCCATGGACATGTACTCATCCTTAAGACCTTCGAGTTTATTTTGAGCATCATCCAGCAAAGATTTATTTTCCTTTTCCCAATCTAAACGTATCATATCCTTTGCTTTTTCTTTAAAGGCTGAATTCGTTGAAATGGCAGACTGAACGATTTCATCTGTTAAGCTTATTCCATCAACGTATTTCTGCACCGCATTCATGAAATCATTCATTATTTTTTTTGCTGTGGGCTTTGTATAATTACATTCTATTTGTATTTTAGGTATTATATCATCAACTGGAATTGTAGAAAGAAAGTCTTTGAATTTTCTATAGTCGTTGCGTACAATATCGCCACGTATCTTATAATTTTGCCAACTAATAGAAGAAATAACCAGATGCCTTACAATCTCCATTGGTGTCTTCATGTGATAGATTTGATTTGGCACCCCTGCAAAAGCTTTCCTATAAAATAAGATGCCATTATTCAAATGTAAAATATCATTATCTGTATATTTATATACGGGAAGAACATTGCAATCTACAGATGCAGTTATTGTGTTATTGTCATAACTACATTCTTTTTTATTATACAAATTACATAAAAATCCTACATAACAACCTTTTCCTCTTGAAATGGATAAAATCATTTTATTGCTGTGAGCTAGATACTTTATCCCCTTCTTTAATGCATCAGCTAAATCATCGAGAGATGATAATTCTTGCAAAACAACAATTTCGATAGGAAATAAAGTTTTGCTATATTCCGAGTCAATAAATTCCCTGGAAGGGTCATTCCTATTAGGAATTGATGACCAATTCCATACGCCATATACTCCGTCAATAGATGGTCCATCCTTATAATAAAGTTTGTCCCTATTATAAGAGCGCTTTGGAGCATCATCTTTTTGATGAAAAATCTCATAATATCCATTATGATTTAAATCAGCATGTCGGGTGAGCATTGTTTGTCCTTTTTGAGTAACGACACTGCACAAAGAAGTAAATTGATCCGATCTCATAGATGGTAGTACTGAATTATCGGTATCATCAAATGATTTTAGATAAGCTTCATCCTCATTACTTAACGGACTAGGAATCGATTCTAAATCATGTAGTTTCTTTTTCAAAGAAACTACATGCAACGATAATTCATTTTTATCTTGCTCAAGTCTCTTGATTTTAGATTCATACTCACTTTCCATATCATCAATCTTTTGATCAAACTCTTCAATCTGGAGAAGAAGATGATTTTTCTCGTTTTCCAGTCTTTTTATACGTTGCCCCCGTATATGTTCTATTTTTTTATAAATCTGGAGATACGACTCTACCGTAGAGTCTTTTCCTATGAGCTTAAAATATAAACTGATATTATTTAAAGATAGCGGATTGGCGAAATCAGAACTTTCTAATGCTATTGCTAGTGCATCACTATCGGTATTACCTTTTTTTTTAGAGTCGTCCACTGATTTTTGAATTGCTTTTAACATAGCTCCTATGGTTTTATTACAATAAGTCAAAATAAAGGCTTCTTTTATATTATCTATAGCAGCAAGAAGAGTTTCCTGATTCGTTAATGACGCCACCCTGAATCCATTTCTTATTATATTTAGTTTTAAACATTTTGATTCATTCTTTAAAAAGAGAGCTTTAAATCTCTTTCCTGTAATAATACTACATAGTGTAACTTTTTCTTCTGTATTAAGACCTTCAATATAATTCATATTATATCTCCTTTTACTATTTTCATATCACGATAAATTCCTTGAAGTTTTCGATAGCTTTGTTCATCCATCATACCATTTCTTATTGATTTTTCTATCCATTTATACACAATCGGATAACTTTTCATATTGATCATAATATTACGTAAAGAATGCGGAGTCCGAATTACCCTTCCGGATTCCTTAGTGATAAATTTTAGTAGATTGACTTCAGAATGGATATCAACATTATCTTCTTTTTTTAACTCAATCTTCCACACACAATCAAGTCCGATAAAAATCTGTATTTCAGTACTATATGATATTTCATCAATCTCAATACGTGTAGACGCTGCCATCTCCCTCTTATCAGCAACAACACCATGTTTTATGATTACAATTTCACTATCGTATTCTGTTTTAACACAAAAAATGCCTTTTGGTGGCAAATTGTATGATTTTCCAGGACATATCTCTATTCCATCAATATTGCTCACAAATACCGATGGATTTTTTCCTGTCTGATTAAGGGACTCTCTCCAGAAATAAGTATATTTTAAGGCATGCATACGTCCTATAGATATCAGTTGCTGTCGATCAGAACAAAATATCTCGTACAGTCCTTCTGAAGAAGAAAAATCATTTCGTCTAAACGACCTGACCTCCGGAAACGTTTTTATCTCTTTTATTACATTGCCTTTTACAATCATATACATACTTTTTTTATTATGCTTTATTAGGAAATCTTCTTCTACAAACAATGGCCACACTACTTGCAATGAAGCGGGTTGCTCTGTTAATCTACAGTGAAAATCAAGATAAAATCTTGCAGCACACTCTGAGAAGCGTAACGCAGAAACTAAATAAAGCTTCCAAAGATTTCTACCAATTTTCTTTTCTGCTATTCGTCTTATACGTAAATCTTTTTTAGGCTCTACAGCAAGGGTTCCACATTTTAATAAATAGTATTCTTTTTCTACCTCGACATCTGCATCATATGTAATCTTCTTCCCAGAATCCTTTGCAAATAAAGTTCCTTCTCGATCAATTCCCTTTACTACATGGGGCCAAAATTCATATAGACTATCATCACCATTTTGAATACAGATTTTACATGATTCAAAGGGTGTTTTTCCAATCGATAGATAAGTTATTCCATCAAAGTTTATACGTTCTCTAGTAAACGTGTAACAGTGATTTTTGGTATTTATAATTATTTGAAGGTTCTTTTTACATAATTGAATTGGAACTCTAATAAGACCGATTTCAAATCGAAAAGAAGATGGCGATATCCCTTTAATACGAATAGGTAACTCATGTTCATTTGAATGATATGAATAATAGTTATAACTATTCGAATTATCCATTCGGTCTGGACAATCTTTACTTTTTTCATATGCACTATGCTTAAAATACCTATCACGAATGCTTCCATTTGTAAGTATAACATATTGCCCACATAGTTCACACATAAATAAGCCACTTTTAGCAGAAACCGTTCCATATGGATGTAGTCCTGCAGCTTTTTCTGCAGTAATCGGTGTCCATCCCCTCCCCGACCACATACAGACATGATTTAAGGTAGCCATTCCCTTTTCCCCTACTTATCTAAACTCGATGATTGTAAATACAAAAGAACAGTAGCAACCTGCTTTAGGCTATGTCACTCCTTGCCGTGACATGATACAGAATTGAAACTGTATTTTTATATAAATTCGCTTTTTCTTAAGAAAATCCTGCAAGGATTTTAAAAGTTCAATGTATCAAAGCGCATGAAAAAGCGCCTTCAAGGGCGGTTGCTCTTGAAGGCGCTTGCTTTTTACTGCCTGATTCAGTTCGCTCTGTCGTCGAGATTCGGATAGAGGGTGCGGTATTTGCGTTCAGTCAGCAGGACTTTGCGGACGTATTCGCGGGTCTCCTGGTAGGGGATGGCGTCGATGTTGTGGAAGTCGGGGGGCCAGCCGTTGTCGCGGATCCAGGACTGGACGTTGCCGCGGCCGGCGTTGTAGGCGGCGAGGGCGAGGACGTCGTTGCCGCCGAATTCGCGCTGGAGGCTGCTCAGGTACCAGATGCCGTAGCGGATGTTGCGCTCGGGCTCGTGGATGGCTTCGACGGAGTACGCGGGGTCCTCGAGCTGCCCGGCAATCCACTCGGCTGTGTCGGGCATGAGCTGCATGAGGCCGATGGCGCCGCGGTGCGAGTGGACGTCGTCCTGGAATTTGCTCTCTGTCTTGATGACGGCGATGGCCAGATACGGGTCAACGCGGTAGCGGTCGGCGTACGTCTCTACGGCGTCGCGGTATGGGAACGGGTAGAGGTAGTGGCGCTGGAAGGATTCTGACGCGAAGGTCAGGTAGATCGCGAACGCGAGGAAGACGGCCGTGCTCACAATCGCGCAAAGGTACTTGTGGTGCAGCGACCGGCGCGCCGCCTCGACGCGTTCGAGAAAATCAGATCGTTTCAACGTGAGTCTCTTCCTTTCCTGCTTCCTGCTGTCTCCGCTTCCCTGCCAACCCCATCATCGGCTGCGGCCTGGCCCGGCTGACTCTGCCAGAGGCGGCGCAGCTTCTCGGCGAGATCCTGCTCGGTGCCGCTGTTGTCGATGAGGATGTCCGCCAGCTGGCGCTTCTTGGCGAGCGGCATCTGCGCGGCAATGCGCAAAAGCGCCTCTTCGCGGCTGTAACCATTGCGCTTCTCGAGGCGTGCGAGCTGCAGGGGCTCCGGCACGTCGATGAGCCACGTTTCATCGACATGCGCCTGCCAGCCCGTCTCGAAGAGCAGCGGGATGTCGAGGACGGCGACGGGCTCCCCTGCTGCCTCGGCCTCTGCGAGTTCCTGCTGCATGGCCGCGCGGATCACGGGATGTGCCGCCGCGTCGAGCCAGCGCTTCTCGGCGGGATTGGCAAAGGCAATCTGGCCGATGCGGCGGCGGTCGAGCCGTCCGTCCGGCAGGATGACGCCTGCGCCGAAGTGCGCGCGATACGCCTCGTAGAGCGGGCCGCCCGGCTCCATGAGGCGGTGCGCGATGGCGTCGGCATCGATGATGGGTGCCCCGAAGCGGCGCAGGATGGCCGAGGCCGTGCTCTTGCCGCACGCAATGCCGCCCGTCAGGCCAATGCGCTTCATGGTGCTCCACCCCTTCTCAAAAAACAAAAATTCAACAACGGACAACGGCTAAAACGATCGTAGCAGGCAAACATAAAAAGACGATGAAAGTGCTGCCACAAAGAACACATTCCCTACCGGGACTCCCCTTTGGGGAGGGATACCTTACCGCTGGCAGTGCGGACAGAAATGCGTACCCCTGCCGCCGACGGTGAGCTTCTCGACAGGCCTGCCGCAGGCAGGGCACGGCTTGCCCGCGCGGTGGTAGACAAGGAGGTGCTCCTGATGGTGGCCGGATTCGCCCGCGCCATTGCGGTAGTCGCGGAAGGTCGTGCCGCCGTCTTTGAGCCCATCGCGCAGGACCTTCCGGACGGCTTCTGTCAGGCACCTGCACTCCTGCGCGCTCAGGCTGCCCGCCGCGCGGCGCGGGTCAATCCTTGCGAGGAACAGGGCTTCGTCGGCGTAGATGTTGCCGAGCCCGGCGATGCGGCGCTGATCGAGCAGGAAGGACTTGACGGGCTGCTTTCTGCCCTTGAGGGCGGCGGCGAGATACGATGATGTGAAGTCATCCGACAAGGGCTCGGGCCCGAGCGACTGAAGGCCCGGCACGGCAATCTCCTCGCCTGCTGCAAAGCCGTAGACGCAGCCGAAGGTGCGGATGTCGGAGAAGCGCAGCGCCCCGCCGCCCGCGAGAGAAAAGACCATGCGCGTATGGCCGGTCTCCGCCGCTGTGCCCTGAGGCTCGTAGACGAGGCTGCCCGTCATGCGCAAGTGGAAGACGAGATGGGCGCCCTCCTGCAGATGGATGAGCAGGTATTTGCCGCGGCGCGCCACTCTCTCGATGCGCTGGCCGCGGATGAGGACACGGAAGGCCTCTGGATCTGGGTGCTTCAGCTGGCGCGGCAGCAGGATAGTGACATCATCAATCGTGCGGCCCGCGAGATTCTCATCGAGATACCGACGGATGATCTCGACCTCTGGTAACTCTGGCATAGAACTCCCTCACTTCGCCTCGGCCCAATTGCGGCCCCAGTGGACATCGATGGAGAGCGGCACAGAGAGGGAGACGACGTGCTCCATCGCCTCGTGCAGGATGACCTGCACCGTCTCGAGCTCGCTCTCTTTGACCTCGAGCACGAGCTCATCGTGGACCTGCAGCAGGATGCGGCTCTTGACGCCGGCTTCCCTGAGCTTGCGGTAGGCGGCGATCATCGCGAGCTTGATGACATCTGCCGCCGTGCCCTGGATCGGCGTGTTCATCGCCATGCGCTCGGCGAGCATGCGCTGGTTGTAGTTGCGGCTCTTGATGGCGGGCAGCTCGCGGCGGCGGCCGAACATCGTCGTAACGTAGCCTGTCTCGTGCGCCTCGGCGACGACCTTGTCCATGAAGGCGCGCACGCCCGGATAGCGCTCGAAGTAGCGGCTGATGTAGTCGCCCGCTTCCTTGCGCGAGATGTGCAGGTTGCGCGCGAGGCCGAAGTCGCTGATGCCGTAGACGATGCCGAAGTTGACGGCCTTCGCGTGGCGGCGCAGCTCGGGCGTGACCTCATCCAGGGGGATGCCGAAGACCTCGGCGGCCGTGCGCGCGTGGATGTCCTGGCCGCGCTTGAACGCATCGATGAAGTTCTCGTCGCCCGACATGTGCGCGAGTAGGCGCAGCTCAATCTGCGAGTAGTCGGCCGACAAGAGGCAATCGTACCCTTCGCCCGGCTCGAAGAGCGCGCGGATCATGCGGCCCTCCTCTGTGCGCACGGGGATGTTCTGGAGGTTCGGGTCGGAGCTCGAGAGGCGGCCCGTCGCCGTGACCGTCTGGTTGAAGTTCGTGTGCACGCGGCCCGTATCCGTGCGGATGAGGCCCGCGATGCCGTCGAGGTACGTCGACTTGAGCTTGCTCCAGAGACGGTAAGCGAGAATCTGCTCGATGATCGGGTGCTCGAGGCGCAGGCTCTCGAGCACTTCGGCGTTCGTCGAATAGCCTGTCTTTGTCTTCTTGCGCACAGGCAGGCCGAGCTCCTCGAAGAGCACGACGCCGAGCTGCTTGGGCGAGTTGAGGTTGAAGTCGTGGCCCGCCATCTCGTAGATGGCGGCTTCGATCGTCTGCAGACGGCCGGCGACTTCTTCCGTCTTTTCGGCGAGATGCGTGCGGTTGACGTAGACGCCGTTCTGCTCCATCGCGGCGAGGACCTCGACGAGCGGCAGCTCGATCGTATCCATGAGATGCGTGAGCTTCTCCTCCTCGAGCTTCGCGCCAAGCAGCGGGTAGAGGCGGCTGATGGCCTTCGCCTCCCAGACGGCCTGTGCCTTCTCGTCGTCAAACGACTCCGGTGCCGCCTCTTGCAGGTACTTCTGCGAGAGCTCCGAGAGAGCGTACTTCGAGCGCTCAGGCTCCAGGAGATAGGCAGCGAGCTCGACATCGAAGAAGGCCTTCTGCCCCCGAAGGCTGGCCTGGTCGTAGCGCTTGAGGCCGAAGAGGACGGCCTGCTTGTCCGACTCGAGCAGCTGCAAGAGCACGGGGAAGGCCGCGCTGTCTCTCGCCACAAAGCCTGCCTTCTCGGCGTCCGGCCCCGCTACGACGGCGAGGCCCTCGAGCGAGGCGAACGGCGCGAGGCCCGAGAAGATGCCCGAGACGGCGAGATACGGTGCCCTGGCCGCAGTCTTGACGGCCGCTTCATCCCAGAGGTCGTAGGAGAGGTCCTGTGCGGCTGCACCATTTTCTCCCTCATCGAGGTCAAGCGCCAGCTCTGCCGGGCCATAGAGTCGCTCGAAGTTGCGCCAGACGGCGCGCAGCTCGTGGTCGTCGCAGAAGGCCTGCATCTTCTCCATGTTGGGCTGGATGCGGTAGTCCTCCTCGGCAAAAGCGAGGTCCGGCACATGGAGCTCGATCGTCGCGAGCTCCTTCGAGAGGCGCGCCTGGTCGGCGTACGTCTGCAGGTTCTCCTTGAGCTTCTTGCCGGAGACTTCCCCGACATGCGCGAGCACATTCTCGACGGAGCCGTAGGTCAGCAGCAGCTTTGAGGCCGTCTTGGGGCCGACGCCCGGCACGCCTGGGATGTTGTCGGACGTATCGCCCATAAGTCCCTTGAGGTCGATGAGCTTCAGCGGCTCAAAGCCGTACTCCTCCTCGAAGGCAGCTGTGTCGTAGTCCTTGATCTCCGAGATGCCCTTCTTGGTCAGGAGGACGCGCAAATTCGGCCGCACGAGCTGCAGGGCGTCGCGATCGCCCGTGATGACGCGCACATCGTAGCCCTTGGCCGCAGCCTGCGTCGCGAGCGTGCCGATGATGTCATCGGCCTCGTAGTTGTCCTTCTCGAGGAACGGGATGCCCATGTTCGCGGCGAACTCGCGCAAAAGCGGGAACTGCGAGAGGAGTTCCTCCGGCGTCTTGTCGCGCGTGCCTTTGTAGTCGGCATAGCGCTCCGTGCGGAAGGTGTGGCGGCTCTTGTCAAAGGCCAGCACCATGAGGTCGGGCTGCTGCTCGGCCATGAGCTTCGTCAGCATGTTCGAGAAGCCAAAGATGGCCCCCGTCGGCTGGCCGTGCGAGTCGCTGAGTCCCGGCAGTGCGTAAAAGGCACGGAAGATCAGGCTGCTGCCGTCGAGGACGAGGAAGCGCTTCTGCTTGCCATTCTGTTCCTGCTTCACTTGAGTTCCCCCTTCTGTCTATACACGAAAAGACAACGGGACCAGCACTTGCCGGTCCCGGAATCATCCATCATTGCGGTCTTGCGGTGAACCGCTTATTTTGCTTTTGCTTCAGCCTTGACTTCTTTGGCTGCTGCCTTGGCGTCCTTCACGGCTGCCTTAGCATCTTTGACGTCCTTGGCCGTCTCTTTCGTGGCCTCGGCGTAGACTTCTGCATCCGTCTTGGCTGCGCCACTCTCGACAGACTTGCCGTTCTCGACGACCGGCACGACTTCCTGCTTCTTGGCCGTCTTCAGCTCGAACTTGCCTGCGTTGAGGCCGCCGTCGAGGTGATAAAGCGTAGCAGCGTCATCGGCGTTGCAGTAGAGCGTGTCCTTCTTCTTGTAGCCGACAGCCTGGCCGTAGGAGCTCACGAGGACCTTCTCGTCCGGCTTCCAGCCGAGCGATACCTTGGCGGCCTCGGCGAGGTCGACAGCCGGCAGGTACGTGATGTCATCCTGCACGACGGCCTTGCCCTTGAGCTTCTGGCCGTTGACGTAGAGCGGATAGACCTTCGCAACGTACGTCGGGTTGCCGTCCGATGCCTGGATCTTCTGCTCGACATCCGCGTCCGTGACGAAGTCCGCTACGCCATAGCCTGCGAGCCACTTGTTGACATCTGCTGCCGTGACATTCTGCCAGCCGTAGCCGTCCGGATAGATGTAGTACGCGATCTGGTCATCCGGCGTCTTCTCGACGACGATGCGGTTGTAGGTGATGTCGACCGGCGTGCCGACCTCGACCATGTCGTAGATCTTCTCGACGTCTTCCTCATGCATGCGGATGCAGCCGTTGGAGACGTAGTGGCCGACGGAGTCCGGATGGTTCGTGCCATGGATGCCGTAGTTGCCGCCGATGCCGATCCAGCGGTAGCCGAGCGGATTGTCCGGGCCGCTCGGGATGGACGTTGCAGAGCCCGGATCCGTCCAGGTCGGGTTGACTTCCTTGTCGATGACCTTGTAGTAGCCCGTCGGCGTCGGCGTCGAGACCTTGCCCGGGCCAATCGGATAGAGGGCAACCTTCTGGTTGTCGCGGATGGCTGCGATCGATCGGGCGGCGAGGTTGATGACGAGTCTATCTGCAAGTTCTACCTTTGCCGGTGCCTCAGCCTTGGCGGCCGTCTCCTTCGCAGGAGCAGCAGCTGTCGTCTCCGCTTTCGTCGTCGTAACGAGCGGCTGCCCCGGCTGCGTGACGAGCGAGACGACATCGTCATTCGCTTCTGCAGCAAAGACCGTTCCGGCTGCCCCCGTCAGGAGTGCAGCACTGAGCATACCAGCGCAAACTTTTTTCCACATAATCATGATCTCTTTTCTTTGGGTATTATGCCGATTGACTCGGCACACCACTACATAGTACCATGTCCGCCGCCTTTTTGCAACGAGCAGGCATAATTTCTCGCGAAGCGCGCGATCACGAGTCGGCCTGCTGGCGGTGCGCCATGGCCTTGTCGTAGATGGCCTGCAACTCTTCCTTGCTGAACGCGTAGCGCTCGTTGCAGAAATGGCAGCAGACTTCGGCGTGGCCGTCTTCGATGAGCGAGGCGAGGTCAGCCTGGCCGAGGCTCAGCAGGACTTCGCTGATGCGCTCCTTCGAGCACTGGCAGCGGAAGGCGAGGTCGGTCGTCGTCAGGTAGTCAACGGCAAAGCCCTGCAAGAGTTCCGCGATGATGCCCTTGGCGTCGAGGCCGTGCTCGACCATGTGCGAGACGGAGTTGACCTTGCGGAGGTTGGCCTCGAGCTTGTCGATCGTCTCGTCCGTCGCGTCGGGCATCGGCTGGATGATGAAGCCGCCCGCGCCGATGCAGGCCATCTTCTCGCCTGCGTGGCCGATGAGGACGCCGAGGCCGACGCTCGATGGCGTCTGCTCCGAGACGAAGAGGTACTTCGTCAGGTCGTCGGCAATCTCACCGTCCGTCAGCGGCGCGCTGCCCGTGACGGGGTTGCGCAGGCCGGTGAAGCGCGTGACGGTGACCGTGCCGTCCGTGCCGACACCGCCGCCCACATCGATCTTGCCCTTGGCATTCTGCGGCAGGTCAACGTAGGGATTGGTAACGTAGCCGCGCACGAAGCCCTCCGGCGTCGCGTCGGCCGTGACCTTTCCGAGTGGGCCGTGGCCGTCGAACGTGATGGTCAGCGCCTCGCGGTTCTTGAGGTTGGCGGCGAGCAGCAGCGCGCCCGTCATCGTGCGGCCGAGTGCGGCAGCAGCGACAGCGTGGCAGCCGTGGCGGCGGATGGCCTCATTGACGAGATCCGTGGTGACAGCGGCGTAGACGCGCACGCCGTCCGCCACCGCTTTGACAAGATGATCCTTCATATGGGTGTGGATCTCCTTTCTATAATCTGGGGATGGGAGTCAGAGGGCGAGCTCGTGGAGCACGTCGCCCGTATCGATGTCGAAGATGCGGATCTTGCCGTCTTCGAGCACGGCGACCGTGTTGCGTCCGTCCGCGCGCTTGGAGAGCGCCGCCGAGCCCGGGTTGAGGAAGACGGTCGCGCCGCGCTTCTCGAGGATGGTCTGGTGGATGTGGCCGCTGATGAAGAGGTCGGCCTTGAGGTGCTTGGCCATCGCGTCCTTCTCCGCATCGCTCATGACTGCGTCGCCGTGCGTGACGACGATGCGCAGGCCCTCCCAGACGACGTAGGCGTACGGCGCCTCGATGGGCATTTCGAGGCAGCTCGCATCGACGGAGGAGTCGCAGTTGCCCTTGGCGATGACGACGGGGACGGGGCAGCTGTTGATGCGCGTGACAAGGCCGACCGGATTGTAGTCGGCCTTCATCGGATTGCGCGGGCCGTGATAGAGCACGTCGCCCGCGTGCACGATGAGGTCAGCACCCTTGAAGAAGCGCTCGCAGGCATGGGCCCAGGCCATCTCGTGGCCGTGTGTATCGCTGATGATCCCGATTTTCATAAGGATTCCCCTTTCTTGTTCTCTTTCGTATCTTGGTATGCTGGTACAGCAAGACCGCTGGCCCGGCTGCCCTATGGCAAGCTTGGTCAACGGTCTCCGTATCGTTTTCTTTTTCGGGCAGCCGGTCAGCCGAGTTTCTTGAGCAGGTTGGCCATCTCCATGGCGGACATGGCACCGTCGGCGCCCTTGTTGCCCGCCTTCGTGCCGGCACGCTCGATGGCCTGCTCGATGTTCTCCGTCGTCACGACCGAGAAGATCGTCGGCACGCCCGTCTGCATGCCGACCTGGGCGATGCCCTTCGAGGCCTCGTTGCAGACGTAGTCGTAATGCGTCGTCGAGCCGCGGATGACGGCGCCGAGGCAGATGACTGCGTCATACTTGCCCGACTCAGCCATCTTCTTGGCGACGATCGGCAGTTCAAAGGCACCCGGCACCCAGGCGACGTCAATGTCCGCGTCGTTCGTCTCGTGGCGGTGCAGCGTGTCGAGCGCGCCGCCTAAGAGCTTGCTCGTGATGAATTCATTGAAGCGGGCGACGACGATGCCGAATTTCAGGCCCTTGCCCGATACAAAACCTTCGTATACATTTGCCATGTGTGTTTCCTCCTTACTCTATCGCAAGCCTCACTTCAGCGTGTCGTCGCTGAAGAGATGGCCCATCTTGACTTTCTTGACCGTCAGGTAGCGCTTGTCGAACTTGTTGGCGTGGACCTGGAGCGGCACTCGGCCCGTGATCTCGAGGCCGTAGCCCTCGAGGCCGGCGCGCTTGGCCGGGTTGTTGGTCATCAGGCGGATGCTCGTGAGGCCGAGGTCCGCGAGGATCTGCGCGCCGATGCCGTAGTCGCGCAGGTCCGGCGCAAAGCCGAGCTCGACATTGGCCTCGACCGTGTCGCGGCCCTTGTCCTGCAGCGCGTAGGCGCGCATCTTGTTGGCGAGGCCGATGCCGCGGCCTTCCTGGCGCATGTAGAGCACGACGCCCTCGCCCTCTGCCTCGATTTTCTTCAAGGCGAGCGCGAGCTGCTCGCCGCAGTCGCAGCGCATGGAGCCGAGCGCATCGCCTGTGAGGCACTCCGAGTGGACGCGCACGAGCACATCCTTCTTGCCGCGCACATCGCCCTTGACGATGGCGATGTCGCACTTGTTGTTGAGCTCGTTCTCATAGGCGTGGATGCGGAAGTGGCCGTACTTGCTTGGGAAGTCGACGTCGGCGACCTCATGCACGAAGTTCTCCGTGCGCTTGCGGTACTCGATGAGCGACTGGACCGTGATCATGTGGAGGCCGTGCTTCTTGGCGAACTCCTTGAGGCGCGGCGTGCGCATCATGTGGCCGTCATCGTCCATGATTTCGCAGCAGAGGCCGGCCGGGTAGAAGCCCGCGAGGCGCGCGAGGTCCGTCGTCGTCTCCGTGTGGCCGGCGCGGCGCAGCACGCCGCCCTCGACGGAGCGCAGCGGGAAGACATGACCCGGGCGACGGAAGGAAGCCGGCTTTGCCTTCGGGTCGAGCAACTTCTTGATCGTGTGGCAGCGCTCGAAGGCCGAGATGCCCGTCTCCGTGTCGTAGGCGTCGATGGAGACGGTGAAGGCCGTCTCGTGGTTGTCCGTGTTGTTGGCGACCATCTGGCCGATGTTGAGCTCGTCGAGGCGCTTGCCGTCGATTGGCGTGCAGATGAGCCCCTTGGCGTACGTCGCCATGAAGTTGATGTCCTCCGGCGTGACCGTCTCGGCGGCGACAATCAGGTCGCCCTCATTCTCGCGGTCCTCATCGTCGACGACGACGATCATCTTGCCGTTCTTGATATCCTCGATGGCCTGTTCCACCGTTGCAAAATCCGACATGTAGTTCACTCCAATTCTTTTATGGTAGATCTATTGATTCTCTGATTTGGATGGCTCCCTGCTCAGAAGCCATTCTCGAGCAGGAAGGCGCGCGTGAGCGCCTTCTTCGCGGGCTCAGCCCTGCCGCCCAGCTCTTTATAGGCCCCCTGCATCATCTTCTCGACGTACTTGCCGATGACATCTGTCTCGATGTTGAGGAGGCTGCCCGCCTTCTTGCCGCGGAGGTTCGTGACCTCGCGCGTGTGCGGGATCAGCGAGACGGTGAAGTCTGCATCCGTGACAGAAGCGACCGTCAGGCTGATGCCGTCGAGCGCGACGGAGCCCTTCTCGACGATGCCGCGCAGGATGGCGGGCTCTGCCGCGACCTTGAGGAGCAGCGCATTGCCCTCCTTCTCCAGGGATTCAATGCGGCCCGTGCCGTCGATGTGGCCGGAGACGATGTGGCCACCGAGGCGCGAGGCGAGCGAGAGCGCCCGCTCGAGGTTGACCGGGCTGCCCTTCTTGAGCTCCGCGAGCGACGTGCGCCGCACCGTCTCAGGCATGACGTCGGCCGTGAAGTGATGGCGGTCAAACGACGTCACCGTCAGGCAGATGCCATTGACGGCGATGCTGTCGCCGACATGCGCATCCCCCAGGACGTGCTCCGCCGCGATGGCGATAGAGCCGCCGCCGAGGCGCTGCACCGTGCCGACTTCTTCTATAATACCAGTAAACATGACTCTTCCTCTCTGCCGCAATCAGCGCTTCGTGTAGGCCGTCAGCAGGATGTCGCCCGCAAGCTCCTCGACATGGACATCCGTCAGCGCGACACATTCCCCGAGCGAGGCGAAGCCTTCGCCCTCGACGGGCGTCAGGGCCTCGCGGCCGCCGATGAACTTCGGCGCGATGAAGGCGTAGACCTTGTCGACGAGGTCGGCCTCTAAGAGCGAGAAGTTGACGCTGCCGCCGCCCTCGACAAAGACGGAGCAGATCTCGCGCTCACCGAGCTTCTGCAGGAGTGCCTTGAGGTCGACATGCGCACCGCTGCCCGCCCGGATGATCTCGACGCCTGCCGCCTCGAGCGCCTTGACTCGCGCCTCCGGGGCCTGCTGCGTCACGGCCACGATGGTCTTCGCCTGACCATCCCGCACGACCTTTGCCGATAGCGGCGTGCGCGCCTGGCTGTCGACGATAATGCGCACGGGGTTCTTGCCCGTGCCGTCCGGCAGGCGCGTCGTCAGGCTCGGGTCGTCGTGCAAGACGGTGCCGATGCCGACGAAGATGCTGTCGTAGATGTCACGGTACTCGTGGACGCGGCGGCGCGAGGCCTCGTTCGTGATCCACTGCGACGCGCCCGTGCGCGTCGCGATCTTGCCATCGAGCGTCATCGCCGTCTTGAGCGCGACGAACGGCATCTTCTCGGGCACCCACTTGAGGAAGGCCTCGTTGAGCCTTCGCGCCTCTTCCTCAAGGACGCCGCAGACGACCTCGACGCCGGCATCCTCGAGGATCTTGATGCCGCGGCCCGAGACGAGCGGGTTCGGGTCCTTCATCGCGATGACGCAGCGCTTCACGCCGGCCTCGGCCACCGCCTTGGCACAAGGGCCCGTGCGGCCGTAATGCGAGCACGGCTCGAGCGTTACGTAGAGCGTCGCGCCCTTCGCGAGCTCCCCTGCCATGCGCAGAGCGTGGACCTCCGCATGCGGCGTGCCGGCCTTGCGGTGCCAGCCTGCGGCGACAATGCGCCCGCCGCGCACGATGACAGCGCCGACCATCGGGTTTGGCGACGTCCGTCCCTCCGCATTGCGCGCGAGCTCCAGCGCCTCACGCATGAAATCTTCATCCTGCATCTTCCATCACCTCAAACTATGAATCCTGTTCTCTTTGATGAATCTGCTCATGAGACACGAGAAAAAAAGCCGCCGGAAGATTCTCTTCCGACGGCTCGCTTACATGCAAAACACACGTACATGCCTTTTCTCATCCCGACTATACGGTCGGCTCCGGAATCTCACCGGATCATGCCCCGAAACATCAGGGCTCGCGGGCTCTACCGCCGGTGGGGAAATGCTCCCCGCCTCAAAGACAAATCTCTGATTCTTATGATAGCACAGTTCCCCGCTCCTGTCTACTGGTCAGAACATGAGTATCAGGATGCGGGGAACAATTCATATCAATCGGTCAGGCGCTCTTGTGCGGGAGGGCACGGCCCCCCGTGCAGTGGCCGCTGCAGGCCGCGCAGTTGCCGCCGCAGCAGTCCTCCCGCCCCATGCGGAAATTCCGGTAGACGTGGCGCAGTGCGTAGTAGAGTCCGACTGCGACGATTGCGCCGACGATAAAGGTTGCCATAATGATCCCTCCGTTTCAAGATTTCAAGATACCACATCCACCTGGCAGATGCAAGCCCTGCCAGGCTGTCAGCATCTCAGTCTTTCAGTCTTTCGATGGATGCTGATGCAGTCCACGGCTCAGGCAAAGCCGAGCATGGCGCCGATCTGGTAGACGAGCAGTGAGACGAGCCAGGCGATCGCGAACATGTAGAACGCGGAGAACGCGACCCACTTCCAGCCGCCGGCCTCTTTCTTGATCGTGCCGAGCGCCGTGACGCACGGCGTGTAGAGCTGCGAGAATACCATGAACGAGAAGGCCGAGAGGCTCGTGAAGGCCGTGGCCATGCCCGTCTGCATCATCGTGGACGCCGTATCAGCAGCATCCTCTGCCTCCGTCGAGACATCGCCGGCACCGTAGAGGATGCCGATCGTCGCGACGACCGTCTCCTTCGCCATGATGCCCGAGAGAACGGCTGCGCCAGCCTCCCAGGTGTCGAAGCCCTGGAATACGAAGAGGTGCGACATCCAGCCGCCGATTGTCGCGAGGATGGAATCTTCGATCTCAGCCGGACCGCTGAAGTTGTAGTTCGTCATGACCCAGAGCAGGACGGATGCGGCAAAGATGATGGTGCCGGCCTTGATGAGGTACCCCTTGCCCTTGTCCCAAGTTTCGAGGAGGACCGTCTTCATGTCCGGCATGCGGTACGGCGGCAGCTCTAAGAGGAAGGTCGAGCCCTTCGACTTGAAGACGGTCGAGCCGAGGCCTTTAGCGACGACGATGGCCATGACCATGCCGATGACGTACATCGCGAAGACGACGTTGGCGGCATTGTCGGGGAAGAACATCGCGGCGAAGAGCGCCATGATCGGCAGCTTCGCGCCGCACGTGAGGAACGGCGTGACGAGGATGGAGACCATGCGGTCCTTCTCCGAGTCGAGTGCGCGCGCGCCCATGATGGCCGGCACGCCGCAGCCGAAGCCCATCATCAGCGGCATGACGCCCTTGCCCGTCAGGCCGCAGCGGCGCATGATCGGGTCCATGATGAAGGCGATGCGGGCCATGTAGCCCGTGCCGTCGAGGAAGGACAGGCAGAAGAACAGCACGAAGATCAGCGGCACGAACGTCAGCACCGCGCCGACGCCCGAGATGATGCCGTCACAGACGAGCGAGACCATCCAGTCGGCCACGCCGGCATCCGTCAGGAAGTCCTCCATGAATCCGACGAACTGCGTGTTGATCGCATCGTCGAGGAAGTCCGCGATTGGCTGGCCGATCCAGGTGAACGTGATCTGGAAGACGGCGTAGAGGATCAGAAGGAAGATCGGCAGCGCGAGCACGCCGTTGGCGAGGAAGTGGTCAATCTTCTCGGACATCGACTGGCCGACATTGCCCGTGTCGACGGCCTGCGCCATGATCTTGTCGATCAGCGCATAGCGCGCCTCGATGATGGCCTCTTCCTTCTCGCTCTCCGACCGGCTGCTCGCCTGGATGGCCTGGGCTTTGTCGATGTGCTCCTGCACCTGCGGGCTCACATGGTACTTGGACATGACCATGCTCGTGAAGACGTCGAGCAGTTTCTTCGTGCTCTTGCTGCTGCGGCCGACCGTCTCGACGACCGGCATGCCGATGGCCTCTTCGAGCTTCTTCGTATCGATCTTGATGCCGCGACGCTTGGCGTCGTCCTGCATGTTGAGGTCGATGAGAAGCGGGATGCCCTGCTCTAAAAGCTGGACCGTCAAAAAGAGATTGCGCTCGATGTTCGAGCTGTCGACGACGTCCATGACGAGGTCGAGCTTGTTGTTCATGAGGTAGTCGATGACGATCTTCTCCTCCGGGCTGCGCGCGTTGACGCTGTACGTGCCCGGCAGGTCGACGATTGAGATGGCGCGGTCCTTGTAGCGCGTGTAGCCGACTTTCTTGTCGACCGTGACGCCCGGCCAGTTGCCGATTTTCTGGCGCGCGCCTGTGAGTTCATTGAAGATAGTGGATTTACCGGTATTCGGATTGCCGGTCAATGCTACTGCTAATGTTGACATAGATGAAAATACGTCTCCTTTCGCTGCTTCTGCCCACCCACTCGCATGGATGAGCATCTGCCTTGCTGCTTTGTACCGTTCCCGTGGTCAGCTGACCTGCTGGACCTCGATTCTCTCGGCATCTGCCTTGCGCAGAGCGAGGTTGTACGAACGCACGCCAATGGCAATCGGATCGCCGAGCGGTGCGGAGCGCAGGACTGTGACCTTCGTGCCGGGGATCAGCCCCATCGTCATCATGCGCTGCTTCAGGTCCGATTCGTGGATCTTGACGATCTTCAGCACCATGCCGGTCTTACCGTCTTTGAGTGTCAAATCAAACGCCTCCCAAAGGTATCTTGATAATGAGATTATTTCTTACATGAATTATGATAACTTATCTCAATATCATCTGTCAAGACGGATAGACGCATTTTGAAAAATATTTTCACTAGCAACTAAAAAAAGCCCCCGACCATTGCCTATGGTCGGGGTGACGAGCGTCGGACAGTCGGGAGAATCCATCGGACCGTCCGACGATCGTTCTGTTTGCGGGTTCATCGCCTGGTCAGGGCAGCTGGCAGATACACGGTCCTGCCCTCTCGGTCCGTGAAGGCGTCGGCCTCGACGCCGAAGACATCGGCGAGCAGCTTGGCGGAGATGACGTCCTCGGGCCTGCCCTGCCGGGCGATGCGGCGGCCCTGCAGCACGGCGACAGCGTCGGCGTACTGCAGGGCGTGGTTGATGTCGTGCAGGACCATGACGATAGTCACGCCGTACTGGCGGTTGACCGCGGTGATGATCTGCATGACCTCGAGCTGATGGGCCATGTCGAGGTACGTCGTCGGCTCGTCGAGCAGCAGGACCTCGGGCTGCTGCGCGAGCACCATGGCCAGGAAGGCGCGCTGGCGCTCGCCGCCCGAAAGCGACTGTACCTGGCGGTCCTGCAGGGCCTCGACATGCGTGACCTGCATGGCCCAATCGACGGCCTCACGGTCTTTTACGGGGTCTTCCGCGCGCAGGTGTGAGCGGTAAGGAAAGCGGCCGTAGCCGACGAGGCGGAGCACCGTCGTGTCGGCTGGAGCCTCGACGCCCTGCGGCAGCACGGCGAGCCGGCGCGCGAGCGCCTGACGGCCGATGCGGCGTATATCGCATCCTTCGAGCTGCACCGCGCCGCCGCTTGGCCGCGCAAGCCCTGCCAGCAGGCGCAAGAGCGTCGACTTGCCCGCGCCGTTCGGCCCGATGATGGCCAGCCGCTGGCCGCGCGCGACATCGAGCGCGACATCTTCGAGGATGGGCGTATGCCCGGCCGCATACGCGAGATGCTCTGCCGATAATATCGTCGTCATAATTGCCTCCTAAGCAGGAACAGGAAGAACGGCGCGCCGAGCGCGGCCATGATGATGCCGACGGGCAGCTCGACGGGCGCGAAGGCCACGCGCGCGAACGTGTCGCTGTAGAGCAGGACGGCCGCGCCCAAAAGTGCCGAGGCAGGCAAGAGGATGCGGTGGTCCGAGCCGACGAGCAGCCGCGCCATGTGCGGCACGATGAGGCCGACAAAGCCGAGTAGTCCGACGACGGAGACGGCACTTGCCGCGAGGATGGCCGCGACGGCCGTCAGCAGGAGGCGCGTGAGCTCGACGCGCATGCCAAGGCTCCTTGCCATCGCGTCGCCGAGCTGCAGCACATTGAGGTGGCGCGCGGCGAGCACGGCGAGCGCGAAGCCCACGAGCGTGTAAGGCCAGAGCATCGCCACATGCGGCCAGCTGCGCGCCGAGAGGCCGCCGACCATCCACATGAGCGCGTTGTGCACGCGGTCGCTGTAGAGGATCATCAAAGCCGAGATGCCCGCGCCGAGGAAGGCGGAGACAGCCACGCCCGCAAGGATGATGCGGATGGGCTGGATGCCGTTCTTCCAGGCGAGCAGGTAGATGAGCACCGCCGCCCCCATCGCGCCGACAAAGGCCGCCGGCGTGATGAGCGCGCTGTGCTCGGGGAAGAGCAGCAGGACGAGGATGCCCATGAGCCCCGCGCCCGACGAGATGCCGATGATGTGCGGGTCGGCCAGCGGGTTCTTCATGATGGCCTGCAGGATGGCGCCCGAGAGCGCGAGGTCGATGCCGACGAGCGCGGCCACGAGCGTGCGCGGCAGCCGGATGTTCCAGAGGATCTGCGCATGTGTGCCGCCATCAGCGCCCATGAGAATGGCGGCGGCCTCCTGCGGCGCGATGGCGACGGAGCCCATCATCAGGCTGACGAGAACGCCTGAGGCGGCCAGCACGAGGAAGATCAGGAAGACGGCCGCGAGCCGCCCACTCGATGCGCCCCGCATCATTCAAACGCCTCTGGATAGAGGCACTTCGCCATCGACGCCACGGCCTCCGGGTAATGGATGCCCGGGCTCAGCAGGAAGAGGTCCTGCGGCAGGTAGTAGACGCGGCCCTCGCGGACGGCGGCGATTGTCTGCCAGGCAGGACTGTCCTGCATGAGGCGGTCCATGCCAGCTTTCGCCTCCGCCACGTCGCCCATGCTCGTGATGAAGATGGCCTCCGGGTCCTGCAGGACGAGCGTCTCGAGGCTGTAGGGCGCGGCGTCGGGGTTCTTCTCGAGCGGCGCCGTGCCCGAGGCGACGTTCTGCCAGCCGAGCAGATTTGCCGTACAGCCTGCGATGCTGCCGTCGAGCTGCACCGTCAGGCCCTGGTTCGTGCTGTGGATGATGGAGACGCGGCGCGCCTCCTGCGGAATCTTCGCGCGCACGTCCGCGATTCTCTCATCCATCGAGGCGATCAGCTCTTCGCCCTTCTCGCGCTCGCCCGTGACCATAGCGAGTGCGCGGACCTCCGCCTTGACATCGTCATAACTCTTCATGTCGAGCACGAGCGTCTTGATGCCGTTCTGCTCCAGGGGCGAGACGAGCTTCTCGTTCATGCCCTTGTTGAGGATGACGAGGTCCGGCTCGCAGGCGAGGACCTTCTCGAGGTCGATCTGGTAGACCTTGCCGACGCTCGCCTTATCCTTGGCATATGCCGGCATCTTCGTCTTCGAGTCGGGCCGGCCGACGACATCGCCACCGACTTCGTGCAGCGGCTCGAGGAAGGACGCCGAGGTCACGACGATGCGCGACGGCTTCTTCGCGAGCTCGACATCGCGGCCCAGCGCATCGTGGATCGTGGCAAACGGCGCGTCACTTGAAGAGGCTGCCTGCTGTGTACTGCCGCATCCTGAAAGCGCGAGCGAGCCGAGCAGGAAAAGGCCCAGCAAGGCGCCCAAAAGCAATCGTCTCATCGCGCACCGCTCCCCTTCTCCTCCGCATCCACTTCTGCCCGGCGTGTCAAGATGGTCGAGAGGTAATTGAGCTTCTTCCCTCGCTGCGCCTCGAGGTCATCGATGACGCACTCGCCGTCGAGGCCCGCGCGGCTCACGAGCACCGCATGGCGCAACAGATCATGTTCCTTGAGCTGGTCCACGATGGCGGGGAAGTTCTTGTAGACCTTCATCAGGACGACGTTGTCGGAGACCTGCATGGCCTGCTGGATCTTTTCTGGCGGGGCTGTCGCGGGGATGATTGTCAGGATGTCATCGCCCTCGACAATCGGGCGGCCGCTCTTGCTCGCGATGGCGGCAAAGGCCGGCACGCCGGGAATCGTCTCGATCGCGATGTCCTCGTGCTGCAGCAGCCGGTAGATGTAGATGTAGGTGCTGAAGAACATCGGATCGCCGAGCGTCAGGAAGGCGACGTTTCTGCCCTGTCTGAGGAGCGCGAGGATCTCCTCCTTGTTCTCCTGCCAGGCCGATGTGTCCGCCGCAAAGTCGCGGACCATCGGGAAGACCTGATAGACGATCTCTACATCCGGCTTGAGGTACGGCCGTGCGATTGACAGCGCGACACTGCCGTCCTTCTTCTCTGTCTTCGGCGCAATCAGCACATCCGCCTGCCGTATGGCGTGGATGGCCTTGACGGTCAGGAGCTCCGGATCACCGGGCCCGACTCCGATACCAAAAAAAGTCCCGTTCTTCATCGCAAATATCCTCCTAACATGACAACCAATCCTTTCTAACATAACTACAAAAGCAAATATCTTCTTATTTTCATGGTAACGTCTCAGAGAATCACTGTCAACTGGCGTTTCACAACGACGCAGTGAGACTGGTTCAAAAAAAGGCAGCCCCCATCCAGGTAATCTGGACAGGAGCCGCCTTGGACTCGTTATTCTCGATAAGCAGAGGCATCCTGCTATCACTCTGTGCGCAGCGCCTTGCGTGCCTTCTCGATGTAGATCTGGCGGAAGAGCGGCGATTCGCCGAGCCCTTCGAGGATCGGAGTGACCGAGAAGCCTGCCTTTTCAAGGCGCGCCTTCCAGGAAGCTTCCCCCTCACCTGCCATATCGCGCGCTACGTGCATGCCGCTCGTCAGTAAGAGCGGTGCGAGCAGGACTTCGCGCACCTGTTTCTTCCGCAGGCGCTCGAGCACCATCTTGAAGTCAGGCGTGTCCGTCGACTCGAGCACGCCGACGTGGATGGGCAATTGCTGCGCGTCGATCTCAGCCTGCAACCGTTCGTAGACGGGATTGTGGCGATGCGGGGAGCCGTGTCCGAGGAGCACGAGCTCCGCATCGCGCGGCACGAAGATGCTGCGGCAGAGCGCGATGAGGTTCCGCGTATAGTCCGCTTCTTCGAAGAAGGCCGGCTCGCCGACAGTGAGCTTCTCGTAGCGCGAGGTGTAAGCCGGCACGACATCGAGCACCTTCTTCTCGTACTCCTCGCCCGGCGTCATGTACGTCGGCTGCACGAGCACATGCGTGACATCCTCTTCAGAGAGGCGCAGCAGGGCCTCCTCGAGGGAATCGCGGTGGAGGCCGCGCTTCTCGAGTGACGTGCGGATGAACGTCGAGGTGAAGGCCTGCACGATGACAGCTTCGGGGAACTCCGCACGGAAATCCGCCTCGAGCGCGTCGAGACAGCGCTCGCGCGAATCATCACCCATCGCGCCGAAGCTCGTGAGCACGATTGCCTGCCGCATCAGCCCTGTTCCTTCTTGACGACGTCGGCGATGGCATGGCAGATGCGGTCGAGCTGCTCCTGGTCAGGGCCTTCTGCCATGACGCGGATCAGCGGCTCCGTGCCGGACGGGCGCACGAGGATGCGGCCGTTCTCGCCGAGCTCCTCGTCGCCTGCGGCGATGGCCTTCTTGATGGCCTCATTCGTCTCCCAGCCCTCTTTCGTCGCGACCTTGACGTTGACGAGCAGCTGCGGGTACGTCGTCATCAGCGCCGTGAGGTCGGATGCCTTGCGGCCGCTGCGCTTGAGCGAAGAGAGCACCTGCAGGGCCGTGATGAGGCCATCGCCCGTCGTGCTGAAGTCGGTGAAGATGATGTGGCCGGACTGCTCGCCGCCGATCTTGTAGCCGTTCTTGAGCATGTTCTCGAGGACGTAGCGGTCGCCGACCTTCGTGATCTCGGCGCGGCCGCCGGCCTTCTTGATGGCCTGATGGAAGCCGATGTTGGCCATGACCGTCGTGACGACCGTGTTGTAGGGCAGCTTGCCATCCTTCATCATGTCCATCGCGCACATGACGAGGATGTGGTCGCCGTCGATGATCTGGCCTTTCTCGTCGACGCAGAGGCAGCGGTCCGCATCGCCGTCGTGTGCGATGCCGAAGTCCGCGCCGTTCTCGAGGACGGCCTTCTGCAGGGACTCAAGGTGCGTCGAGCCGCAGCCGTCGTTGATGTTCGTGCCGTTCGGCAGCGCGTGAATGACCTTGACCGTGGCGCCGAGGTGGCGCAGGATCTTCGGCATCGCCTCATAGGCGGCGCCATTCGCGCAGTCGAGCACGACCTTGACGCCCTCGAAGCGCTCCTTGCACGTCGAGATCACGAACTCCATGTACTGATTCAGGAGGTCCGTGCGGTACTCGATGTGGCCGATGTGCTCCGCCGTCGGGCGCGGGTAGTTGTCGTCCGTCTCGAGCTGATGCACGATGGCCTCGAGCTCATCCTCGACGGAATCCGGCAGCTTGTAGCCGTCGCCGCCGAAGAACTTGATGCCGTTGTCGTGGAACGGATTGTGCGAGGCCGAGATGACGATGCCGGCCTTGGCCTTGTGCTTGCGCGCGAGGTATGCGATGGCCGGCGTCGGGATGATGCCGGCGAGCATCGCGCGGCCGCCCGCCGAGCAGATGCCGGCCGTCAGCGCCGACTCGAACATCTCGCCCGAGATGCGCGTATCGCGGCCGATGATGATGAGCGGCTGCTCTTCCGACTCCTTGCCGAAGTAGATCGTAGCGGCGCGGCCGAGACGGTATGCCATCTCCGGCAGCAGCGTGACGTTTGCCTCTCCACGGACACCGTCCGTACCGAATAATCTTGCCATATTTCTTTCCCCCTGATACTCAGATGCGTTTTCGCGTCTTAAAGGTTTGATATCCTTATTAGTATTGCACATTTTGGTGCAGGAATGCAAGTGCCGCTTTCATGCCATCGACGGCGGCACTCATGATGCCGCCCGCATAGCCCGCACCCTCGCCCATCGGGTAGAGTCCCGGCGTCGCCTCGGCGACAAACGTTTCGCGGTCGCGGCGGATGCGGCACGGCGCCGACGAGCGCGTCTCAACGCCCGTCATGACGGCACCGGCGTCGGCAAAGCCGGGGATCTTGCGGTCAAAGTACGGCAGGGCGCCTGTAAGCGTCTTCGTGATGAAGTCCGGCAGGCAGCGATGCAAGTCGGCTGCCCTGACGCCCGGCGCGTACGTCGGCTTCGTCAAGAAGTCCGTCGAACCGCTCCTGCCCGCGAGGAAGTCGCCGACCGTCTGCACCGGCGCGAAGTAATTGCGACCGCCCAGCTCGAAGGCCAGCCCCTCGAGCTTCTGCTGCAGCGCCATGCCCGCAAGGACTTCCTGGCCGAAGTCCGCGGGCGCGACCTGCACGAGAAGCGCGCTGTTGGCGATGCCCGAGTCGCGGCGGTAGTTGCTCATGCCGTTCGTGACGACGCGCTCCTTCTCCGAGGCCGCGGCGACGACAAAGCCGCCCGGGCACATGCAGAAGGAGTAGGCACCGCGCCCCGTCGCGGGGTCCTTGTAGGTCAGCGCGTAGTCGGCGACGGGCAGCAGCGGATGGCCCGCGTCCTCGCCATACTGCGCGCGGTCGATGAACTCCTGCGGGTGCTCGATGCGCACGCCCATCGCGAAGGGCTTGGCCTCCATCGCGACGCCGCGGCTGAGGAGCATGCGGTAGGTGTCACGCGCCGAGTGGCCGATGCCGAAGAATACGACATCGGCTTCGATGCGCTCCTCGTCGTTGACGATGACGGCCTCGACGCCCTCTTCGCCGAGCTCGACGTCCGTGACCTGCGCGCCGAAGCGCACCGTGCCACCGAGCCGGATGATCTCCTTGCGGATGTTGCGCACGACCTCGCGCAGGATGTCCGTGCCGATGTGCGGCTTGTGCAGATAGCGGATCTCCTCGGGCGCGCCCGCCGCGACGAACGCCTCGATGACGTCCTTCATGTGCGCATCGTTGATGCGCGTCGTGAGCTTGCCGTCCGAGAACGTGCCGGCACCGCCCTCGCCGAACTGCACGTTCGACTGCGGGTTGAGGGCGCCGCCCCGCCAGAAGCGCTCGATGTCCTCGTGGCGCGTGTCGACGTCGTTGCCGCGCTCGAGCACGAGCGGCTCGCAGCCGTGGCACGCGAGCGTCAGCGCAGCGAACATGCCCGCCGGGCCGAAGCCGACGACGACGGGCCGCCTCTCGAGGTGCGGCGCAGGAATGGGTGCCGGTGCCTGCGGCACAGGGGCCTCTTCGACATTGCGGTCGCGGCGCAGCTTCTGCAGCACCTTCTTCTCGACCTTCCCCTCGAGCTTGACGTCGAGGATGTAGACGAATTGGATGGGCGCACCGTGGTAGCGGCGCGCGTCGACAGCCTTACGCACAATTACCACCCCAGCGATCTGCTGAGGTGGTAACATAAGGCGCTTGGCTGCAAGATCTTCGAGGCTGGCCCGTTCTGTGAACGGCACAGCCAGATTGCGGATGCGGATCATTGCAATCCTCCTATCGGTTTATGGTATCGGGTAGTCTTGCGGATTCATTTCTCACGGGCTGGCCGTACCGGACGCCGCTTTCTTCTTGGCCTTGATCTCGATGTGGACCGTCACGCTGTTGTTCGTCACGGTGACACCGTCGGGCGGCGCGAGCTGGACATTCTCATCCGTCGTCTTCGTCAGGCCGTCGAGCGAGATCTTCTGCGTCTCGATGCTCGTGAGCTTCGACAAGATGTTCTCTGGGCCGACGACCTCGATCTTCACGGGGTCGGTCTTGACGGAGCTGACCTCATAGCCACTGGCAAGGCCGTCGCCGAGGACCGGCTTGACGGTGACGATCTTCTTCATGAGGCCGCGCGCGAGCTGCACGCTGACCTCAGCCGAGGCGGGCTTGACGGTGACGCCCGCGACTTCGCGGCCGTCCGCATTGATGGCCGTCAGCGGCACCTTGAGGCTGAAGTCATCGCCATTGCCCGCGAGGCCGACGTAGCCGATGACGCGCGTGACTTCCTTGATATCCGAGGCAGCGCCCTCTATGGTGACCGTCTCCACGGACGGCTCGATGTGCGCCACCGTCGTGCCCGGCGCCGTCGAGCCCGTCACGATGAACTCAGCCTTCATCGTCTTCTGCACGATGCGGTCGAGCGTGAAGGTCACCGTATCCGGCTTGGCCTCGACGAGCTCGAAGCCCTGCGGCAGGACGGTCTGCACCTTGACGGCATGCTTACCCTCCTCCACCTTCGAGAGGTCGACGTATGCCTTGAAGTCGCTCTCGCTCGCCGAGACGAAGAGCGAGCGCGGCCCGCGTACGCGGAGCTTGACGCTTGCGGCGTCCTTCGTGATCTTGTAGCCCTCCGGCGCGTTGACGACGTCGAGTTGCACGGTGTAGGTGCTCTCGATGGACGGGTTCTGGTCGTTCATGACATAGCCCCAGAGGATGACCGCGATGACGAGCGCCAGGATCTTGGCCGGCAGATTGTGCTGCACGATATTGCGCATTCTTGAGATCATTTCTTCTTCCTCCAGTTCCTGATGAGGTCCTTGAGACCCTTCTGCGGGGAAGTGAATGCCGGCCGCAGGATGTTCTTGAGCTTCTCCGTGTCGAGATGGCGGACCATGCGCCCGTTCTCCGCGACCGAGATCGTGCCCGTCTCCTCACTG
The DNA here is from genome assembly GCF_002395285.1 of Mitsuokella sp. UBA4253. Lineage (NCBI taxonomy): Bacteria > Bacillati > Bacillota > Negativicutes > Selenomonadales > Selenomonadaceae > Mitsuokella > Mitsuokella sp. UBA4253. Next base: position 157,755 of record NZ_DGWR01000014.1, on the reverse strand, counting down.
ACGACGACGACGAGCGCGTCGCACTGCTCCGAGAGGCCGATGGCCGCGCGGTGGCGCGTACCGAGCTCCGTCGAGAGCGAACGGTTCTCCGTCAAGGGCAAGAGGCAGCCTGCCGCAATGAGGCGCTTGCCGCGCACGATGGCCGCACCGTCGTGCAGCGGCGTGTTCGGGATGAATACATTGAGCAGGAAGTCTGCGGTGATGAGGCCGTCGATCTGGATGCCCGTCGCGCTGATGTCGTTGAGGCCCATGTTGCGCTCGATGACGATGAGCGCACCCGTCTTGTTGGCCGACATGACCTTGACGGCCTTGGCGAGCTCGCGCACGACAGACTGCGCTTCCTCGTCGTCTAAAAGCACCGACGGGCCGAGAAACTTGCCCTGGCCGAGGTGCTCGAGCGCGCGCCGCAGCTCTGGCTGGAAGACAATCGGCAGGGCGACGAAGAGCAGCGTCACCGCTTTCTGCAAGAGCCAGGAGATGACGTGCAGTTCCAGCCAGCTGCAAACCATCGTCACGCCCAAGAGCACGAGGATGCCCTTGACGAGCGTGATGGCGCGCGTGTCCTGCAGCATGACGTAGACCTTGTAGAGGATGACGGCCACGATCAGGATGTCGAGGATGTCCATCGGGCCGATTGTCGAGATGATACCGTGGAATTGTAATGGATATGGCAGCTCAAATGGCATAAGCAAAACTCCTAAATGTATGTGGATCAAGATGAATCCGATATTTATCGTATTATATATAAAGCTATTCTCGCCATGATACAGGAAATCCTTGTGACTGTCAAAAAATTTTACTCCTAAGTCCTGAAGGCTTCCTGAATCCCTCCTGTATACGCCGCTGCCAAGGGAAAGCAAAAAGCCCGGCTGCCAAAGGGCAGCCGAGCCGTGAACAGGATATTCCTGTTTTTGCTTACTTGATCTCGCGGATCCATCCCTCTTCCGGTGCTTCGACCGTGCCGAGCTGGATGCCGCGCAGCGTGTTGTAGAGTTTCGTGAGGACAGGGCCCATTTCCTTCATGCCGCTCGGGAACTCGATCGTCTCGCCGTTGCCGACAACCTTGCCGACCGGGCAGATGACGGCAGCCGTGCCGCAGAGACCAGCCTCGGCGAAGTCCTTGAGCTCCGTGAACTTGACCGGACGGTGCTCGACCGTGTAGCCGAGATGCTCGGCAATCGTGACGAGCGAACGGCGCGTGATCGACGGCAGGATGCTGTCGGATTTCGGCGTGACGAGCTTGCCGTCCTTCGTGACGAACAGGAAGTTTGCACCGCCCGTCTCCTCGACGTACGTGCGCGTAGCAGCATCGAGGTACATGTTCTCGTCGAAGCCCTTCTGGTGTGCGAGGATGTACGGATAGAGGCTCATCGCGTAGTTCAGGCCGGCCTTGATGTTGCCCGTGCCGTGCGGGGCAGCGCGGTCATAGTCACTGACGCAGATCGTGATCGGCTTCACGCCGTTCTTGAAGTAGGAGCCGACCGGCGTGCCGAAGAGACGGAACTGATATTCGTCAGACGGCTTGACACCGATGACCGGGCCCGTGGCAAAGAGGTACGGGCGCAGGTAGAGGGCACCGCCCGACTCGAAAGGAGGAATCCAATCCTTGTTGGCTGCAACAACCTGATCGACAGCCTCGAGGAACATCTCCTCCGAGACTGGCGGCATCTCGAGGCGCTTAGCCGAGTCGATCATGCGCTTTGCGTTCATGTCCGGACGGAACGTGACGACGCGGCCGTCCTTCGTCTTGTAGGCCTTGAGGCCCTCGAAGACTTCCTGGCAGTACTGCAGGATGCCGGCGCACTCATTGATCGTGACGTTGGCGTCATCCGTCAGATGACCTTCGCCCCACTTGCCGTCTTTGAAGTTTGCGACGTAACGCTGGGAGATCGGCTGATACGCGAACCCCAGGTTATTCCAATCCACATTTACTTTTGCCATTGAAAACTCCTCTTTTCTTTCCGTTAAAGTAGTTATATCATAGTCCCGGCTGTACAGTTTGTCAATAGCCTAGGCAAGAAAATGATGTAATTTTACACAGAATATGTATCTTTGTCTTTCATCCGCCTACATACGCTTTTGTCCGCTTTTATCGTGCTTTTTATTATAGAAAGAAATCACTCTCCCGCTTGCAGCAGGCGGCGCGCCTCTGGCAGCTTCGCGAGGATGTCCCCGGCGATAAGGCCTTCCGCCCGCTCTCCGTAGGCAAGGTCACCAGCGAGCCCGTGCAGGTAGACGCCGAGAACGGGGGCCATGCCGTCTGCGGCCTGCTCCATGAGGCCCGCAATCGTGCCGGCGAGCACATCGCCCGCGCCGGCCGTCGCCATGCCCGCATTGCCCTTCGTCGTGAAGAAGACGCGGCCATCGGGGAAGGCCACGAGCGTGCACTCGCTCTTGAGCACGAAGACGGCATGGTATTCGGCCGCCGCGTCGCGCGCGATGCCAACGATATCTTCGCGCAGGTCCTCGACGGAGAGCCCCAGGAGGCCCGCCATCTCGCCGAGATGCGGCGTGAGGATCGGCACGTGCTTTGCCTCGCGCAGGATCTCGGGATTGTCGCGCAGGGCGTAGATGGCATCGGCGTCGATCACGAGCGTCCTGTCCGTCTCGCGCACGAGCGCCCTGACGAGCTCGCCCGTCACCTTGGCGCGCCCGAGTCCCGGGCCAATGAGGACGGTATCGTACCCTTCCGTCAGCGGCACGAGCAGCTTGAGGGCCTCATCGCCGCCGAGGACGCCTGCCTGCTCTTCGGACACGGGCACCGTCATCGCCTCCGTGAGCTTCGCGGCGAGGATGGGCTGCTGGCTGTCCGGCACGGCGAGCGTCGCGATGCCGCAGCCCACTCGCAGGCAGGCCGAGGTACAGAGTGCCGCCGCGCCCGTCATGCCGCGCGAGCCCGCAACGACGAGGATGCGGCCGCAGGTCCCCTTGTGGGCCGTGCGCGGACGCGCGGGCAGCAGAGCGGCGGCCATCCGGCCGTCGATGCAGGCCTGCTGCATCGCCTCGTCCTCCAGGAGTTCGTGCGGGATGCCGATGGAGTCGACGCAGAGCTCGCCCGTGCAAGTCGCACCGAGGCCGAGCAGGTGGCCCGGCTTCGGCAGTCCGAGCGCGAGCGTCCGCGTTGCCTGCACGGCCGCATCGCCGACCTCGCCCGTATCGGCCTCGACGCCGCTCGGGATGTCGATGGCGAGCACCGGGCAGTGCGCCGCATTGACGAGCTCCACTGCCTGGCGGACGACGGGGCGCAGCGTGCCGCGGAAGCCCGTGCCGAGGATGCCGTCGAGCACGCCGTCCGCGAAGCGCAGAGCGAGGCGCAGCCGGTCCATGTCGCGGTCACCCGTCAGGTCGTGCACGGCGATGCCCATCGCCGTCACAGCCTGCTTCATGATGGAGGGCGATGCCTTGAGATGGTCGGGATTGCCCGTCAGGAACACCTTGAGGTCCGCTCCCTCGTTGGCGAGGTAGCGCGCCGCCGCGAACGCATCGCCGCCATTGTTGCCGCTGCCCGCGAGGACGCAGATCGTCTTGCCGCGCACAGAGCCGAGCAGCGCGATCATCTCTGCAGCCGTCTGCCGCCCGGCATTCTCCATCAGCACGACCTCCGGCAGGCCATACTCCTCTCCCGCGCGCCGGTCGACAGCGCGCATCTCCTTGACAAGTGATACCTTCATCGTCATCCCTCCATCACACATTGTGCCGTCGCGTACGCACGCGAGTGGCTCAGCGAGACCCATACCTTTGAGACCGACCGGCTGCGGGCCAGCTGCGCAAAATACCCCGAAAGATGCACACGAGGTGCCCCGAGCGCATCCGGCAAAATCTCGATGTCGTGCAGCGTGCCGCCGCGCAGCCCTGTGCCGAGCGCCTTCATGATGGCTTCCTTGCCCGCGAAGCGCGCCGCATAGCTCGCCATCCTCTGCACGCCGCGGCTCTCGCAGTACGCGCGCTCCGCCTCCGTGTAGACGCGCATGAGGAAGGCCTCGCGGGCTGCTGCCCTCTTCACGCGCGCAATCTCCACAATATCCGTCCCGATACCTACGATCAAGACATCCACCTGCTTTCCGTGTTTCATTCTGGTTCATTTTCTCTATCCTGGATTAGATTCCCCATCCCCCGCCCATTTTCCTGCCAGAGCCTGCGGCACAGCTGGGACTGTTCCCGAAAATATTTTTGATAATTTTCGATTATACTATCATACATTCACTAAAAGTATGGTATAATGACACTGGATAAAGCGAATTTATACAGATAAAATGGAACAGAAAGAAGCGATTTGAATGGAACTCAGACAACTCGAATATTTCCAGATGGCCAGCCGTCTGCGAAATATCACCCGCGCTGCGGAACGCCTGCGTGTTTCCCAACCGAACATCACGGTCGCCATCAAGAAGCTCGAGGCCGAGCTCGGCATCCAGCTCTTCGACCGCAGCCAGAAACAGCTCGCACTGACGCCTGAGGGCGCCGTCTTCCTCAACCGAGTCGAGCTCGCGCTGCGCAACATCCAGGACGCCGTGCTCGAGGTCAACGACTACAAGCAGCTCCAGAAGGGCACCATCAAGATCGGCGTGCCGCCAATGATGGGCGCCTACCTCTTCCCGCGCATCTTCTCGAGCTTCCAGCGCCGCTACTCCCACCTCGACATATTCATGCACGAAGAGGCCTCGATGTCGATCCGCGAGCAGCTTGAGCGCGACGAGCTCGATTTCGGCATCATCATCCTCTCCGGCGCCTCGAACCGCCTGCAGCTGCTGCCCATGTCCAAGAATCAGATCGTCTGCTGCGTGCCCGAGAGCAGCCCGCTCGCCAAGAAGAAGGCCATCACCATGGATGACGTGGCCGACACGAAAATCGTCATGCTCAAGGAAGGCTCCTTCCTGCGCCAGACCATCCTCGGCCGCATGAAGGAAGAGGGCATCACGCCGAACATCGTGCTCGAGTCCAACCAGATCAACACCTTGAAGGGCCTCGTCTCCAACGGCGTCGGCATCACCTTTCTCCTCGACATGGTCGCCGACGAAACGCCCGGCCTCAAGACCCTGCCGCTCGCCGATCCCATCTTCGTCGACGTCGGCCTTGCCTGGAAGAAGGACCGCTACATCTCGAAAGCCGCACAGTCCTTCATCGACTTCTGCAAGGACCTGCTCAAGAAAGACCACAGCAACAAGACCGACGCTGCCTCGCCTGCCCAGGAATAAACCAACTAAGTCAACAGACAGCAGAAATGCCATCTCACCGACTGCGTGAGATGGCATTTTTTCATGGAATAGAAGGGGTTCAGCGGCGCAGGATCTCGAGGATGGCCTCGCCGATGTCCTGCGTCTTGGCCGCGCCGCCGAGGTCCGGCGTCAGGGTCTTCTTCTCGACGAGCAGCGTCTCGATGGCCGCGATGACGCGCTTGCCCCAGTCCTCCTTGCCGAAGAAGTCGAGCATCTGGCTGACCGACCAGATGCTGGCCAGCGGGTTTGCGATGCCCTTGCCAGCGATGTCCGGCGCGCTGCCGTGGATGGGCTCAAACATCGAGGGATACTTGCGCTCCGGGTTGAGGTTGGCACCGGCCGCGAGGCCCATGCCGCCCGCGATGGCCGCGCCGAGGTCCGTCAGGATGTCGCCGAAGAGGTTGCTCGTGACGACGACTTCAAAGCGCTTCGGGTTCTTGACGAACATCATGCTCGCCGCGTCAACGAGCAGCTTTTGCGTCTTGACATCCGGGTACTCCTTGCCGAGCTCAGCGAAGATCTCATCCCAGAACACCATCGAGTAGCCGAGCGCATTGCCCTTCGAGATGGAAGTCAGCGTCTTGTGCTCGCGGCGCGCGAGCCCGTAGGCGTAGCGCATGATGCGCTCGCAGCCCTTGCGCGAGAAGACGCCCGTCTGCAGCGCGATTTCCTGCGGTGTGCCCGGATAGAGGCGCGCACCGACATCGGCGTACTCGCCCTCGCTGTTCTCGCGGATGACGACCATGTCGATGTCCTCGCGCTTGACACCGGCGAGCGGACACGGTGCGCCCTCGAGCAGCTTGACGGGGCGCAGGTTGACGTATTCATCGAAGCCGCGGCGGATCTTCAAGAGCAACTGCCCCAGCGAGACATTGTCTGGAACGCCCGGATAGCCGACAGCACCGAGGTAGATTGCATCGAACGCCTTGAGCGTATCGAGGCCGTCCTCCGGCATCATCTCGCCCGTCTTCAAGTAGTACTCACAGCCCCAGGGGAAGTCCGTGAACTCGACAGCGAACGTGCCGTCGAGGGCTGCGATGCCAGAGAGGACCTTCTTGCCCTCCGCGATGACCTCAGGACCGATGCCGTCGCCGGCGATGACTGCAATCTTGAATTTCTCCATAGCAATGCTTCCTTTCTGAAAATAATGCAATCAGCAGATAATGAAAAAGCGGTTTCCCGGAGGAAACCGCTCCATACGCAAGGTATGTTACATGACGATATGCGCCATGACAAAGCCAGCGCAGCAGCCCGTGAAGACGCCGATGAGGCCCGGGATCATGAAGCTGTGATTGAGGATGTACTTGCCGATGCGCGTCGTGCCCGAGCGGTCAAAACCGATGCAGGCGAGGTCAGACGGGTACGTCGGCAGGAAGAAGTAGCCGTAGCAGGCCGAGATGAAGGACATGATCAGCACAGGATCCATGCCGACATTGAGTGCCAGCGGCATGACGATCGCGATGGCCGCAGCCTGCGAGTTAACGAGCTTCGACGTCAGGAACGCGAAGATCGCATAAGCCCACGGATATGCCTGGACAGCGGCACCGAGCCACTGCTTGAGGATGGTCATGTGGTTTGCGAAATACGTGTCGGCCATCCAGGCGACGCCATAGACCGAGACGAGTGCAACGATACCAGAGCGGAATACCTGGCTGTTGCCGACATCCTTCGCCTTGATCTTGCAGAAGACCAGGATCATGGCGGCAACGAAGAGCATGACCATCTGGATGACGTCCGTCATCGAGATTGCCTTCATGACGCCCTTCGCGTTCGGGAAGTGCGGCAGAAGCTGCGGGAAGTTGCCGAGGCAGGCGATGACGAGGATGCCGAGGAAGAAGATGTACATCGCATGGTAGTACGATTTCGGCAGTTCCTTGCCCTGCAGCGTCTCCGAGTCACCGTAGACGTATTCCTTGTTCTCCGGGTCCTTGATGAACTCCTGGAAGCGCGGATCCTTGTCGAGGTCTTTGCCGCGGCGGTAAGACCAGAGAGCGGCGCAGAAGACGCCCGTGAACGTAGCCGGGATCGAGACGGCGAGAATCTGGAGGACCGTGTACTCATAGCCTGCTGCAGCCATGAAGCCGACAATCGAGACGACGGCAACCGAGACAGGCGAAGCGCAGATACCCATCTGCGAAGCGACCGAAGCGACAGCCATCGGGCGCTCCGGGCGGATATTCTGCTTGATGGCGATATCATAGATGATCGGGAACATCGTGTAGACGACGTGACCCGTGCCGCAGAGGACCGTGAGGAACCAGGTCGTCAGCGGAGCGAGGATCGTGACCTGCTTCGGGTTGTTGCGCAGGAACTTCTCTGCATACTTGAGCATGACCGTGAGGCCGCCCGACGTCTGCAGGAAGCCGGCGCAGGTGACGACCGCGAGGATCGTGAGCATGACGCCGATCGGCGGCGTGCCGGGCTTATAGCCAAAGACGAATGTGAAGATGACGAGGCCGATGCCGCTGATGACAGCCAGACCAATACCGCCGTGACGCACGCCAAAGACAAGGCAGGCCAGCAGTACGATGAGACCAAGCAACATTTCCAAGTGAAACTCCCCTTCCTATAGATAAAGACAGAAATCCGATTTCTTAGATTCGCCGTGCCACCCCTCCTTTCTGCACACTGCGCGTAATCAAAGAGAAACAATTCCCTTTTTCCTCTTATTTTCGCGCAATCTGTTCAAAATCCTGCCGAAGAATGCGTTTCATCCATAAAATTCATGAATCCGATAGAAGGACCGTATGATGCAGGTCGAACAGATAAGGAGAGCTGTGCGAGCAGCAAAGCGATGTATCCAAGAATCTATGCTTTATTATACAATAAAAGAAAAGAATAAGTAAATACTATTTATCATAAAATATTTTAATGATATATGTCACTTATCTTTTACTAAATCAGGTTCATTGCAAAGGATCCCTTCTTCAGAGATGAGCAACATCATGCACACATAGAATTATCGTCATGCTCGAAATGAATCACACAACAGGTCAGAGCGATATTTCCCATTAAGAATGTTGATTTTATATAGCCATATGCATAATGTTGTGGTATAATATGCTAAAAAGTTATATTGATAATAATTCTATGAGGAGGATTTCATTCTATGGCTACCATTAATGATAACTATCTGAAGCTGCCGGGCAGCTATCTCTTCGCGGAGATTGCGCGCCGTGTCGCCGCCTACAAGGAAGCGAACCCGGATGCCGACATCATCCGCCTCGGCATCGGCGATGTCACGCAGCCGCTGCCGCAGGTCTGCATCGAGGCCATGCACAAGGCGGTCGACGATCAGGCGAAGGCTGAGACGTTCCACGGCTACGGCCCGGAACAGGGCTACTCCTTCCTGACGGAAGCCATCATCAAGAACAACTACACGGACCGCGGCATCGAGATCGCGCCGGACGAGATCTTCGTCAGCGACGGCTCCAAGAGCGACTGCGGCAACATCCAGGAGATCTTCGGCACGGCCAACAAGGTCGCCATCACGGACCCGGTATACCCGGTCTACCTCGACACGAATGTCATGGCCGGCCGCACGGGCACGCTGCAGGAGGACGGCCACTTCGAGGGCGTCGTCTACCTGCCCTGCACGGCCGAGAACAACTTCGCGCCGTCGCTGCCGACGGAAAAAGTCGACATGATCTACCTCTGCTGCCCGAACAACCCGACGGGCACGACGCTCTCGCGCGCCGAGCTGACGAAGTGGGTCAACTACGCCAAGGAAAATGACGCCGTCATCCTCTTCGATGCCGCTTATGCCGCCTACATCACGGAAGACGATGTACCGCGCTCCATCTACGAGATCCCGGGCGCCAAGGACGTCGCCATCGAGTTCCGCTCCTTCTCCAAGACGGCGGGCTTCACGGGCACGCGCTGCGGCTACACGATTGTCCCGAAGACGGTCACGGGCCGCGCAGCAGATGGCTCGCGCGTGCCGTTCAACAAGCTCTGGAACCGCCGTCACACGACGAAGTTCAACGGCACGGCTTACATCGTGCAGCGCGGCGCTGCTGCCATCTACACGGAAGAGGGCAAGAAGCAGGTCAAAGAACTCATTTCCTATTACATGGAAAACGCCCGCATCATCCGCGAGGGCCTCAAGGCAGTCGGCATCAAGGCCTACGGCGGCGTCAATGCCCCGTACATCTGGCTCAAGACGCCGGACAACATGAGCTCGTGGGACTTCTTCGACAAGCTCCTGCACGAAGTCAACATCGTCGGCACGCCGGGCGCAGGCTTCGGTCCGTGCGGCGAAGGCTACTTCCGCCTCACGGCCTTCGGCAGCCGCGAGAACACGGAGCGCGCCGTCGCACGCTTCGCCAAGCTGAAGTTCTGATTGGCTTTCCTAAAATAGCAAATCAACCGAAAGATAGGCTAGCCATCAATTGGCTAGCCTATCTTTCACTCCCCAGTTTCCGCTCACTTATAGATAATAGTCCGTCATCAGCATGCAACTGAGGCGGGCTATTCTGCCCACGGATTTTCCGGCGTTGCTTCAAGCTTCCAGCCAGCTTCAGCCATCAAGCTGCTGCCGCCGACATCAGCTTTGCGGATGGGTGCGGAAGCTACTGATTTCCCTTGACCCACCCATCAGCCAAACAACAAAAAGCGAGGTCACATGCACAGCATGTGGCCTCGCTTTTTATCTCTGTGATGTTTCGTAGTGCTCAATTCCCGAAGAGCGCCTTGGCAAAGTCCTCGGCGTTGAACGGGCGCAGGTCCTCGACGCCCTCGCCGACGCCGATCCACTTGACCGGCATGGAGAGCTGGCTCTTGATGCCGATGACGACGCCGCCCTTGGCCGTGCCATCGAGCTTCGTTAGCACGACGCCCGTGATAGGTGCGGCCTTCGTGAAGAGCTCGGCCTGGCTGATGGCGTTCTGGCCCGTCGTCGCATCGAGGACAAGCAGTGTCTCATGCGGCGCGCCCGGGATCTCGCGGCCGATGACGCGGTTGATTTTCTCGAGCTCCTGCATGAGGTTCGACTTCGTCTGCAGGCGGCCTGCCGTGTCGATGATCAGCATGTCGACCTTGCGCGCGACAGCTGCCTTGACGGCGTCGAAGGCGACGGCCGCCGGGTCAGAGCCCTCTTCGTGCTTGATGACGGGCACGCCCGTGCGCTGGCCCCAGACCTCGAGCTGGTCGATGGCCGCCGCGCGGAAGGTGTCGGCCGCGGCGAGCAGCACGGACTTGCCCTGCCCCTTATAGTAGGCCGCCAGCTTGCCGATCGTCGTCGTCTTGCCCGCGCCATTGACGCCGATGACGAGCAGGACGGTCGGGCCCTGCTCGGCGATGCGCGTCGTGTCCTCGCCGGCTGTCAGAATCTTGACGATCTCATTCTGCAGGAAGGGCTTGAGGTCCTCCGGCGTGTTGATTTCCTTCTTCTTGATGCCCTTGCGCACAGCTGTCATGAGCTTGTCGGTCGTCTTGACGCCGACATCCGCCATGATGAGCGTCTCCTCAAGCTCGTCGAGCAGGTCCTCGTCGATGTCGGCATAGCCAATGATGATCTTCTCGATCTTGTTGGTCAGGTTCTCGCGGGTCTTGTTGAGCCCCTTCTTGAGGCGGTCAAAAAATCCCATGATGATTCCTCCTATCTCTATGATCTATGATTCATGATTCCTGTTGACGGGCTGCCTCACTTCTCGAGGGAGGCAGTGTCGAGCTCATCGAGCCGCACGGACAGCAGCCGCGAGACGCCCGTCTCCTCGACGGTCACGCCGTACATCGTGTCGGCAACCTCCATCGTCCCCTTGCGGTGCGTGACGACAATGAACTGCGTCTGCTCCGCGAATTCCCGCAGGAAGCGGCCGAAGCGCATGACATTCGCCTCGTCGAGCGGCGCGTCGATCTCGTCGAGCACCGAGAAGGGCGACGGCCGGTAGCGCAGGAAGGCGAAGAGCAGGGCAATGACAGTCAGCGCGCGCTCGCCGCCCGAGAGCGCGGCGAGGCTCTGGCGCTTCTTCTGCGGCAGGGTCACGAGGATGTCGATGCCCGTGTGGAGCACGTCCTTCTCGTCGAGCATCTTGAGCTCTGCCTTGCCGCCGCCGAAGAGGCGCACGAAGATCTCGCCGAAGTAGCGCTGGATGTCTGAAAAGGCCGACTGGAACTGCTTCGTCATGGCCTCGTCCATCTCCGCGAGAATGCGGCCGAGATTCTCCTTGGCCTCGACGAGGTCGGCCGACTGCTTCTTCATGAAGTCGTGACGCTTCTGCAGGTTCTCGTACTCCTCGACGGCATTGGGGTTGACCGGGCCGAGAGCGTCCATCTCTTTCTTCAGGGACTGCATGCGGCTGCGCAGTTCCTGCGGCTCGATATCGAGCGCCTCTTCTAGGGCGCGCTCCGGCGTCAGGCCGAATTCACGCAGGATGGCCTGCTGGCTATCCTGCAGGGCCATCTGGATCTTGGCGGCCAGCACGTCGAGCTGGTGGACCTCCTCCTGCTTCCGGCTGCGCCTGCGCGCAAGCTCGCGCCCCTTAGCCTCGAGCTCCTGGCCTGCGGCCATCTTCTCCATGCGCATGCCATAGAGCCCGCGCTGCGCCTTCTGCGCTGCATCGAAGGAATCCTGCCAGTCCTGCGAGGTATGCTCGAGCTCCTGCAGGCGCTTCTGGCTTTCCTCAGCGCGCGCCTCGAGCTGCTGCTCTTCCTGCTCGAGCTCCGCGAGCGACTGTTCGCCGCGCTGCTTCTCCTGGCGGTAGAGCGCCATCTGCTCGGCACTGCGCTTCCACTCCTGCTCGAGCACGGCGCGCTGCAGGGCTTCTTCCTGCATGCACTTGCCAAGAGCCACGGCGTCTTGCTCGGCATCCTCGAGGTCGAGGCGGCTCTCCTCGGCCTCTTTCTTCGCCGCTTCGAGCGCGTCTGCCAGCGCCTTGACCGAGCGCGCCTGCAGGACGCGCTTGTTCTGGTTCTCGGCAAAGGTCGCCTGGCGCTCGGCGTCAGCCGCGAGGAGTTCCTGCACGGACTGCTCCTGCGCAGCGAAGTTCTCCTGCAGCCGCTCAAGGCTCACGCGCAGTTCCGCGCGTTCGACGCTCTTCTGCTGCACGAAGGCAAGTGCGTCTGCCTGGCCCTTCTCCGCCTCGGCTGCACGCGCGGCGGCTTTTCTGACGGCCTGTTTCCCATCATCGAGCTCCTGCTGGCAGGCGATGAGCTTCTCGCGCAGAGCCTCGATTTCGCCGCTGCGATTGAGGAAGCTCGCCTCTTTGCGCGCGCGGCCGCCGCCCGACAGCGAACCGCCCGGCGCGAGGAATTCGCCCGTCAGCGTCACGATGCGCAGGCGGTAGTCCTGCTTCTTGGCGAGGGCGAGCGCGTGGTCGAGCGTGTCGACGACGAGGATGCGAGCGAGCAGGAAGTCGGCCGCCTTGCGGCAGGAATCGTCGATCTCGACGAGCTCATTGGCCCAGCCGATTGCGCCCTCGCCGTTCTCGGCCTCCTTCTCGCGCTCCTTCGGATACTGCACGGAGAGCGTCGAGAGCGGCAGGAAGGTCACGCGGCCGAGGTGCTTGCGCTTGAGGAAGGCGATGGCTGCCTTAGCCGTCTCCGTGTCCTGCGTCACGATGTTCTGCTGGTTGCCGCCCAGGGCGACCTCGATGGCCGTCATGTAGGGCTGCGGGATCGTCAGGAGCTCCGCGATAGCGCCAGAGATGCCCTCATGCCAGGGCTCCTGGCTCTGCAGCACGGCCTTCGGCGCCTTGCCGAAGCCCTCGTATTCCTCCTGCATGTGCTGCAGGAAGTCGATCTTCTCCTGCAAGCTGCTCGCGCGCTGCACGCGATTCTCTTGCTCTTCGCGAAGAGCCGACTGCTTTGCCTGCGCCTGCTGCTGCGCATGGCGCGCGGCCTGCTGCGCCTTGACGGCTGCCTGAAGCTCGCTTTCCTTCTTGGCGAGCGCGGCCGTCATCTCCGACTGCTGCACGCGCAGGGTGGACTGCTTCCGCTGTGCCGCGGCGATGGCCGCCTGGCGCTCCGCCTGCCCCTCGCTGCCCGCTTCGATATCGCGGTCGAGGATGGCGAGCGCCTGCTTGGCCGCGGAGAGCTCTTCCTGCTTCGCCTCGCGCTGCTTGCCGGATGCTTCGGCAGCCTTCTTGCGCTCTGCGACGATGGCCGCAATCTTTGCCGCGCGCTCCTGCTGGCTCTTCTCCCTCGCCTCAGCCTCGCCTAGCTTCCTCTTCTTCTCAGCGGCTTCACCCGAGAGACGGCCGATCTCGCGGACCGACTGAACGAGGGCTTCCTGCAGCTCCGCGCGCCGCGACTGGATGCGCTCCCTCGCCGCACCGCTCTGGCCCTGGCGCTCCTCGAGCGTTGCAATCTCGCGGCTGGCAGCCTCAAGCTTCTGGCGCAGCTTCTCGCTCGCTTCCGCACCGTCTTTCATGCGCTGCTCGAGCTCGAGGATCTCCTTCTGCAGGGCCTCGCGCGCTGCTCCCGCCTGTTTGGCCGCCGTCTCGAGGGCAAGCGCCTCGTCGCGGGCCTTCCCGAGCTTCTCCTCGTTGGCGGCTTTGCGCTCCGCTTCGCGCTTTGCGCTGCGCGCGAACTTCGTGAGCTGGCAGCGGCGGTACTCCTCGTGCAGGGCATTGTACTGGCGCGTCTTCTCCGCATGGCGCGCGAGCGGCTCGAGCTGCGTCTCGATCTCCTGCATGATGTCCTGCACGCGCAGCAGGTTGTTCTCGGTATCCGTGAGCTTCCTCACCGTCTCGCGCTTGCGGTCGCGGAACTTCGTGATGCCCGCCGTCTCCTCGAAGAAGGCGCGGCGATCCTCCGGACGGCTGTTCAGGATATCCTCCATGCGGTTCTGGCCGATGATGCTCATGCCGTCGTGGCCGATGCCCGTGTCGGCGAAGAGCTGGTAGATATCCTTGAGGCGGCAGCGCGAGCGGTTGATGAAGTACTCGCTCTCGCCACTGCGGTAGAGGCGGCGCGTCACCGCCACCTCGCGGAAATCGACGGGCAGCGTGCCGTCGTTGTCGAAGATCAGCGAGACTTCCGCAATGTTGAGCGGGCGCCTCTGCGCCGAGCCCGCGAAGATGATGTCTTCCGAGCGCGTGCCGCGCAGGTTGCGGATGTTCTGCTCGCCGAGCACCCAGCGCACGGCATCCGTGATGTTGCTCTTGCCGCTGCCGTTGGGGCCGACAATCGCCGTGATGCCGTGGTCGAATTCAATCGTGATCTTATCGGCAAAGGACTTGAATCCATATGCCTCAAGGCGTTTTAGCTGCAATCGTCACACCTGCCTGTCTGCGGCACCGGGGCCTGGAACTTGCCCGCCGCTACATACTGCTTCATGAACGTCAGAAAATCCTTGTCGAGCGAGGAGAATACCTTGTGGCTGCTCCAGTAGAGCGCCGTGCGCGCCGTCAGGCGCGGCGTGAGCGGCCGTCTGACGAACGACTGCTCCCCCTTGAGCACGAAGTCCGGCAGGATGGAGATGCCCGTGCCGTTGGCCACGAGCTGCTTGATCGTCTTGAGCTGCATCGTCGTCAGCATGACGTCCGGCGTGAAGCCTGCCTCGATGCAACGCGCGAAGATGGCCCGGTACTGGTACGTGCGCGGCTGCTGCAGGATGAAGCGCTCGCGCCGCAGGCTCTCGAAGGCGACTTCTTCCTTCTCCGCGAGCGGATGGCCCTGCGGCAGGCAGAGGCTCATCGCATCGTGCATGATGAGCAACTCATTGGCAAAGGACGTTTCCGGCTTGCCGAAGATCACGCCGAAGTCGAGATCGCCGATCTCCACGTGCTCGCGCACCTCATCGGAGTCGCCGAATTCCTGCACATCGAGCAGTGTATTCGGGAACGCCTCGCGGAACTCCTTGAAGAACTCCGGGAAGAGATACGCCTCGAACATCGGCGGCACGCCGAAGTGGACCGTGCCCGCACTGCCGACGCAGAAGCGCATCATGTCCTGCTTCGCGATCTCCGCGTCCTGCATGATGCGCCGCGCGTGGATCAGGAAGGCGCGGCCCGCATCCGTCAGCGTGACGTGCTTCTGGCTCCGGTCGATCAGCGTGAGCCCGAGCTCCGCCTCGAGGGCCTTGATGGCCTTCGTGACGGAAGGCTGCGAGACGTGCAGCACCTTCGCCGTGCGCGTGAAGTTCTCCAGCTCACTGATCGTACAAAAATATTCCAACTGCCGAAATTCCATTGTGATTCCCCCATCTTTGCAGACGATCCTCTCCTTCTCCTCCATCCCGAAAAGTCTGTGGAGCGGAGAACGCCTCAGGCGCGCTGCACGAGTTCCTGCAAGCGCTGATTCACGAGGTCGATCCACTCGCCGTGGAAGCCGACTTCCGTCAAGAGCTCCTCGAGCGACTCGATACGCGGCTGGTCGAGGAACATCCGCACGCGGCTCTTCTCGATGCTGCGGTAGATGTAGTAATCCTCGGGAATCATGCCCGGCTTCGGGAAGATGACCGTGTACTCGTGGTACATCTTGTCGTTCATGGACTCGTAGACGCCCGTCGAGCGAGCGGCATACGCCTGCCACGTGTCCGGCAGGGAGGCGAGCAGGGCAGTGACCTCGCCCTTAATGACTGCGACCGTATCCCCGTAGGCGGCGAGCAGCGCTTCCTCGGCAGACGTGTCCTGCAGCATGACGGCGCAGATGAGGTCGCGGACGGCGTTGAAGTCTCCGAGGCCGTACTGGAGGAATTCATCGGCGCTCTCGATGCCCGCGAGCCACTTCTTCAGCGCCTCTTCCATCGCGGCGCGCGCCTTCGCAACGACGAGCTCATCCTCGCCGTGGAGCTGCAGTGCGAGGTTGCAGACGCGCTGACCGGCCGCATCGTCGTGCAGGATCTCCTTCTCCGCACAGTCGCGGCAGTAGCCGATGGCCTCGTTCGTGAACGGCCGTCCTTCCGCGATTTCCTCCATGGTCGGGAAGCGCTTGCCGAGCTTCTCGTAGATTGCGCGCTGCTCTTTGAGCTTTCCCTTCGAGAAATACGTCAACGGGCGCTCCTGGTAATCGACATGCGTGACCTTGCCACAGCCCGCGCAATGGTATTCCTTGTCCACGAGCTTGACCGCGATGTCGCGCTCCGGGCGCGGCTTGAAGAACTCGTAGGGAACAGTCTCCACGAAGGAATAATTGAAGATGTTGAGCAGATTGTCCGTGATGCGGGATGGTTCATTGGCCATGCAGTGACACTCCTATCTTGATACATGAATATGACATAAACAAAAAGCCTGGAAGGAAACCTTCCAGGCTGCATTTCATCTTGGAGGCGACACCCAGAATCGAACTGGGGATAAAGGTTTTGCAGACCTCGGCCTTACCACTTGGCTATGTCGCCAAAATAAAATGGAGCGGAAAACGAGGCTCGAACTCGCGACCCCCACCTTGGCAAGGTGGTGCTCTACCACTGAGCTATTTCCGCATGATATGAAATTGGAGGCGACACCCAGAATCGAACTGGGGATAGAGGTTTTGCAGACCTCGGCCTTACCACTTGGCTATGTCGCCGGAAAATGGAGCGGAAAACGAGGCTCGAACTCGCGACCCCCACCTTGGCAAGGTGGTGCTCTACCACTGAGCTATTTCCGCATGAATGGCGACCCGAATGGGACTTGAACCCATGACCTCCGCCGTGACAGGGCGGCATTCTAACCAACTAAACTACCGGGCCGTTCTTCTTTTGTGCCGCTGTGTTTCAGCGACATGTATTATTATACGGACGATGCCGCACATTGTCAACACCTTTTCGAAAAAAAGTTTTGGACGGGGAAAATCCCCGCCCATCCCTTTCGTTCTGCCCAAAAGTCACTCCGCCGAGTCGTCCTTCTCATCGTTGAGATCGTTGTGCACCTCGGAGAAGTAGATGACCGTCACCGTATCCTCCATGAGGATGCGGCGCTTGTAGATGCGCTCGAAGTCGGCGATGAGCTCTTCGCGCGAATTGATCTCGGGGTTCTGGTGGCCGAGGTCGGCGCTCGTCAGCGTGCCCATCGTCTTGACGCGGACCTTGTCGAGGTAGGCCGTGTAGATGCGGTGCTTCGGCTCGCCCTTCTTGCCCGAGGTGATCCAGACAATGGAGCCCTCCGGATAGAGCTTGCTGACATCGCCGAGTCGCACGGTGCAGTTCTTCGTGCGCTCCATGATCATCTTCTTGTGCTTGGCCGCCTGGAAATTCAACGCCATCATGATAAAGCATCTCCTATCTGAAATTCTCATCTATAATACATTATACACATCACATGCATTTACCTTACTTTCTATATTCTATATTCTCCCCTCTGCCCCGATAATCCTGCCGCTATTTGCGAAAAAAACAGAAAGCACACGCTCCTCCGCGCCGCTGCTGTCCACGATTCACGGACATTCCCGCGAATTTTCATGCGCCAGCGTGGAAAATGTGCTAGAATAGAGCCATCTTTACCAAATGATTGGAGGTTTCACCATGAAAAAGACAGTTCACATCCTCACGCTCGTCTGCGCGCTCTTCCTGATGAGCTGCAGCGCAGCCTTTGCCGCACCGCAGCAGGAAACGCCGCGCCCGACGCTCTCGGTCGACGGCCAGGGCACGGGCACGGCGGCGCCGGACATGGCGACCGTCACGATTGGCGTGACGACGCAGGGCAAGGATGCAGCCAAGGCGCAGAACGACAACGCCTGGGTATCGAACCAAATCCAGGCAGCTGTCCGCGGCCTCGGCATCGCAGAGAAGGACATCCAGACGCGCAACTACTCCTTCTACCCGAACTACAGCACGGATAAGGACCACCGCAATGAAGTCACGGGCTACACGGTCAACAACTCTGTCATCGTCGTCGTGCGCGACATCAAGCTGACGGGCAAGGTCATCGACGCAGCCCTGAGCAACGGTGCCAATGAGATCAACTCGCTCGACTTCTCAGCAAGCGACACGAAGGCTGTCCGCAAGGTCGCCCTGCTGAACGCCGTCCAGGATGCGCGCGACAAAGCGGACATCATCGCCAAGGGCCTCGGCAAGCGCATCGTCGGCATCCAGAATGTCAGCGAGAGCACGGGCTACATCGAGACGCGCCGCTTCGGTGGCAACATGCTCATGGCCGTTGCCAAGGATGCCGCCACGCCGATCGCGCCGGGCAGCCTCTCTCTGACGGCCAACGTCCACATCGACTTCATCCTCAGCGACTGAACAAGCTGACAAAGCCAGTTCAGCCCGCAACACAAGAAGTAAGGAGTTTTTCTTTTGACTGAGCAAGAAT
The DNA here is from genome assembly GCF_002395285.1 of Mitsuokella sp. UBA4253. Taxonomy (NCBI): domain Bacteria; kingdom Bacillati; phylum Bacillota; class Negativicutes; order Selenomonadales; family Selenomonadaceae; genus Mitsuokella; species Mitsuokella sp. UBA4253. The sequence continues at coordinate 139,364 of NZ_DGWR01000014.1, read as the reverse complement.
CCCGGGCAGCGGCCCCCGCGAAAAAGAGGAAGCCACGCCTGCCTGCCATCGAATACATCCGCGGCATCGCGATGATGGGTGTCATCGCCATCCACGTCGGTTCGCAGTACCTCATGAACCAGACGGCCAACATCCATCTGATTGCCCTGCTGGAGGTGGCCTCGCGCTTCAGCGTGCCCATTTTCTTCTTCATCTCGGCCTTCGGGCTCTTCTACAACCTCAACATCGATGAACCGCTCGATTACAGGGCCTTCATGAAGAAGCGCTTCCGCACGGTCCTCGTGCCGTACCTCGTCTGGTCCGCCTTCTACCTCCTGCACGATGGCCTCTTCTACGGCGTCGGCTTCCCCGACCCGCTGCACCTCCTGAGCATCCTGTTCTTCGGCACGGCGAAATACCAGCTCTACTTCCTCGTGATCCTGATCTGGTTCTACCTGCTCATGCCGCTCTGGATTGCCATCGTGCGGCGCGCGGGCAAGGTCAGCCTGATCCTGCTCTTCGCCGCGCAGCTGGGCTTCGACTACTGGTCGAGCTTCTCTGTCGCGTTCAACACATTCGTCTACGCGCTGCCCGACCATTCCTTTCTCAAGCCGTTCCTCATGTACCGCCTGAACTACTGGGTCGTGCACTATGTCTTCATCTTCGTGCTCGGCGGCTATCTCGCGGTGCACATCAAGGGATTCCAACGCTTCATGCAGGATAACAGGCGCGCCATCACGGTGTTCTTCTGGGCATCGCTCATCTGGCTCCTGGCCTACTACTACCAGCTGATCGTCGAGACGGGCTACACGCCGCTCGAGGCCATCAACACGGCCCATCAGCTGAGCCCGGCGGGACTCTTCTACACACTGGCCAGCTCGGTCTTCTTCTTCACGATCTTCACGTACCAGAAGTACCCCTCCTGGCTCAATCCTGTCCTGCACCAGCTCGGACGCCACTCCTACTTCGCCTACCTCGTCCACCCGCTCTTCATCACCTACGCGGCCACGCTGCTCCAGAAGAGCGGCCACCTCATGACGGCCCCCGTCGCGATCCTCTTCTACTTCGCGATCCTCGGGCTCTCCATGGTGGCAGCGGCCATCTGCCGCAAGCTCGGCGAGCGCCTGCCCATCCTCAACGAATGGACCATCGGCGTCTACCCGCGCAAGAAATGACAAGCAAGCAAAAAATCCTGTCCACACCGCAAGCCGCGATGTGGACAGGATTTTTTCTATCTGGATACTGCTTCAGGCGCGGACCTTCTTGAAGAACTGGCTGTCCGCCGTGTCGTTCAAGCGCAGGTCGTAGCCGAGTGCGACCATCTCGCGCATCTTGATGAGCATGAGGTTGATGTTGCAGCGCAAGCGCTTCGAGATCGTCTCCATATCCTCGCCCGCCCGCACGAGGCGGTAGACCTCATCGTTGTTGAGCAGGAGATGCGAGGCAAAGGCGTTCGCCTCGTACTCCGTGCGGCTGCTCATGCGGAAGAGCTCGAACTCCTGCAGTCCCGTCTTCGCGAGCTCGCGGTGCAGCTGGTCGTGGCCAATCTCATGCGCGAGCACCATCGGCAGCCAGTCCTCGTCAAGGCGGCTGTTGAGGAAGATAAAGCGGTGGTGCCAGCGGTTGAAGTACATGCCGAGCAGGTCCTTGTAGTCATCGGCGAATTCGACATGGATGCCGAGCTCCTGCGCGAGCGCCATCATCGCGTGGCTGGCACTCGGCTGGATGCGCCGCACGGCCTCATAGAGCTGTATCGAATCCATCCCATCACTTCCTGTACTTCTTCGGCGTGTATTTCTGGTTGTCTTCCTTGGCCAGCCAGTAGGCCTTCTCAAGCGAGCGCATGACGGCCTCGCGGTCCTGGTCAGAGAGCTCGCCGCCCGCGAACATGCCCGCCAGCTGGCTCACGAGTTCCTGTGCCTGCGCCATACCGCGGCTGCCGTACTGCTCGTGCGCCGCATCGAGGAACATCTCCCTATCCGTGTAGAGATACGCGACATCGACCTCGAAGAAGTCCGCGAGGACCTGGTACATCTCCTTCTTCTTGGGGTAGCGCTCCCCCGACTCATAGCCGCTGTACGTCTGGCGCGTGATGCCGCAGGCCGCCGCCACATCCTTCTGCGTCAGCTTGCGCGCGCGGCGCAGCTGCAGCAGTCTATCACAGAATTTCACGATCGTTCCCTCTCTTTTCCATCGTATCATCGTAAATCGCGTAAATCGTCATCTTCATTTTAACATCGGTCCGTTTTGCGGGCAAGCGCAGCGCTCAGCAAAAGCCTTCTCAGGCAATGTGGCGATGCGCTTCAGACCAGCGGACAGTGACCGGCTCCTGATCGCGCTCCACTGGCCGATGGTCAGCATAGCGGCGGGCCGGACGCACCGCGCGCTCCCTGACCGTCAGGTAGACGAGTGTCAGAAGGTTCACGAGCGGCAGGCACTGGCCGATGAGCAGCAGCCTGCTCGCGCGGCAGTCGTTGCAGCGCCAGAGCGTGACGAGCAGCAAGAGGAGCGCAAACGGCGCCGTGAACTCCAGGGAGTCCAGCACGCCAATCTGATGGCCAAAGCAGAACGGGATGCCGCTGCCGAGTATGGCAAAAAGCCCCATGATGAGCCCCGTCGGTTCCATGACGTACGGCGAGACAGTCTCATACTCCCAGGCCGCATAGTAGAGCGGCACCGAAAGGTAGAGCAGGATACTCACCAAGACAAAGGGCAGGCGCCCGATCCTTCTGGATAAGATATGCATGAAGAAGACCCCCTATCGACAGGCAGTGCGCGCAAGACGCCCCGCCTTTATCTTTGACAAATGTAAAACTCATGTTTCAATATTAACATATGTAAGCGTTTTTGTCAAAGTCAGAGCGGATATGTCAAAGATAATAGAAAACAGGCCTGCGCAAGCACAGACCTGTCTGTCAGAAGAGACGGGGACTCAGAGGTTCTCGAGCAGCCGGATCTCGTTCTTCATGATGTAGTTCTTCTTGTCCGGCATCCTGCCGTTGACGAGATACTCAAAGGCGATGCTGATGGCCATGCGCCCCTGGCGCGTCGGATGCTGGTAAAGGATGGCCTTGACGATGCCCTTGCGCATCATCTCGACCGTCGAGGGCACACTATCGAAGGCAATCGTCAGTGGGCGTTCCTGCTCCGGCAGCTGCATGATGGCGCGGCAGGCGCCGTAGACACCGCCCGCGAGCAGGAACATCGCCGATATGTCTTGGTGATCGTCGAGCAGGTGCTTCGTCCGCTCATACGAGCAGATCTCATCATCGCCGTTCTCGATGATGTCCACGATCGAGAAGCCCGGGGTCTTTTCCATGCGGTGCTGGAAGCCCTCCAGCCTCTCGCAGTGACCGAGGACCTGGCGGCTGCCCATGACGATGCCGACTTTCGCCTTGCCGCCGAGCAGAGCGTCGAGCAAGGCGCAGGCTGTCTCGCCGCCGTTGAAGTAATCGCTGCCGACGTAGCAGTGGCGCTTGGAACTCTTGATGTCGTTGACGATCGTCACGACGAAGATGCCCGCATCGACGAGTTCATCGATGGCCTTGGCGATGCGCACATCGTCGATGGGGCTGATGATCAGCGCATTGACCTTCCCCTTCATCTGCTCCATAAGGTGCAGCTGCTTGTCGACATCGTAGCCCTTCATCGGGTAGTAGCGGACGGTCAGGCCGTAGATGGCATACGAAGATGCCGCGCGGTCCATGCCATGAATGACATCGTTGAAGAAGGCATTGCCCTCCGACGGCAGCAGAACGCCGATGACGGGGTGATTCTTCCGCGCCGCCAGCGCCTTGCCCGCAGGATTCGGCTCGTAGCCGAGCTGCTCCGCCATCTTCTTGATCATCGCCGCCGTCTCCGCATTGACTCTGCCGCGGCCATTCAAGGCGCGGTCTACCGTCCCGCGCGAGACACCGCAGAGTTCTGCTATCTTTTTCATGGTAACCATGTTTTTTCCTCCAATAATTCACTTCCTCTATTGTAGCAGATTTACACATGGATGGCGATGGTACCAGACAAAAAGAAAAGCCGCATCGCCATGCGATGCAGCTTCCCGGGGTTCATTCAACCATTCTGTACCGTTCTGTAGAGGATCAGAGCGTGAGATTCTCGCCCTTTAGGCCGATGAAGGCGCCGTCCTTATCGAGGCCACTCTCTTCGTGAGCGATCAGCCACTTGTTGACCGCGAACAGCAGGCGGTCCTCCCCCTCTTTGGCAATGGGGTTCTTGAGTGCCTCATTCGTGCCGCGCGGCAGGGCGACACCGCAGCGGAACTCCTCGCCATCGATGCCGCACGGAGCGAAGTGGAGCGTCGTCGCGTAGAGCTCGACAGCTGTGCCAGCCGGCACAAAGAAGCACTCGACCTTGCTCGTGTCATACGTCAGCGTCTCCGGGTCGATGTCCTGCTGGCGGCCAACCATCAGCACGAGGTCCGTCGCCGCGATGTCGATCTCCGACGAGCGATGATACTCGAGCGCATTGAGGGCCTCGTTGTGGCCGCTGCAGTGACCGAGTTCCGTCGGCATCTCGCCGTACGTCTTTTCCGTCAGCTCCTTGAAGAGCGGCAGCGCCTCGAACGATGCGACAGATGGCTCGTAGACCGTCCCCTCTGCCGGTATCTCGATTGCCTTCAGCGCCTCGCAGAACGCCTTCGTCTCAAGCGGCAGGACGCGCCCATACGGACGGAATGCTTCTTCCGTTACAGATTTCATCGTATCTCTCTCCTTTGAATGTATCTACTAGACAGTATCGTCACATAATTCATTGTATAGACTGGCACAGCGCTGTAAAAGGACATCTGTCCCATCGCATCAGGCAATCAGCAGCCGATGTCGCGCAGCTTCTTGCCGGACATGAGGTTCTTCTCGATCTGCTCGAGCGTGACGTTCTTCGTCTCCGGGACAAAGGCCATCGTCAGCACGATGAAGAAGCCGTTGAGGAAGGCGTAGAGCCAGAAGGTATGTGCCGAGCCGAGCGTATCGACGAGCGAGAGGAACGTCGCACCGACGATAGCGCAGGTGATCCAGTTCGTCATCGTCGAGCAGGCAATGCCGAACTCGCGGCTCTTGAGCGGCTGGATTTCCGAGCAGAGGACCCAGACAATCGGGCCTGCGCTCATGCCGAAACCTGCAATGCTGACCATCGTCATGACGGCAGCGAAGTACGATACCCAAGCCGGTGCCGTGCCGGATTCCAGCATGGACATGCAGACACCGACAGCAGCCATCGAGAGTGCCATGACACCAAAGCCAATCTTCAGCGCCGGCTTGCGGCCGGATTTATCGACCATGCCGATGGCGATGAACGTGGAGAGCGTGAAGACGATACCGTTGAGGACCGTGCCGATCATCTGGTCTTCCGTGCTCGAGAAGCCCGCAAGGCTCAGGATCTTCGGCGAATAGTACATGATGACATTGAAGCCTGTGAACTGCTGCATGGCCTGCAGGAGTACGCCGAGGAATACGGCGCGGCGGACGTTCTTGTTGGTCTTGAAGAGATGCCAACCAGCCTGCTTGACCTTGAGGGCATCCTTGATATCAGCGAGTTCTTCTTCTGCGACCTTGGCACTGGCGTGCAGCGAGTTGAGGACTTTCGAGGCTTCTGCGAAGCGGCCTTTCGTCGCGAGCCAGCGCGGGCTATCCGGCAGGCGCGAGACCGTCAGGATGAGGATGATGGCCGGAATGGCGATGACCGTCAGCATCATGCGCCAGTCGCCCGTGTAGCTGAAGGCCGTATCCGAGAGGAAGGCGGCCAGGATGCCGACCGTGACCATGAGCTGATAGCCCGAGATGACCTTGCCGCGCGCATCCTTATCCGACATCTCCGCGAGGTACAGCGGTGCCGTGTAGGAGGCGATGCCGACCGAGAGGCCGAGGATCAGACGGAAGCCGATGAGCATCGAGGCATTTGCCGCCATGCCAGAGCCGATGCAGCCGACGATGAACAGAGAAGCGCCGATGATCAGGCTCTTCTTGCGGCCGATGCCGCGGGCAAGGAACGAAGCAATGATTGCACCTGTCGCAGCGCCGACCATCATCGAGCTGACGACCCATTCCTGTTCCTGGCTCGAGAGCCCCCATTCCTGGCTGATGAACGGCAGTGCGCCCGAGATGACGCCTTGGTCAAGGCCGAAGAGCAGGCCGGCCATGCCAGCCGCGAAGTAAATGCATTTGCGAACCCATGCTGCGCGCTTCTGTGCATCAGTTTCCATCTTGTTATCCATGATTCCCTCCGTCATTCTATACACTCCTTTATCCTATACACCATCTATCTCATAGAGCAGCCAAATCCTCGTAGCAATCCTTGAGCTTCTGATAGAGCTTCTGATAGAGCGCGTGACCCTTCTCGTAGTAGGCATGCGCTGCGGCATCGGGCTGGCACCAGGTGTCCTGCTCGATGAACTCTTTGCAGGCTGTCTGCACATCGGGGAAGATGCCTGCGCCTACGCCTGCGAGGATGGCAACGCCGAGGGCTGGGCCTTCCTGCGCCTTGATCGTCTTGACTTCGCAGCCGTACATGTCTGCGAGCATCTGGCGCCAGACGCGGCTCTTGCCGCCGCCGCCGCAGGCCATCATCTCCTTGACATTGACCTTCATCTCGCGCAGGATGTCGAAGCAGTCGAGCAGCGAGTAGCTGACGCCTTCCATGACGGCGCGCAGCATGTCGGCCTTCGTGTGGATGGCCGAGAGGCCAAAGAAAACACCGCGGCAGTTCGGGTTGAGATGCGGCGTGCGCTCGCCCATCAGGTACGGCAGGTAGATCAGGCGGCGGCTGCCGATTGGCACCTTCTCGACATCCTGGTTGATGAGGTCGTAGGAGTCGCAGCCGAGGCGCACGGCCTTGTCTTTGTAACCTTCCGCGAGGTTGTCGCGGAACCAGCGCAACGAGAGGCCCGCCGCCTGCGTGACGCCCATGACGTGCCAGCAGCCCGGCACGGCGCAGCAGAAGGTGTGCACGCGGCCCTGCGGGTCGATGCGCGGCTCGCTCGTATGCGCGAAGACGACGCCGCTCGTGCCGATTGTCGTGAAGGCCCGCCCGTCAAAGACGATGCCCGTGCCGACAGCTGCCGCTGCGTTGTCACCGGCACCGCCGACAACGACAGTATCTACTGACAAGCCCGTCTTTTCCGAAAATTCTTTGCTGATGGTGCCCGTGACTTCCGGGGACTCATAGACTTTCGGCAAGAGAGCCTTGTCGATCTCGAGCTTCTCGAGCACTTCATCCGACCAGCAGCGATGTGGGATATCGAGGAGCTGCATGCCGCTCGCGTCGGAGACCTCCGTCGCGTACTCGCCCGTCATGCGGAAGCGGATGTAATCCTTCGGCAAGAGGATGTGACGGCAGCGGCGGTAGTTCTCCGCCTCGTGGTTGCGGACCCAGAGAATCTTCGAGGCCGTGAAACCCGTCAACGCCGGATTCGCCGTGATCTCGATGAGGCGCTTGCGGCCGACGCGCTCCGTGATTTCCTCGCATTCCTTGCCCGTGCGCTGGTCGCACCAGATGATGGACGGGCGGATGACCTCGTTCTTCTCGTCGAGCATGACGAGGCCATGCATCTGCCCCGAGAGGCCGATGCCCTTGATGTCCTCTGGCGCAACACCTGAGTCCTTGACGACCTTGCGGATCGTCACCAGCACCGCATTGTACCAGTCGAGCGGCTCCTGCTCCGCCCAGCCGTTCTGCGGCTGGTAGAGTGGATATTCCTGAGAAGCTGACGTGACGACATGGCACCGTTCATCAAACAAGACCGTCTTCGTCGCCGACGTGCCGATGTCAATACCGATCAGATAACGCATGATTCCTTCCTCCTTGGTGCCCGCCTTTGTTTTGCGTGCACATGAACGCTTTTCATGTACTCAATATAGCACAAGAAAAACCACTCGTCAATACGATAATTCAATTTTTATTTCATCGCGATGCGTGTAATTTCCTCGCATATCCATTCGTTATACCTCTCAAATTCATGATTTCGCCGCTCTATATTGGCGCTTATATGGAAGAAAAACGCATTTCAGCTGCAAACCTGGCAAAAATAAAATAAAAATCGAATCAAACAATTGACAAACCAGAAAAGAGGTGCTATTCTAATAACCGTGATGAGCGTGCACATGCACGCCAATAAAACGACAAGCAACGGCGCGGGGCACTCCCCAGAGCCACCGCAGCCCAATCTGTATCAAAGGAGCGTTTCACCATGAACATGAGCAACATCCCGGATCTCAAATGCGGCATCATCTCGGTCAGCCGCGACTGCTTCATCATCTCCCTCTCGGAGAACCGCCGCCAGGCCATCGTCTCGGCCTACGAGAAGAAATACGGCGACCTCTACGAAGTGAAGAAGACGGTCGAGAACGAGCGCGACATGCTGACAGCGGTCAAAGAAGCCAAGGACGCTGGCTGCAATGCCCTCGTCGTCTTCCTCGGAAACTTCGGCCCGGAGACGCCGGAAACGCTGATCGCACGCGAATTCGACGGCCCGATCATGTATGTGGCCGCTGCCGAAGAGACGGGCAAGAACCTCATCAACGGCCGTGGCGATGCTTACTGCGGCATGCTCAACTGCTCCTATAACCTCGGCCTGCGCCACCTCAAGGCATTCATCCCCGAGTACCCGGTCGGCACGGCAGAAGAGCTTGCCGACATGATTGCGGAGTTCCAGCCGGTCGCACGCACGCTGCTCGGCCTCAAAGACCTCAAGATCATCACATTCGGCCCGCGCCCGCAGGACTTCTTTGCCTGCAATGCCCCGATCCAGCCGCTCTACGACCTCGGTGTCGAGATTGAGGAGAACTCTGAACTCGATCTGCTCGTCGCCTACCGTGCGCACGAGAATGACCCGCGCATCAAGGACGTCGTCGCCGACATGACGGCAGAGCTCGGCACCGAAGGCGGCAATCCGTATCCGGATCTCCTGCCGCGCATGGCACAGTATGAGCTGACGCTCATGGACTGGATGGAAGAGCACAAGGGCGCGCGCAAGTACGTCGCGTTTGCCAACAAGTGCTGGCCAGCCTTCCCGACGGAGTTCCGCTTCGAGCCGTGCTATGTCAACAGCCGTCTCGTCTCGCGCGGCATCCCCGTCGCCTGCGAAGTCGACATCTACGGTGCCCTCTCCGAGTACATCGGCCTCTGCGTCTCGCAGGATGCCGTCACGCTGCTCGACATCAACAACTCCGTGCCGAAAGACCTCTTCGAGGCAAACATCAAGGGCACGAAAGACTACACGCTCCAGGATACCTTCATGGGCTTCCACTGCGGCAACACGCCGCTCTGCAAGCTCCGCAAGGGCGGCGTCAAGTACCAGCTGATCCAGAACCGCCTGCTCGAGGACGGCAATACGCCGGACATCACGCGCGGCACGCTCGAAGGTGACATCGCCGACGGCGACATTACCTTCTTCCGCCTGCAGAGCACGGCTGACGGCCAGCTGCGCGCCTACATCGCCGAGGGCGAAGTCCTGCCAGCTGCCACGAATTCCTTCGGCGGCATCGGCATCTTCGCCATCCCGGAGATGGGCCGCTTCTACCGCCACGTCCTCATCGAGAAGCGCTTCCCGCATCACGGTGCCGTCGCCTTCGGCCACTTCGGCAAGACGATCTTCTCCATCCTCAAATACCTCGGCGTCGGCGATATCTCCTTCAATCAGCCAAAAGGCATGCTCTACCCGAGCGAGAACCCCTTCGCCTGATCCTTGTTTCTCCTGTTCTTACACTGACTCTTTCCCAATCAAAAAGCTCCCGGCATATGCCAGGAGCTTTTTTGCTTGCTGCATCAGTCGAGCAGCAAGCTCTTTTCTTTTTCATACTGTGGCACGCGGATCTTTTAGGCGCTCACCGCCCTTCCTCATCGCGTTCCCGCAGCTTGCAGAGGATGGCGTCATGGCGGTCCCAGAAGCCGGTCTGCTGCATGGCCGCGGCTTGGAGGCGCGGGAAGCGGGCGATAATCTCCAGTATGCTGCGCTCGGCAAGCTCGACGAAGCTCTCGTAGGTCAGCTGCAGGAAATGCCTGCGGCTGTCGATGAGGCTCGCGCCTTGCTGCGTGTCGTAGGGCATGCCGGGCACGAGTTCATCGTAGGGCGGTTCAGCCTCATCTTCATCATGCGGGAAAAACGGACTCATCGTGACCATGAGCTCCATCCCGTCGACGCTATCGCCGAGTTCATTCCAGTCTTCCAGGTCATCGATATCCGCTTCCTCAGTATCATCATCTTGCTCAGGGCTGCCCGCTGCTTTATCACCCGATGCATCGCCTGTAGCCGGCTCATCTTCAGTCAGCCACTCGATCTGGATATCGTAGCAGACATCGCCGATGCGCACCTGGCCGAAGTACTCGCCGCCCGGAAGGACAGCCTGCCAGTCATTCAGCAGGCGCCAGCGCAGCTCCAGGAAGTCGGCCAGCGTGAAGTGCGACCAGTCCACCTGCATCGCATCTTTCTCCTCTCCCCTATGCATGCTGCTCATGGATTCTGGTCCACAACGGCTTCGATCAGGATCGTCGTGACCTGCTTCTCCGGATTGACCGCCTTGAGGAACGTCCACGTGCGCTGCGTCTCCTCACGCGGCAGGCGGGCGGCCAGCAGAGTGTCATTCGTCAGGGCGAGGCGGTCGAAGGCCTGATTCGCAAAGAAGAGATTGTTCTCGTCGGCCTTGAGTCCCAGTGCCGTCAGCGTGCAGTCAAAGACGACGCGCAGCTTCTCCTGCTCCGCCGCATCGATGGCACCGTGATGCGCGATGACGATGTTCGAGAGGCGCCCGGCCTGGTTCGCATTGAGGATCATGACCGTGCCCGCATCGATCCCGGCAAAGTACGAGATGTAGTTCCCCTGCACGCGCTTCGTCAAGTCGCCCGCGATCGGGTAGGCACTGATCTTGTTGTAGGCCGCAGCGAAGCCGTCCGCATCCAGGCTGTCCTCCAGCTGCACCTTTGTCTCCGTCAATTCATTGAGCCCCGCCGCCTGCGTGACCGAGATCGAGGCCACCAGCAGGAACAGTGCCAGTAAGCATGTACTGATTTTCTTCATGATAATTCTCCCTCACAAATGCATGATGTTGTATAGATTACCTATAGATTCTACCACACCCAGAGAGCAATCTCCATCCTCATGCAAAATTCTCTCCCCGTCATGCACCGCCTCCCGAAAGGCAGGAGTCGGAAAGAAAGCAGCCGGGCTCATGTGACTCGATGACGCCGACGGCCTGCAGATACGAGTAGATCGTAGTCGAGCCGACAAACTTCATGCCGCGCTTCTTTAGGTCTTTGGCCAAGGCATCGGATAGCGGTGAGGTGGTCGGGCCGCACTCGTGCACGACCTTTCCCTCCGTCCACTGCCAGAGATAGCAGTCAAAGCTGCCGCATTCCCGCTGAATATCCCTGAAGACGCGCGCATTCCCTACAGCCGCCTCGATCTTGCGGCGGTGGCGGATGATGGCGGTATCCCGCATCAGCCGCTCGACATCCTCTTCTGTAAATGCACCGACTCTCTCCAGATTGAAGCCGGCAAACGCCCGCCGGAATCCCTCGCGCTTGTTGAGCACGCATTCCCACGAGAGCCCCGCCTGGAAGCATTCTAAGAGCAGCATCTCAAAGAGCTTGCCGTCATCATGCACGGACCTGCCCCATTCCTCATCGTGATAGCGGACGTAGCGCTCATTCTTTGGATTGGCCCAGAAGCAGCGCCGCCTGCCATCCGGCCATTCAAGAGGTTCCATCTTGCTTTCCCCTTCATTTCTCAGCTTCTTCATCCAATGCTTCCAGCAGGAAGCTCACCGGGCGGAAGCCATCATTGCACGAGATCATCGCGGAACGGGGATTCTTCATCCATCCCTCATAGAAATCTTCCGCACCGTGCGCGAGTCCCATGACGAACGGCGACATCGTCTCCCACGCACTCTCGCAGAGCCCTTCCGGCCGCTGCCAGCCATTCGCGATGAATACCTGCCCTTCCTCCATCGCGCAGGCATCCTCCATCGGATTCTCGTACTTCGCCATGAGATCCTCATAGCAGGCCTTGCGCATCACCGTAATCCGCACCTTTTTCATCGTCACCCTCCCAAAATACGATCACTTGGATCTATCTCATACCGCAGTCTATCACATCGGGAATAAAAAACCAAGACATCAAACCAGTACAGTGTATCCGATGGATGTAGGAATTTGCATTTAAACTGTAAATCTGATATAATAGAGAAAACATATTGGATTACAAGGCGGAGTCTGTTCACCGACAGGCTCCGTCTATTTCTTTATAAGGGGGCTTTTTATTGTATCGGACAAATTTACAGAAAAATACCGTTATACCGAGTCTTATCATCATTGCATCAGTTGCACTGGGATGCATCGTGGTGCCTGAGGGCGCGAAGGCCGTCCTAACCTTCCTCAATCAGGAACTGTTCACCTCCTTCAGCTGGATCTACATCCTCAGCATGGCCTTCTTTTACCGAGAACATCGGCTACTACTTGACGCACATCGTAGAGCTGTCCTTCCGCACTTTTGCCTATAAGATCACCAAGGAAGAGTGGTTCACGAGCTGGACCATCATGTACTGGGCCTGGTGGACTGCAGGCGGAATTCGCGAAGAACGGGATTGCGGCGCAGGTCCGCAGCGGTGAAGAAGACGGGCTCCCGTACTGCGAACTCATCGTCGAGAGCGGCCGTCTCCGCGACTTCCTTTACGGTGTCGGCTGCAAGGAACACGCCGTCTCCAAGATGGTCGTCTCCTCCAGCCTCCTCCCGAAGATGGATACGGTAGATGACTTCGAGCCGGTCTGCTACTTTGCCGACGGCAAGCGCGGCTACAGCCTCAAGTACATGCGCCGCTAGGAACTGCTGACCGATGTCCTGCGCCAGTACGAGCGCTATATCCGCATGATTGCCAACAGCAAGCATAATCTGTACCTATTCGACAAGAAGAATGATGAGACGTAATCTCTCCTGTGAAAGGTGATGTGAGATGAAATGATGTGGCGTGATCTATTCAATCTAAAGGGAGGCGCCGCCTCCATCCAAGAAATCAACCAGCGCATCCTTGCGGATGCGACGGTATCGGGGACGAATCTCATCGTCCTCGTCATGGCCATCATGATTGCCTGTGTCGGCCTGAACATGAACAGCGTCGCCGTCATCATCGGCGCCATGCTGATCTCCCCGCTCATGGGTGGGATCGTGGCCATCGGGTACGGCATGGCCACATACGATGTGCACTTCATCCGTCAGTCCATGATCAAGCTCGCCTTCCAGGTGGGATTCGCCATCCTGACGGCCTCCCTCTACTTCGCCATCTCGCCGCTGGCCTACTCGACGGACGAGCTTCTGGCACGCACCTCGCCTACCATCTGGGATGTCATCGTCGCCCTGTGCGGCGGCATTGCAGGGGCCGTCGGCAATACGCGTCAGGAAAAGAGCAATGTCATCCCCGGCGTAGCCATCGCTACCGCTCTGATGCCTCCGCTCTGCACAGCCGGATACGGGCTGGCATCTGGCCATTACCCCTTCTTCCTCGGCGCGATGTACCTCTTTTTCATCAATGCCTTCTTCATCGCACTCGCAGCCTTCCTCGTCTTCAAAGTCCTCGGCGTCCCATCGCATGGTGATGTCGCAGCCTCACAATTCCAGCGGCAGCGAATCATCCTGGCGGCTCTCGGCATCTTGATCACGGCGCCGAGCATCTATCTCGCCTATCAGATGGTCGAGGAGAATCTGCGCGACATGCAGGTCAAGAGCTTCATCAGCGAGGACATGGACTTCCAGACGACGAGCGTCGTCTCCTACACCGTAAAGGACCACGTCCTCACCGTCGATCTCGTGGGCACGCTACTGACCGAGAAAGAGATTGATGCCCTTCAGGACGAACTGCACGCGCGCAACAGGCTCCAAGACCTCGAGCTCGTCGTCATACAGGGGCAGCGCGAACTCGACCGCGAGCAAGTTCAGAACCTCATCAATGCGCGGCTCGAGAAGCAGAGCACTTCCGAAAAGGAAGTCTCCTACAAGAACCTCTCCGCGCAGTATTACCCGGCCTACAAGCGCGCGAGCGCAGACCAGCAGACCATCGAGCTCCTCACCCAGCAGGCCCCCCTTCTCTTCCCCGAGGTCCTGTCCATCCAGGGCGGCACATTGACATCCGTAACGCCCCAGAAGGATCAGCCAAAAACGGAGAACAAAGTGGACCACAAGCGCTTCATGGTCGAAGTCATCGTCAAAGAGCCGCTCCGCCCAGAAGAAGCCGACCGCTTGCAGAAGTGGATTGCCGCACAGGTCGATATGCCTGTCCTCATGACCGTCCAGACTGCAGATCATCCCAGTGACTTCTACGGCGACGGCATCGCCTGGCCATAAAAAACCTGCCTTCACCATCAAGGTGAGGGCAGGTTTTTTCTCTAGGCTCAAGCCGTTTGGCTCTTGGCGCGGCGGCTCATGCAGAAACCGATGAGGATGACGCCTGCGGCGAGGACGGCCTGGATGGCAATGGCTGCCCAGTCGCCGACGGCGCTCGTGATCATCGTGCCGAGGATCTTGTCGTGGGCAATCATAGAGCCAGCCGTCCAGCCTAAGAGGCCTGCACCCGCGTAGAGCACGACGGGAAAGCGGTCCATGATCTTGCCGATGAGCGTGCTGCCGCCCACGATGATCGGGATGCTGATGAGGAAGCCGAAGACAACGAGCATGAAGCTGCCGTGCGATGCACCGGCGATGGCCAGTACGTTGTCAACGCCCATCGCAGCATCGGCGATGATGATCGTCTTCACGGCACCCATGAGGCTGTCCGACGCCTCGACGTGCTCATCCTTCTTCTCCGGCACGAGCAGCTTCACGGCAATCGGCAGGAGGATCAGTCCGCCGATGGCCTGCAGGTACGGGATGGTCAAGAGCCATACGGCCACGAATGTCATGACGAGGCGGATGATGACGGCACCGGCCGTGCCGATGAGGATTGCCTTCTTGCGCAGATTCTCCGGCAGTTTGTTCGCCGCCATCGCAATGACGACGGCATTGTCGCCGCCGAGCAGCAGGTCCATCAGGACAATCGTGCCGAGGGCCATGAGGAATTGCATCGATAAGATTTCCATGTGATTGATTCCTTTCTCCAGGTATCCATAAACAAAAAGAGACTTCCGCATGGTATCCGGGGAACCGGGTATCATGCGAAAGTCTCACCTATTACATCAATGTGTGTAATGCTGCCACCAGCCGCTCACGCGGCATGCTTGTTGACGGCAGGCCAAAGAGGTTACTCCCCTTCGCTATTCGTTTGTAGCATCAGTATACCAGACCGACGACCCCATTGTCAATCTGCCGCAGCAGGAAATCTCATCCGAGGCGCTGCTCTGCTGCACGCACGGCATAGCGCACGCAGTCGTCACAGGAGCAGAGCATCCTGCCCGTCTCGATTCCCTTGAGGTCCTTGCAGATCGTAGCACCGGCTTTCTCCTGGAACTCGTGCAGGATCTCGCGCATGATGGCTGCCGTCGGCTTGCCGCTCTTGTTGCAGAGCCCCATGACCATGCTCGCACCGCAGAGCGCCCCGCACGTCGCCTCCGTGCAGCCCATGCCCATGCCAAAGCCCGAGCCGAGCGCCCGGAGCTCTTCCTCCGGCCTTCCGAGTTCATCCGCAAATGCCAGCAGCACGGCCTGCGCACAATTGCAATCTCCATGTTTATACGCCACAGCCTGCTCGGCTCTATCGTTCATTTCCATGATCTACTCTCCTGTTTTCCTAGCAAAATACATTTTTTCCTTATTATACGTCATCTGTATCCGCTTGCCAACAGGCCTTCATCATGCGCGGCGCAGGAAATCCTTGATGCGTGCTTGCAGCGCGACGAGCATCTCGCTGCCGTTAGCGAGTACCTTGAGGCAGAGGCCGTCTTCGCCAAAGCGCGTCAGGCCAGCCTGGCAGTCATGCACATCGAGTATCGGCCGGAGACAGGCGCGCAGGTCTTCCTCACGCACGGGGAAGTGGCAGAGCACATAGTTGCCGAGATGCGTGTATCCCTCATACTGGGTAAAGCCCTCGCAGTCTGCGCCGTCCTCCTGCGGTGCAAAGCGGAAATTGTCGGCGTAGAGCGGAGTGCCGCCCGATGTGATGTGCACGCGGGAACGATAGAGGCGATAGGCAAAGCGCTCCCCGCGGGCGGCGCGGCCGCAGGCCAGTATGTCGGAGTAGAACAAGCGGCTCGTCTCGTCGGCCAGCTCGATGGCGAACGCGCTGCGGAACGCGGAGTCGGCAAAGGGCAGGACGGGCAGCGGCACATAGAACAGCGTCGCGTCACGGCCGACCGTGACCCTGCCCTCGCGGACAGCCTCGCCCTCCGCCATCTGATGGATCTTCTCGTAGGACTGCGAAAGGAATTCCGCCTTCGTACCGGGTTCCAGGGCGATGGTGATGGACTGCCTGTCCCCCGCCATGAGGCCTGCCGATACCTTGACGACCATGATCTGCAGGAAGCCGTCCTGACGGAAGGGATGCAGGACTTTGAACGGGGCCGTGAAGGAGAGATGGCGCATCTTGCCCGGCGCAAGTACCAGCGATAATTCCGAGACCTTGCCGAACGGATTGGTCTGTGTCATCTTCCATCCTTCCCATCGTGAGGCCCCTGGCTGTCTTCCAGCAGGACATTGTGGCGTATCCAGGCGATGATCTCAGGCACGCCCTCTTTCTTCATGAGATTCGTGAACAGGAACGGCCGCGAGCCGCGCATCTTCTTGGAATCGCGGTCCATGACGCCGAGGTCGGCCCCGACATACGGTGCGAGGTCTTTTTTGTTGATGACGAGCAGGTCGGACCGCGTGATGCCGGGACCGCCCTTGCGCGGGATCTTGTCTCCTTCTGATACATCGATGACAAAGATCGTGGCGTCGGCCAGTTCCGGACTGAACGTCGCCGAGAGGTTGTCGCCGCCGCTCTCGATGAAGACGATCTGCGTGTCGGGGAACCGCTTTGTCAGCTCTTCCACGGCCTCGAGATTCATCGAAGCATCCTCGCGGATTGCGGTATGCGGGCAGCCGCCCGTCTCCACACCGAGGATCCGCTCCTTGTCCATGGCCGAGTGCTTGACTAGGAATTCGGCATCCTCCTTCGTGTAGATATCGTTCGTCACGACACAGATGCTGTAGTGCGGGCAGAGTTCACGCGTCAGCGCTTCTATGAGGGCGGTCTTGCCAGAGCCGACAGGACCGGCCACGCCAATTTTCACATAGGACATAAGGGACCTTCTTTCTTTTTCACTTGCGTTTCTGGATCAGGACATATAGAGGCGGGAGTACAGGACTTCGTGCTGCATGGCGCGGATGTCGAGCCCCGGTGAGGAAAGGCAGAGGTCATCGGCTTCGGCCGCAAGGGCCCTGTCGATGTAGGCGCTGTAGCACGTGCGGAAGGATGCGACGAGACGCGCGCCATCCGTCTGGGACAGCGGGATGAGCTTGACACATGTATTCGTCAGGGCGGATAGCTGTGCGTAGAGATAGTGCTGCAGGGCCGTGCGCTCCGGCAAGGCCAGCGCGGCCGCGAGTGCGCCGTAGCAGACGGGATGCGAGCACGACTGCTCAGCAGCCTTCACATAATCGTCAAAACGCGCGGCAAACGGCAGGCCGATCTTCGTGACATTCTTGGCCAGGCGCCGCCCGAGCTTCTGCAGGGCCTCGCGCGTCTCCCGCGGCACGCGCGCGGCACGGACTTCCGCTTCGAGCTCCAGCAGCTTTTCCAAACCGTCCGGCTCCCCAAAAGCCTCATAGGCCAGGCGAGCGGACAAGAGCTCTCCATAGAGAAAGCTGCCCGAAAAATACGCCCGCAGCCATTTCCCCGCCGTTGCTGCATCATGAACGCCCCCCTGCTGCACATACGTCTCGAGGCCGTACGAGTGCGCATACGCCCCGATGGGGAACAGCGCGTCATTGAGTTCCAGCAGCAGGAAGAGGGCGTCTTCCTCTGCACGCAGGCGGGACTCAGGCATGATGCCCCTCTCCTTCCGCAAGGGCCGCACGGCCATTATGGCCATGATGTACATGTGCATGATGATGCGTGCCCGATAAGAGCTTCAGGCGGCAGCGCTCCTCGAGCTTGACCGCCTGCTTCTCATAGGGCACCTGCAGTTTCTTTAAGAGGTCTTCCATCGCCGCATCGTACAGGACCGCAAAGGACAGGCCGCCAACCGCCGTTCCTCCCAGTGCATAGAGCGGGGCATGGCGGTTGCCGACTTCATAGCAGAAGCGGGCAATCGCCTCCAGCCCTTCCGGTTTTGCCACGAGCGACAGTGTCGGCAGGATCTCGACGGCGACGACCGTGTCCCCATCCACGAGCAGGACATCGCCGTCTCGCAGGCCGCGCAGCTGGGCTTCCGGCTCCAGGCGCAGGGCGATGTCACGCCCCTCGCGCGTCGTCCGGCGCAGCAGGCGCTTCTGTGCATCGGCATAATCGAGCTGCAGCGGATCGACCTTTTTCCCGGCATATGGCGCATCCGCCAGTGTGCCGCATACATGTGTGAGAATCATACTATCTCCCCTTCTCTCATCCAAATCCATCGCAATAGATCACCGCGCCTGTCAAGCAGCATCAGAACAGATGGTAGAGCTGCGTCAGCGGCAGCCGCTCGGCCGGCTTGCTCGTGATCTTCGTGCCATCGACGCGGACCTCATACGTCTCCGAATTGACCGTAATCTCGGGTGTCCTGTCGTTGAAGTGCATGTCCTTCTTCGTGATGTCCCGGCAATGCGAGACAGGGCGCACCTGCTTCATGAGCCCCAGCCGCTCCTTGACGTCATTCTCATAAGCCGCCTTTGACACAAAGGTAATACAGGTATCATGGCGTGCGCCCGCCGCGGCGCCGAACATCGGGCGGTAGAAGACGGGCTCCGGCGTCGGGATGGACGCATTCGGGTCGCCCATCTTCGAGGCAATGATGAAGCCGCCCTTGATGATGAGCTCCGGGCGCACGCCGAAGAAGGCCGGATTCCAGAGCACGAGGTCGGCGAGTTTCCCGGGCTCGATGGAACCGACCTCTGCCGAGAGGCCGTGCGTGATGGCGGGATTGATCGTGTACTTCGACAGGTAACGAAGGATGCGGAAGTTGTCGTTCTCGCCGGACTCCTCTGCCAGGCGGCCGCGCTCCTTCTTCATCTTGTCCGCCGTCTGCCACGTGCGCACGATGACCTCGCCGACGCGGCCCATCGCCTGTGAGTCCGAGCTCATCATCGAGAAGATTCCCATATCGTGGAGCACGTCTTCGGCAGCAATCGTCTCAGGGCGGATGCGCGAATCGGCAAAGGCTACATCCTCCGGGATGCGGCTGTCGAGATGATGGCAGACCATCAGCATGTCGAGATGTTCGTCGAGTGTATTCTTGGTGAACGGCATCGTCGGATTCGTCGAGGACGGCAGGATGTTCGCAAAGCATGCCGCCCGAATGATGTCGGGGGCATGGCCGCCGCCCGCTCCTTCCGTATGGTAGGTGTGGATGGTCCGGCCGCCGATGGCATCGAGCGTGTCCTCCACACAGCCTGCTTCATTCAGCGTATCCGTGTGGATGGCCGTCTGGACATCGTAAGCATCCGAGACGCGCAGGCAGGCATCGATGACAGCCGGTGTCGCCCCCCAGTCCTCGTGGATCTTGAGCCCCATCGCGCCCGCCTCGATCTGCTCGGCGAGCGGAGGCAGGCTCGAGCAGTTGCCCTTGCCGAGGAAGCCGAGGTTCATCGGATAGGCATCGGCCGCGCGCAGCATCTCCCGGAGATTCCAGGGCCCCGGCGTGCACGTCGTGGCATTCGTGCCGTCGGCAGGCCCCGTGCCGCCGCCGACCATCGTCGTGATGCCGCTGTAGAGCGCGGTCTCGATCTGCTGCGGACTGATGAAATGGATGTGCGAGTCGATGCCACCCGGCGTCACGATGAGCCCTTCGGCAGCCAAGGCTTCCGTCGAGGCACCGACCGTCATGCCCGGCGTCACACCCTCCATGATGTCCGGATTGCCCGCCTTGCCGATGCCGACGATACGGCCCGCCTTTATGCCGATGTCCGCCTTGACGATGCCCTGCACCGGATCCATGACAATGGCATTTGTCAGCACGAGGTCAAGTGCGCCGCCGTCACTCGTGATCTCCGAAGCCTGCCCCATGCCGTCGCGCAGCGTCTTGCCGCCGCCGAACTTCGCTTCGTCACCGTAGCTCGTGCAGTCCTTCTCGATCTCGGCCACTAAGTCTGTATCGGCCAGGCGAACCCTGTCGCCTGTCGTCGGACCATACATCGCTGCATACTTCTCACGGCTGATCTTGTAACTCATCAGGCATCGTCCTCCTTCGCTCCCCTGTCCTTCTCCTCAGCTCCTGCAAAGCCGCGCTCTCTTGCAGCGCGCAGGGCTGTATCGCGCTCCATCGTGCCGGCCGGCCCCATGGTCAGGCCGTTGAAGCCAAGGCAGCGGTTCCTGCCGCACAACGAGACGAGCGCGACTGTCTTCTGCTCGCCGGGCTCGAAGCGCACCGAAGTGCCGGACGGTATATCAAGACGCATGCCGAATGCTTCCCGGCGCGGGAAGCTCAGACAGCGGTTCACTTCAAAGAAATGGTAATGCGCGCCGACCTGCACCGGCCGGTCGCCGAGATTCGTGACGACGAGTTCCCGGACACTCCGTCCGGCATTGAGTACGATGTCCCCCTCTTTCAAGAAGAATTCACCTGGTATCATACCTTGACCTTCTTTCTCCGTTCATCGGGAAGTTCACTGGATGGGCTCATGTACCGTCACGAGCTTGGTGCCATCGGGGAATGTCGCCTCGATCTGCACGGACGGGATCATCTCGGGAACACCCTCCATGACATCGGCACGCGTCAGGAGCTCTCTTCCCTTCGACATGAGCTCCGTGACAGTGTGACCATCGCGCGCCATCTCCATGAGTTCCATGCTGATATACGCCACGGCTTCTGGGTGATTGAGCTTAAGGCCTCTGCCCCGCCTCTCTTCTGCCAGTTTGCCGGCATAATGCAGCATGAGTTTTTCCATATCCTGCGGCGTCAATCGCATCGTCTATCGGCTCCTTCCTTACGTCCCATATTGTTTCATGATGCCAGCATATACTGCTGGATTTCGTCTTTCTTCGCCTTGCCTGCCGCGACGTGCAGGACAATCTGGCCTTTGTCCATCACATAGCATTCGTCGGCCAGCTCCAGCGCAAAGTCCAGATACTGCTCGACAAGCAGGATGGAGAGGCCAGTTTCTTTGTTGATGGTGCGGATCGCATCGCCGATTTCCTGGATGACGGACGGCTGGATGCCCTCTGTCGGCTCATCGAGAAGCAGGAGCTTCGGATGCGCAATGAGGGCGCGGGCAATGGCCAATTGCTGCTGCTGGCCGCCAGAGAGGTCGCCGCCCTTGCGCGGCAGGAACTTCTCGACAATCGGGAAAAGGCGGAAGAGCTCCGACGGGTCCTGTTTCTTCCCGCCGCAGACTTCAAGGCCGAGGCGCAGGTTCTCCGCCACCGTCATCTGTGGAAAGATATCGCGTCCCTGCGGCACATAGCCGATGCCGCACCGCGCCCGCTCGTACGGCGGCTTCTTCATGAGCGCTTCGCCGGACAGCTCGATGCTGCCGGACGGCGTCTTGACCAGCCCCATGATACTCTTGAGCGTCGTCGTCTTGCCCACACCATTGCGCCCGACCAGCGCGATGATCTTGCCATCCGGCACCGAGAGATCGATGTTGTGGAGGATCTCACTCTCTCCGTAATACGCGGTTAACCCTTTGATATCAAGCATGCTGCTCCTCCCCTCGTCCCAGATAGACTTCCTGGACCTTCCTGTTCTGCATGACCTCGCTTGCCGTCCCTTCCGTGAGGATGGAGCCCTCGTGCATGACCGTCACATCATCGGCAATGCTCTTGACGAAGTTCATGTCGTGCTCGACGACTGCGACGGCACAGCGGTCCTTGATCTCTTCAAGGATGCGCGCCGTCTTCTCGGTCTCCGCCTGCCCCATACCGGCCACCGGCTCGTCGAGCAGCAGAAGTTTCGGCTCTTCGACGAGCAGCATCGCGATCTCGAGCCACTGCTTCTCGCCGTGTGACAGCGATTTGGCGCGCTCCTTGCTCTTCTTGTCGAGGCCGACGAGGTTGAGCACCTCGTAGATCTTTCTCGTATCGAGGTAGCGCTTGCGCATGAACAGCGAGCCGAACACGCTCTTGTCGTGGTTCAGCGCGATGCGCATGTTGTCGTAGACGCTGAGGTTGACGAAGGTCGACGGCACCTGGAATTTGCGGCAGATCCCCTTCTTGACGATCTCGAATTCCTTGAGTTTCAGGATATTGCCGACATCCGCGTAATCGACCTCGCCGGCAGAGGGCTTCGTCTTGCCGCAGATGACATCGAGCAGTGTCGTCTTGCCCGCACCGTTCGGCCCGATGAAGAAGTGGATCTCATGCGGGGCGATGGTGGTCGTCACATCGTTGACAGCCTTGAAGCCATCGAATTCAACGGATATATGTTTGAGGCTCAAGAGCGCATCCGAAGCGCTCTCTTTGCCGCTCCTATGAAGCATCATGATGCCATCCCCTTTCTCTTGCAGGCACGGCGTCTTCCAAGGAACGGGAGACGGAAATCCGGCAGATACGGCTGTGCCTTGGCGTACAGCGAAGACACAACGCCAACGAGGCCTTTCGGCATGAACAGTACGACGGCCACGAAGAGCAGGCCGATGAAATAGAGCCACATGTCAGGCGCCGTCTCACTGATGCCCGTCTTCATCGCATTGACGAGCAGTGCGCCGATGACGGCGCCGAGGAGCGTCCCGCGTCCGCCGACCGCAACCCAGATGACCATCTCGACCGAGAAGGCGATGTCGAGCTCCTTCGGCGAGATCATGCCCGCGAAGAGCACGTACATCGCACCGGCAATGCCCGTGATGACAGCCGAGATGCAGTAGATGAAGGTCTTGTAGCGGCTTGAATCGTACCCCGTGAAATACGTGCGGTTCTCACCATCACGGATCGCGATGAGGATCTTGCCGATGCCGCGGCTCATGAGCCAGGTGCAGAAGACGTACGTCGCGACGAGCAGAGCGACCGCAATATAATAGAAGTAAACGAGATTCATCGGGTTCTGGAGCTGGATGCCCATGAGCGTCGTGAAGCCCGTGATGCCGTTGCTGCCGCCCGTGTACGTCTGCATGCCGACAAAGATCGTCACGAAAGCCCAGGCGAGTGCCTGCGACAGGATGGAGAAATACACACCCTTGATGCGGTTCTTGAAGGTCGAGAAACCGACGAGCAGGGCGAGCAGGAGGGGCAGTGCGATGACCGCCAGGAAGGCGAACGGCGCAGATGCAAACGGCTTCCAGAACGCGGGCAGCTGCGTAAGGCCGCCCGTCACCATGAATTCCGGCAGCGAACTGCCGCTGGCCGCGAGCTTCAGATGCATGGCCATGGCATATGCGCCTAGGCCGAAGAACACGCCGTGGCCTAGGCTAAGGATGCCCGTATAGCCCCAGATGAGATCGATGCCCAGTGCTACGATTGCATAGCAGAGGAATTTACCGAGCAGCGTCAGCCGAAAGAGCGTCAGCACGAACGGCATCGTGAGCAGTGCCAGGACAAGGATGAGGAAGATGAGATTCTTCTTATCGCGAAACCAATACTTGATGCCCAAAATACAATTCCCCTTTCTCAATCATCGAGAGAACGGCTGCGCAGGGCGAAAAGCCCCTGCGGCTTCTTCTGCAAGAACAGGATGACGAGGAACAGCACCGCGGCTTTCGCAATCGAGGCCGTGCTGCCAAACTCAAAGACCGTGCTGGCCACACCGATGATCAGCGCACCGGAGATGCAGCCGATCAGCTTGCCCACGCCGCCGAGCACGACGACCATGAACGTATCGACGATGTAGTTCTGCCCCAGGGTCGGGCCGATGGAGCCGAGCAGCGTCAAGGCACATCCGGCAATGCCTGCCAGGCCGCTGCCGAGGGCAAAGGTCAGGCAGTCAATGCGCTTGGAGCGGATGCCGAGGCACTGTGCCATGTCACGGTTCTGGATGCAGGCGCGCATCTTGCGGCCGAAATCCGTATGATAGAGGAAAGCCCAGACGCCAATGAGGCAGGCCAGGACGAGCGCCAGGATGAACAAGCGCTTGTAGGACATCGAAACACCCAGGAAGGAGATGCTGCCTCCGAGGAACGCCGGTGCCACGACATTGACATTCGGCGCACCGAAGATGCTGCGCGCGAGCTGCTGCAGGATGAGGCTGACGCCCCAGGTCGCCAGCAGGCTGTCGGTCGGCCTCCCGTACAGTCGGCGGATGACGACGACCTCGAGCACCATGCCGAAGACAGCCGCCATGAGGAACGAAACGAGAATCGAAACGAAGAAATAGCCATCGCCGAGAACTGGCATCAGCAGGCCCTGCACGACATACGTCGTATAGGCGCCAACCATGATGAATTCACCGTGTGCCATGTTGATGATTCCCATGAGGCCAAAGGTGATGGCCAGTCCCAGTGCTGCCAATAGCAGGATAGAAGACAGGCTGAGACCGTTGAACAAGATGGTGAGTATATCCATAAATGCCTCTCTTTTTCAGGAATAAGTACAGGAGGCAAGCTGCTGCCTCCTGCACGTCTTACCGTATCGCTTTACTTTGCTTCATCACTGAGGCCTTTCGCCCAGTCATACGTCTTGAGGAACGGATCCGGCTTGATCGGGTCTGTCGCAAATACTTCATCGATGAGTCCCTTGCTGTTGACCTTGCCGATGCGCACGTATTTGTAGAGATGCTGGTTGTCGCCATCAATCTTGACCGTGCCTTCCGGTGCATCAAAGGTGATGCCGCCAGCAGCAGCGCGGACCTTGTCGACATCAAAGCTGCCTGCCTTCTCGACGGCTGCTTTCCAGAGATAAACGGCATCGTAAGCGGCTTCAATCGGGTCATCCGTGACGCGGTCTTCACCGTACGCCTTCTTGTAGGCGGCGACGAACTTCTCATTGGCCGGCGTCTTCGTCGTCTGGTAGTAATCCCACGAAACGAGATCGCCCTCGATGTTCTCTGCACCGATGCCCTTGATCTCCTCTTCAGCAATCGAGAACGACATGACCGGGCAGGCCTCCGCCGTCACACCGGCATCTTTCAGCTGCTTGAAGAACGCCACGTTGGAGTCACCGTTCAGGGTATTGACGATGACATCGGGGTGAGCGGCCTTGATCTTGCTGATGATCGTCGCGTAATCGGTGTAGCCCATCGGCGTGTACTCTTCACCGACGACCTCGCCGCCCTGCGCAGCGAGCTGTGCCTTGATGATGCGGTTGGCCGTCTGCGGGAATACGTAGTCGCTGCCGACGAGGAACATCTTTTTCTTGCCATTCTTCATGAGATACTCGATGGCCGGCACGATCTGCTGATTCGGAGCAGCGCCCATGTACATGATGTTCTTCGACTGCTCCATGCCCTCGTACTGGATCGGATACCAGAGCAGTCCGTTCGAGCCCTCGACGACCGGCTTCACGGCCTTGCGCGAAGCACTCGTCCAGCAGCCGAAGATCGTCGCAACTTTATCGTTCATCAAGAGCTTCTTCGCTTTCTCCGAGAAAATCTGCGGGTCTGATGCACCATCCTCCTCGATGGTTTCAATCTTCTTCCCCATCACGCCGCCCTGATCGTTGATCTCCTGGATGGCAAGTTTCTCGGCATCGCGCACCGACGTCTCACTGATGGCCATCGTACCGCTCAGGGAATGAAGCAGCCCGACTTTCACCGTGTCTCCTGAAGCATTGCTCGTATTGCCGCTCATGGCGCTGTCTCCGCCACAACCTGTGACCAGGAGGCTAGAAGCCAGTAGGGAAATCCCTAATAGTCTTTTCCACATTCTCATACTCACACTTCGCTTTCTTTTGAACCAATCTCCAAACAGCGGCATTCTCTCGAGAAAATCGATACCCAGCCAACAAAAAGGAGCTCATGACTCATGCAGATGCATGAATCATGAGCTCCGCTGCTCACCTGAACTGGATATGGCCTTATTGTAAGGCCATGTATGTATTTTGTCAACACTATTCATGTATGTATACAAAACACAATCTGTTTACATTTCCGTATTCCCTGTATAAACATAAATGCCAGACTTTTCCTTGATGAACACAAGATTGTCTGCACTTCTCATCGGTAAAGCCGGTGCAGCACCTCGTCCGCGATATCAAGATCCTGGTCGCCTTCCTTCACGCAAGCCAGCACCTTGACGCCAGTCAGCTGCTCGATCATCGCCGCATTGTCCTCCTGCATGCGATCACCGGACACATAGCGGTTGAATATGACGCCTCGAACGGGGATCTCACGCCTGCGCAGGTGCTCAATGGTCAGCACAGTACTGTTGATGGTGCCGAGCCCGGCATCGGCAACGACCAGGACACCAAGGTCCAGTTCTTTGACGAGATCATCGAGAACGACGTGTTGCGTCGCATCCCAGCGCAGCGGACAGATGATCCCGCCGCTGCCTTCCATCGTCAGATAGTCACAGCGCTCTTTCGCACATGCGAAGTCCTCCCTGACGCGCGCGAAGTCAATGGGCTGCTGGCAAAGCTTTGCAGCCAGGTGCGGCGATACGGCATCTTCATACACGTAGGAGACAAGATCCCCGGCCGACTCGCCGAGTTTTGCCACACGATTGACGTAGAGCGCATCACCCGGCTGCAGCGTCCCGTCAGCAGCCGGGACAGCGCCCGAGAGTGCCGCCTTGTAGTAGCCGGAAGACAGACCGGCCTCGCGGAGTTTCTTGACGATGAGAGCCGTCACATACGTCTTGCCGACATCCGTGCCCGTACCCGTGATAAAGAGAGCCTTGCCCATCATCATGCCTCCTTTGCTTCATCTGCAGCCGTGCGCACCGGCTGCGCCGACATAGAGAGCCATAGCCCGGCACGGTAGCAGCGATACGCGAGACCAGCAGCCGCCGCACAGAGCAAAAAATCCGGCCCGGCCTGCAGGATGCCGCAGTAGAAGATGGCTGCCCAGAAGCCGATTGGGGCATCGATGACGTAATTCGAGACCACATAAAACCAGCTAATGCCGATGGCGTAGACGATGGCAAGGCCTCCGGTGTTCACGGCCAACAAAGAGCGCAGAGAGATTTTGTGCAGGCGGCGTGCACAGCGGCCGCAGAACCATGCCTGAACGACAAACCCCAGCAGATAGCCGAAGGTCGGCTGCACGAGATAAGCCGGGCCGCCGCCTGAGGCAAAGACCGGCACGCCAATCAGGCCAAGCAGGACGTAAGCCGCAACGGCCAAAGCACCGAGGCGCGCACCGAGCACCAATCCGGCCAGCAAGGTGAACAGAAACTGCAGTGTGTAGAAATCCGATCCGATTGGAATGCGAATCAGTGTGCCAATGGTGATCAAGGCAATGAATAGGCCGCAGAGGACCAGTTCGCGAATCGTAAATTTTCCCATGTGTACTACTCCCAATCCTGAAACAGTAAGAATTATTACGGTCAACAGGATACACCTCTTTTCGTTTACTGTCAACATTTATTATGTGCTGAGTTGACAATAAAGGCAAAAAAAGCTGCATGGCATCTGAAACGACACCATGCAGCTGTACTTCAAGAAGATAAGAGACCAGCCTGCAGCTCGTCGAGCATTTCCCTTGCCTGCTGCCAGGCAACGTCATGTCTGCTCTCCGCAGGGAGTTCCCTGGCGGCCTGCTGCAGGAGCGGCTGGACGGCATGAACATCGTCCTGGCGCAGGATGCATGCTTCAGCCTGCAGGAGCGTGAAGCGGGCGCGGTCGACCGGTGTGCTGCTGTCGAGCACGGCCAGCGAAGCCGTGATGGCCGCTTCGCTGTAGCGCCCGTCGTGCATGCACTTGTTGAAGAGCAGTTCACTCGTGCGGAGCGGCGTCTGATGGGCGCGGTTGTCGCGGATGGCCGCCTGCGTGATCCTGTACTGATCGTCGCTGATGACCACCATCTCGCGGTACTTGAGAAAGATGCGGTTCTTCAGGCCCGCTCGGGCGCGGACTGCCCGGCTCAGGCCATTGTCACGCTCATCCGCTATCACAGATGCAGCAGCATTCTGAGCAGGGCTCGTCGGCTGTATCGCCTGTGCCGCAGCAGCTGACGAGGATGCTCCTGTGTACAGGCAGGTCATCAGCAATACAGACAGGCAGAGCGCTTGCCGGAATTTATCGCCCCCCTGCGCAGGCCTATTGCCATCCGTGTCGGCAAAGATACGCATTGTCGCCCATTCCCTCAGCATTCCTTGAAGAACTCGATGGTCTCACCGCACGGCCCGACAGCAAAGGCGATGCGGACAGGGAACGGCGTCTCTGCGGGGATGGTCAGATCATTCGGCTCAACGGTAATCTTATAGCCTGCCTCGCGGACGGCCTTGACGCAGGCGTCCGGATCGTCCGTAGCCAGGGCGAAATGGCGCACGGAGCCTTCCGCGTGGTTCTCGCCGCCCTGGGCGAAGATCTCGATGAGGCCGGCGCCTGTATCAAACATGATGCCAGCCTCATCGCCCTCCCCCCAGCTGCGCTTGACGGGCAGCCCGAGGACATCCCGATAGAAATGGATGGCTTCCTGGAATTCTGCCTGGCAGCTGCACTTGAGTGCCGCATGATGCAATCCCTTGATCAATGACATAGAAAAGACCTCCTAATTCTACACAACTTACCATTTATTTATGCGCACCGGGTACCGGGACGCCATCACGGCTCCCGGTACTCGACAGCATTCTCCTCACACCAGTCGCGCGCGGCCTGCATCAGGTAATCCTGCTTGAAGGACTCCCAGGCAGGCTTCAGCAAGAGATGGCGAACCTGACGGCGGAAGCGCGTCACGGCGCCTGCCCCTTTCAAGGATTCAAACAGACGTTCTTTTACATCCTCGCGCGGGCGTGAGGCAGCAAACGCGTGCATCATCGCCGTCTCATCCTCATCCATGATATTCGGGATGGGGATATAGCGCTCCCAATCCTCTTCCATCACCATGGCATAGTGCATAGCATCGCGCTCGGCGAGGTCATCTGCCATCATGATGACTTTGCCCGCCGCGGTGTCGACATAGCCTTGACGCACATCGGACTGAGCAAAGGCCGCTGCTAATTCCTTTAAATCGACTTTCATTAAGTGTGTCACCTTCTGTCTTATGCATTTGTTTTTATTATACTATGCTAACACAATAATGTCAGCAAGAGAAATACCCATGCGCTGGGATGCGGTCCATCCCGGCACATGGGCAGAAAAATCAGTTGGGATCGAATTTCTTGCTGGCATCCTGCAGGAGGTGATCGCGCAACTGCTTGGAAGCCGCAAAGTAATCGTGAACGGCCTGGCGGTCGTGATGCTCGACGGCCGTGATGACCTCGCCGAGGATGGCCTGCAATTCACGCAGATCGCTCGCGATGGCCTCGCCGTTCGTCATGCAGATATCGGCCCACATGTCGGCATTCGACGAAGCGATGCGCGTCGTGTCGCGGAAGCCGCCGCCAATGAGCTTGATGCAGGAGTCGCGGTCATCGCCAGAGCGGTTGAGCAGAGTGACGAGCGCAGCAGCCGTGACATGCGGCACATGGCTGATGACAGAAGCACAGCGATCGTGCTTGGCGATGTCGAGCGTCGTGAAATTCGCGCCTGTGTACTTGAGCACGCTCATGAGCTTCGCATGGGCCTCGGGCGGCGCCCCCGTGTCCTCGACAATGACGTACGCCTTGCCGACAAAGAGGTCCTTCATCGCGGCATCGACACCGCTCTTCTCGCGGCCCGTCATCGGATGGCCGGCGATGTAGTAGATATCATCTGGCAGGATCTTCTGCAAGTGCTGCCAGATGTATCCCTTCGTGCTGCCCGCATCCGTCAGGATGCAACCTTTCTTGAGGTACGGCAGGATCTTTTCCACCATCGGCACGATCTGCAGGACAGGAGGGCTCAAAAAGACGATGTCAGCATCGGAAACGACCGACTCGATATCGGCCGAGGCATAGTCGACGGCACCGAGCGCGACGGCGCGGTCCATCGAGGCCTGATGGCGGCAGAGCCCCGTGATGTAGATGTCCTCGCCGAGCTTGTCCTTGAGGCAGAGACCGAGCGAGCCGCCAATGAGGCCGACGCCGATGATGGCGAGTTTCAGACGGCTCATAACGTGCGCCCCATGACTGTGCAAATCTTGCCGAGCTCACCCATCAGGGCATTGAAGTTCTTCGGCGTGAGGCTCTGATCGCCATCGGAGAGCGCGACTTCTGGATGCGGGTGCACCTCGATAATCAGGCCGTCGCAGCCAGCGGCGACAGCGGCGCGCGCCATCGGGCGGACCATCTCCCAACGGCCCGTGCCGTGGCTCGGGTCGACGATGATCGGCAGGTGCGAGAGTTCCTTGATGGCCGCGACGGCGCTGAGATCCAGCGTGTTGCGCGTGAATGTCTCGTAGGTGCGGATGCCGCGCTCGCAGAAGATGACCTGCTCATTGCCGCCCGCCATGATGTACTCGGCTGCATTGAGCCATTCGCTGATGGTCGCCGCGAGGCCGCGCTTGAGCATGACCGGCTTCTTGGCCTTGCCGAGCGCTTTGAGGAGCTGGAAGTTCTGCATGTTGCGCGCGCCGACCTGGTAGACATCGGCATACTTGCCGACGAGCTCGATGTCATCCTTGTCGACAATCTCTGTGACGACCTTGAGGCCTTCTTCATCGGCTACCTCGCGCAGCATCTTGAGACCTTCTTCGGCAAGCCCCTGGAAGTCGTACGGGCTCGTGCGCGGCTTGAACGCACCGCCGCGCAGGAACTTCGCCCCGCCGGCCTTGACAGCCTTGGCAGCCTCACGCAGCTGCTCGATGCTCTCGACCGAGCACGGGCCGGCCATGACGACGACTTCCTTGCCGCCGATCTTGACGCCGTCAACATCGACAATCGTGTCCTCCGGATGGAAGTGACGGCTGACAAGCTTGTATTTCTCGGTGATGCGCACCGTCTTCTCGACGCCCTCGAGCATGCTGACCTCAAGGTTGGCGATCTTCTTGCGGTCGCCGATGACGCCGATGATCGTGCAGTCCTCACCGGTCGACAGATGTGCCTTGAGGCCGACCTGATGCAGGCGCTCCTCGACTTTCTGGATGTTCTCTTTCGTGGCATCTGGTTTCATGACAATGATCATAATGATTTCCTCCTGACAATCCCCCGAAGAATAGAAAAAGCCCGCCCCTCTACAGGGACGAGCTGATATACCCGTGGTACCACCCTGCTTGCCGATGCAAGCCTCTCACTTCGGATACTGACATATCCTAGCCTCTGGTAACGGTGGCGCTCCGGCGGGGCCTACTCTCTTCAGCCTGCTGCTCCTGAGTGTATTTCATCCCCTCTCCCTGCGCTGTCACACCAGCCCAGCGCTCTCTTCAAGGAAGTCATGGGATTACTTCTCTCATTCTCTGCATTTCACTTGATGTATACTACCATACCAGATTTGTTACAGAATGTCAATGCATTCTCGCCAGAATCGCCCAAAATTGTACAATCAAGGCAATCCCCGCAAACACGTATTGCCCCGATCACGCGTATCGCACAGACGGCAATCAGACGCGGACCATCGCGATCTCATCGCAGTTCGGGAACTTCGGGCAGTCAATGCACTCCTTCCAGACCTTGTGCGGCAGCTCTTCCTTCGTGATGGTCTGGAACCCGAGCTTCTGGAAGAAGCCCGGCTTATAGGTCAGCGTGAAGTACTTCTCGACGCCGAGCGCGTCGCCTTCCTCAATGAGGCGGCGCACAATCTCCGCGCCAATGCCCTGGCGCGTCATGTCGGGCGCCACGGCCATCGTGCGGATCTCTGCCAGGCGGTCCCAGATGATGTGGAGGCCGCCGACACCGACAACACGGCCCTGTTCATCGACAGCGACGACCATGTCGCGCAGCGTCTCATAGAGCGTATTGCGTGCGCGCGCCAGCATGACGCCGTCCGTCGCATAGTCGTTCACGAGATGGTAGATATCCTCAACATCGGCAAATGTTGCCTTCCTGTACTCCATATTCTCTCTCCTTTACTTGGTCTTGGCGGTACTGCCAGCGAGCGGCTCTGCGCTCGGGCAGACCGCAGCTAACGGGCAGATATCGCAGGCCGGTTTCCTGGCCTTGCAGATCTTGCGGCCGTGCCAGATGAGCCAGTGGTGCGCATCCGACCACTTCTCCTTCGGGATGTTCTTCATGAGCCCCTGCTCTACGGCCAGCGGCGTCGTGCCCGTCGCGAGCTGCAGGCGGTTCGCGATGCGGAAGACATGCGTGTCGACGGCAATGGCCGGATGGTGGAAAGCCACGCTCATGACGACATTGGCCGTCTTGCGCCCGACCCCCGGCAGCTTCTGCAGCGCTTCAAAATCGTCCGGCACCTGCCCGCCGAAGTCCTCACACAGCATCTGGCAGGCCGCCAGGATGTTCTTGGCCTTGTTGCGGAAGAGCCCGCAGTCACGGATCTCATTCTCGAGTGCCGCGAGGCCCATCGCCATGATGTCCTCCGGCGACTTTACTTTCGAGAAAAGACGCTTCGTCGTGACATTGACACGCTTGTCGGTGCACTGCGCCGAGAGGATGACAGCAATCAGGAGCTCGAATGGGTTATGGAAGATGAGTTCCGGCTTTGCCCCGCGGTATGTCTCCTCGAGGATGGCCAGCTGCTCTTCCCGTATCTTCTTCGTTACACGCATGCAATCCACTTCCTGTTCTGCAAAATGGCAAAAATGGCAAAAGGAAGGGCCCAATCCATGAATTGAGCCCTTTCTGAGTTTCACGATTTATTCTATTATAGCAGATTCCAGGCGTCTGGCAAGTGACAAGCGCCCGGCAGCTGGCATCAGTTCGTCAGGCTGCGGATCGGTGCGGGGATGCGACCGCCGCGCGCGATGAAGGCCTCGGAGCTGTACTGATTGCGCACCGGCACGATCGGGCAGTAGCCGAGCAGTCCGCCGAACTCGACCATGTCGCCGACCTTCTTGCCCGGCACAGGGATGACGCGGACAGCCGTCGTCTTGTTGTTGATCATGCCGATAGCCGCCTCGTCGGCGATGATGCCCGAGATCGTCGCAGCCGACGTATCGCCCTCGATGGCGATCATGTCGAGACCGACCGAGCAGACGCAGGTCATCGCCTCGAGCTTCTCGATGGAGAGGCTGCCCTCAGAGACTGCATGGATCATGCCCTCGTCCTCGCTGACCGGGATGAAGGCACCCGAGAGGCCGCCGACGTGCGAGGAGGCCATGAGGCCGCCCTTCTTGACAGCGTCGTTGAGCAGTGCGAGGGCTGCCGTCGTACCCGGTGCGCCGCAGCTCTCGATACCCATCTCCTCGATGATGCGCGCGACACTGTCGCCGACAGCCGGCGTCGGTGCGAGCGAGAGGTCGATGATGCCGAACGGCACGCCGAGGCGCTTCGACGCCTCGCGCGCGACAAGCTGGCCGACGCGCGTGATCTTGAAGGCCGTGCGCTTGATCGTCTCCGCGATCTCCGTGAAGTCCGCGCCCTTGAGGTCCTCGAGAGCGTGCTTGACGACGCCTGGCCCCGATACGCCGACGCTGACGACCTTATCCGCCTCACTGACGCCGTGGAAGGCGCCCGCCATGAACGGGTTGTCTCCCGGCGCGTTGCAGAAGATGACGAGTTTCGCGCAGCCGAGCGCCTGCTGGTCACGCGTGAGCTCTGCCGTGCGCTTGACGACTTCGCCCATCTCGCGCACGCAGTCCATGTTGATGCCCGTCTTCGTCGAACCGAGGTTCACCGAGGAGCAGACGAGGTCCGTCGTCGCGAGGGCCTGAGGAATCGAGTTGATGAGCACGCGGTCGCCGTGCGTGAAGCCCTTCTCGACGAGTGCCGAGAAGCCGCCGATGAAGTTGATGCCGATTTCCTTGGCGGCGCGGTCCATCGCCTCAGCGACCGGCACGTACGAGTCAGTCTTGCAGGCATCGGCCGCGATGGCAATCGGCGTGACCGAGACGCGCTTGTGGATGATGGGGATGCCGTACTCCGTCTCGATGTCCTCGCCCGTCTTCACGAGGAATTCCGCCGACTTCGTGATCTTGTCGTACACGTTCTGGCAGAACTTATCGATATTCGGATGCGCACAGTCGCGCAGCGAGATGCCCATCGTGATCGTGCGGACATCGAGCTTGTTTTCCGTAATCATGCGGTTTGTTTCTAAAATATCATCTATCGTTATCACAGGGCTCTTTTCCTCCTAAACGTCATAAAAAGCCAATCCGGAACAAGTGACGCCGCTCAGACATTGTGCATGACATTGAAGATGTCTTCATGCTGTGCCTTGATGTCGACATTGATCTCCTTGCCTTTCTCCTTGAGCGTCTTCTGCAGCTCTACGAGATTGATCTTGCTCGCGCTGATCTCCGCAATCATGACCATGTTGAAGAAACCATCCATGATATTCTGATTGATATTGAGGATGTTGACATTATTCTCGGCAAGGATCTGGCTGACCATCGCGATGATGCCGACGCGGTCCTTACCAACAACAGTTACTACGAGTTTCATTTACACATTCTCCTTACTGTTTACTGTCCAAAAGTATAACACCGTTTGTAACAGGTGGAACAATGTCCCCACACAAACTATTTCTTTCATTATAGCAAGGCTTGATGAAAAAACCAATAGATGTCGTGAAATTTCTCGACGCTTTGCACCTTGTGTAGATAAATTGTATACAAAAAAGGCGAAGAACGCCGTGTTCTCCGTCTCATTTCGTACTATTCTTTCATATGCACTTTATCTGGCAGAATCATGCATTCCAGCTGATGACTTTGCCCAGAGCCTCTACGTTTGCATAGGACTTGAATACGCGCTTGATAATCTTCTTCATGGAAAAACCTCCTATCTTTTCGCGGTTTCACCCGGGATCTGATGATACGATTACCATAACACAACACAAATTCCACGTCAATACAGCAAAAAGAAGAAGTTTTCTTAAAAAGTTTCTCTATTTTCGCGCATTTAAACCAATAAACCGCAGCATGCGCTGCGGCTCATCCGTTCAAGCCTTCTGCAGGACGAAGCTTATCCCATCGGCCGTGCTGACTTCGTAATCGGTCGAAGAAAGTATGCCCGCGACGAATCTGCTGCGCAATGCCTGGTAGACGGCGGGGCTGCCTTCGACTTCCGTCCAGTAGTGGCTGTGCACATCCGCCGTCTTATCCCAGCGGAACGTCTCGGCCGTCTGGTCGCGCATCATGTTGACGCCATCACACGGCATGCCGTCGACGAGGTGTGTCGTCAAATACTGGAAGAGCTCGCCCGCCCCAGCATCGGCCGGCGCAGCCTGCTCCCTGCCCACTTCGTACGCCAGCTCCTCGAGTACAGCGAGACGCTCCGGATGGCCGAACAAGAGCTCCGTGACGAGTGCCGCCAGGCGATGCTCGACATCCGCGATGCTCTTTGAGAGCCAGCCGTGTATATTCGAGACGTCGATGATCGCATCGAGCGGGCGGTCCTCGCGGCTGCAGTACGCATCAAGCGCACTCGCCTCGGCCCAGCCCTCCGCAGCAGCGCGCTTGGCGATCTCTGCGATGAGCTGCTCCTGCAGCTGATTCTTCCCGTATACCATAAAGTGGATGGGGGCTAAAAACATGCTCATAAAAAGTCCTCCTGTATCTCAGTCATGCAACGGCGCATATACCATATACAATGGCCCGGCAATCGTTTGTTAAGATCTGTTATGTCAAGGTTTCATCCATATAAAAAAAGGGGGAATGAATGCTATGCTTGATATTCTACCTGCAACATGTTTCCCCTGCCGTGACTTCTGTTACACTTTCGCTCTTTTTCTTGCTGATTCTCGTTCTTTCTTGACTCTCGTAGAAAATTTCTTTATAATAAGTATATATTTATGATATGGATTAGAATTTATTTTATTTATCTATCCATCAAGAAAAGTGAGGTATGATTTATGGATGCATTGAATGCGGTGGTCTCCGCCATCAACAACGTGCTGTGGTCCTACGTGCTCATCGTCGTGCTCGTCGGCTGCGGCATCTGGTTCACGCTCTCCACGCGGTTCGTACAGCTGCGCATGCTGCCAGAGATGATCCGGCTGCTGACGGAGGGCATCGGTCACAAGACGGAAGGCGATGCGATAAGCTCCTTCCAGGCCTTCTGCGTCAGCACGGCTTCGCGCGTCGGCGTCGGCAACATCGCAGGCGTCGCGATCGCCATCGTCACGGGCGGCCCCGGCGCCGTCTTCTGGATGTGGGCCATCGCCTTCCTCGGCTGTGCGACGGGCTTCGTCGAAAGTACGCTCGCCCAGATCTACAAGCTGCCGCGCGGCAACGGCAAGTTCCACGGCGGCCCAGCCTACTACATCAAGAATGCGCTGCGCCAGCCCGGCGTAGCCAAGCTCTTCGCCTTCCTGATCTCGGTGACGTTCGGTCTCATCTACGTATCCGTACAGGCCAACACGATTGCGCTGTCCGCCCAGACGGCCTTCGGCATTGCCCCGATCTATTCCGCTGCCTTCCTCTGCGTGCTGACGGCGCTCGTCATCTTCGGCGGCATGTCGCGCATCGCGAAGTTCACGGAATTCCTCGTACCCATCATGGCCGGCATCTACCTCTTGACGGCCTTTGCCATCATCCTGCTCAACATCGATAAAGTCCCGGCGATGTTCGCCCTGATCCTCCACGATGCCTTCTCGCCGCAGGCGGCTGTCGGCGGCGGACTCGGCACAGCTGTCATCACCGGCGTCAAGCGCGGCCTGTTCTCCAACGAGGCCGGTGAAGGCTCCGTGCCGAATGCCGCAGCGACGGCCGATGTCACCCACCCGATCAAGCAGGGCCTCGTCCAGGCCTTCGGCGTCTACGTTGACACCTGGATTGTCTGCTCTGCCACAGCCTTCATCGTCCTCTTGACGGGCCAGTACACGATCGGCGGCGAGCTCACCGGCATCGCCCTCGCCCAGGCATCGCTCGCGAGCATCTTCGGGCCGCTGGCACCGGCAGCTGTCTCCATCCTCATTTTGATGTTTGCCTTCAGTTCCATCGTCGGCAACTACTACTACGGAGAAATCAACATCGCCTTCTTTGAAGGCAATACCAGGAAATACCTGCTCGTCTTCCGCGCAGGTGTCGTGATCATGGTCTTCTTCGGCTGCCTGGCTGAGCTCTCCCTCGTCTGGAACCTCGCCGACCTCTTCATGGGCTTCCTGTGCCTGACCAACCTCTACGCCGTCATCCGCCTCTCCAAGTACGCGCGCATCGCCCTGTTCGACTATGTCAAGCAGAAGAAAGAGGGCCACGAGGAACCGGCCTTCGACCCCGCCATCCTCGGCGACGAGCACGGCATCCACGCCTGGGGCGTAGACAAGATCAAATAATCCCCTCCCCCAACATCAAATATCAGATAACAAAAAGCTGCCCAGAACAATGGGCAGCTTTCTTGTCATTCACACCTGATCTTCTCCCTTGAAGAACACAGACTTGCCGATGAACTCGCGCAGGATGGAGTTATTCGGCACATCGTCCTCATCGGGCAAATCGAGGAAGTACTGGCAGAAGTCGAGCAGGCGCCTTGCCTTCGTGTACTCCGGCACATCCGGCGTCACGGCCTCGAGCATCGGCACGGCGTAGCGGCGCAGCGCTGCAAGCTCATAGATCATCGCGGAGTTGAACATGACGTCCGCCTCTTCCTGATACGGGAAGATGTACTTCTCCTCCCCCTGGCGCACATCCGGCCACTGCTTGAGGGTCTTCAGCGCGCTCGCGCCGCGGAACTGGTAGTCGCGCACGAGGCGGCGGATGAGGCGCGCATCTGTCGTCGGAATGCGGTTATGGGCATCGATGTTGAGCTGCGTCAGCGCGCTGACGTAGATCTTGAACTTGTAGTCACGCGGGATGGCCGCCGTGAGCTTCTCGTTGAGGCCGTGAATGCCCTCGACGATGATGGGCTGGCTCTTCTCGAGTGTCAGCGGCTCCTGCCCCTCCCACTCGCGTTCACCCGTCTTGAAGTTGTAACGCGGCAGCACGACGCTCTCCCCCTTGAGCAGTGCGAGCATGTCCTTGTTGAAGAGGCCGACGTCGAGCGCCTCCAGGCACTCGTAATCGTAGGCCCCTGCTGGTGTCTTCGGCGTCTCCTCGCGGTTGACAAAGTAATTGTCGAGCGAGATGGATACGGGCCGCAACCCCATGACCTGCATCTGCACGCGCAGACGCTGCGCGAAGGACGTCTTGCCCGACGAGGAAGGCCCCGCGATGAGGATCAGGCGCAGCTTCCGGCAGTGCTTGGCGATGTAGTCGGCAATCTCGGCGATGTGCTTCTCCTGCAGGGCCTCCGAGACGCGGATGACCTCGCTGATGCGGCCCGTGCGGATGGCCCGGTTGAGGTCTGTGACATAGCGGCAGCGCAGGATATCGGCCCAGTTCTTCGCCTCGGTCAGCACCTCTGAGAGCTTCGGCTGCGGCACGGAAGGCGGCACTTCGCCGCGGCTCTTGAGGGCTGGCGTGCGCAGGAGGACGCCGGACTCAAAAATGTCAAGCGCAAACTTGCCGAGATGGCCCGTCGAGCCGATCATCGCGCCGTAGAGGTAGTCGCAGTATCCGCCGCAGCGGTAGATGCTGACGTTCGGCAGCTTGAGCGAAGCGATGAGATTGGCCTTCTCGACCTGCTTCGTCTCCTTGAAGAGCTTGACCGCTTCGTCGCGGCTGAAGACCTCCTTGACGATGGGGCGGTTTTCCTGAACGATGGCGCGCATCTCTCGCTCGATTGCCGTGACCATCTCCGGCGTCAGCGGTTTTTCCGGCACGCTGATCTCGCAGTAAAGGCCGTTGTTGGCGCGGAACATCGCCGCGACTT
The DNA here is from genome assembly GCF_002395285.1 of Mitsuokella sp. UBA4253. Classification (NCBI taxonomy): domain Bacteria; kingdom Bacillati; phylum Bacillota; class Negativicutes; order Selenomonadales; family Selenomonadaceae; genus Mitsuokella; species Mitsuokella sp. UBA4253. The sequence continues at coordinate 100,600 of NZ_DGWR01000014.1, read as the reverse complement.
CCGCCTCTGGATAGAGCTCATGCACGGCCATGATCAACAGGAACTCGACCGTACGCCGGTAGATGATCCAGCCCTCTTCGCTCTCGAGCTCGACAAATTCGACAGAACGCGACTTGCCCACCGGCGTCTGCAGGTCGTGCAGCGTGTTGTCGAGCTTGACGGCAACAATGCGGCTCGCGTATTCCTGCTGGTAATCCGCTGCGAGGTCGCGCGGCATGACTTCCGGTAGGATATTCCTCTCTTTCCGTATCGTGACAAACATGTCAATGCCCCCTTCTTGAACCCTTTCTGAAACAAAAACCGGAACATGTGTTACTCTTATTGTAGCACATGTTCCGGTTCAAATGTCAGTCCAAACATCGGGAACGTGGTTTCATATTTCTCATTTGAAGATCCAAAGTACGAACTGGTAGGCAACGGCGCCCATCACGGCCGTGCACGGGATCGTCAGCACCCAGGCCGTGACCATCTGCTGTGCGACGCCCCAGCGGACGGCATTGACGCGCTTGGCCGTGCCGACGCCCATGATGGAGCCCGAGACGACGTGCGTCGTCGAGACAGGCAGGTGCAAGAGCGTTGCCGAGAAGATGACCATCGATGAGTTGAGGTCAGCAGCGAAGCCCGAAATCGGCTCGAGCTTGAAGATCTTGCCGCCGATCGTCTTGATGATGCGCCAGCCGCCGACGGCCGTGCCGCAGGCCATCGCCGTCGCCGCGAGGACCTTGACGTACGTCGGGACCTCGAAGACGTCGATGTAGCCGCCCGAGAGCAGGGCCAGCGTGATGATACCCATCGACTTCTGCGCATCGTTCGAGCCGTGCGAGAAGGCCATCATCGCAGCCGAGAGGATCTGCATCTTCTTGAACTTACCGTTGATGGCCGACGGGCTGAAGCGCCCGAAGATGCGGAAGAGCACGGTCATGACGAGACAGCCCGTCACGATGGCGATGATTGGCGAGGCGATCAGCGAGAGCACGATCTTGCCGATGCCGTAGAAGTTCAGGCCGTCCGAGCCGACGGAGACGAGCACCGCACCGATGACACCGCCGACGAGCGCATGCGACGAGCTCGACGGCACGGCGAACCACCAGGTAATGAGGTTCCAGACGACCGCGCCGATGAGCGCCGCGATGATCACGTGTTCGTCGACATGCTGGGCCGACTTGACGATGTCCGCGCCGATGGTCTTCGCGACGCCCGTGCTGTACATGGCACCGAGAAAGTTGAGGAACGCCGCCATGATGATGGCGTGGCTCGGATGGAGAGCTCGCGTGGAGACAGACGTTGCAATGGCATTGGCTGTATCGTGAAAGCCATTGATGAAGTCAAACAGCAGTGCGAGCCCGATGACTGTAAAGATCAAGAGCTGGAGTTCAGGCATACTTCATTACCACTCCTCGGAGCATATCTGCGATCTTCTCGCAGTGGTCGAGCGTGTTCTCGAGGTTCTCGAGGATGTCCTTCCACTTGATGAGCTCGATCGGATCTTTCTCTTTGTCGAAGAGGTAGGCGACTTCATGGCGATAGACGCGGTCACCCTCGCTCTCGAGGCGGCCAATCTTGTGGGTTGCCTCGAGGATCTGCGCCTGATTCTTGCGGATGTTCTTCAAGAGCGAGAACGCACGGATAATCTCCTCGGTGCTCTCGATAAGCAGCTTCGTCAGCGTGACCGCGCCGCTCATCGCCTTGCCCGTCCGGTACATCACGATGCGCTGCAAGGTCCCCTGCAGATTGTCCACACCATCATCGAGGCCATTGGCCAGCGCGTAGATATCCTCGCGGTCAATCGGCGTAATGAAGGTCAGATTCAGCTTATCGATGATCTTATCGTTTACGGCATCGGCTGCGTGCTCGAGGTCAACAACTTCCTTCACCTTGTCAGCGGCTTTGCTGTAATCCAGCATGACTTCGTCCATCATGAGTGCACCCTGGTAGAAATACTGGGCGCTTTCTACGAACAAGTCAAAGAACTCGCTGTCCTTCTGCTTGAACTTAAACATCTTCTTCTGCGTCCTCCTAGATCATGAACGAAAACGAACCTATTGCATTGTAGTGCAGTGTTAACAAACCTTAACAATTAAACTATAACATCAATCACGGCACACATCAATAAAAAAATTTCAGCGCATACAAAAAAGCGCGCGAAAAAAGGCCCGACATCCGCCGCAAAAAGCGGATGCGGGCCTTTCGGTCGTATCGGGAAAATCAGCCTTCGACGGCCTGCAGAGCCTTGAGGACCTTCGGAGCGATGCCCTTCATCTTCTCGGCCGAGACGGAGCAGGCGGCGATGCGGACGCCGAGCTTCAGCGGTACTGCGAAGATCAGGTCATCGTGCAGCTTGTCGCAGACGGCCTGCGGGTCCTTCGCCGGCACGGCGAGGAAGAAGCCGCCCTTGTACGGCAGGGCATTGAGGCCGCATGCCTTCGCCTCTTCCATGAAGAGGTTGCCGCGATGCTGGATCATCTTGTAGTAATCATCGCGCTCTTTCTCGAACTGTGCGAGCGCGCTCTTGTCCTGCTGGATGCGGGCGAGCAGCGTCATCGCGCCACGGTTGATGTTCGACCACGTCGCGCGGCTCGTGTACTTGTTGACTTCCTTGAACTCCGTGATGACTTCCTGGCTCGAGGAGACAGCGACGAGTGCACCCGTGCGCTGGCCGTAAGCCGTGTAGCCCTTCGACATCGAGAAGGCGAACATGACGAGAATGTTGCTCGGCAGATTGCCGAACTTCTTCATGAAGCGGCGCGTCTCGTTCTTCTCGCCGGCGAAATCGATGTAGGCGATGTCGACGAGGATGCTCATCTTCTTGCCCTTAGCTGCATACTTCTTCGTGAGGTCGAGGACATTGTCCCAGTCCTCCTCCGTCAGGCTGAAGCCCGTCGGGTTATGGGCCGGCGTGTTAATGATCGTCAGCAGGCTGTCCTGCTTCGCCATGATCGCGTCGACCTTCGCCGTGAAGTCCTCGATGTTGAAATTGTTGTCCGCATCGAAGAGCTTGTAGTTCGTCAGATGCGAGCCGCACTCGTTGCAGATGACGTTGTAGGTGCCCCAGAACCAGTCGGCCGTCAGGACCTCATCGCCGCGCTCCGCATAGTTGGCCACAGCGTGATGGATGGCACCCGTGCCGCCCGCCGTCGCGATGGCACCGAAGTAGCCCTCCGGCTTCTGGTCAGCAAACGTCAGGTCAATGACAGCGTCGAGGTACTCAGGAAGCCCCGGGATTGGCGCATAGCGCGCGTAATCCTCGATGGACAGCGAGCGGAAGACGCGCTCCATCGTCGGGATGCTCGCGAACTTGCCGTCCTCGTCCATCATGACGCCCATCGTCGCATTCGTGACCTTGTCGGCGCCATACTTCTCTGCTGCCTCGCGGCATGCTGCGCTCGCACCAAAAATCGCATCCTTCAATCTCTTGCTCGCTGCATGCGAAGCCGCCATACTCGTCATCATAAAATAACTTCCTTCCATACAAACCAATATCCATATAATGAGTATATCATAAACGTTTTCCACCCATATGTCCATATACCGAAAAAACGTATACAATATTTCTCAGCATCTCGATTCCCCCGCGCATCGGAAGATCTCAGCGCGCGGTCAACAAGAAAGAGCCACCCCCGAAAGAGCGGCTCCCTCATGCTTATGCCTTAGCCGGGAAGAACTCGTCGTGGATTGCATTGACTGCATCCTTGAGCTGCGAGCCCTTGACGAGGCAGGAAATGCTGATCTCCGACGTGCTGATGATATCGATGTTGATCTGGGCCTTCGACAGAGCGCCGAACATGCGCGCTGCGATGCCCGGGTTACCGAGCATGCCGGCGCCGACAATCGAGACTTTCGCGACATCCTCCTCGATGAGGACGGCGATGGCGTTGAGCTTATCGGCAACCTTGTCGACGACCTTCTTGGCCTGCGCCAGGTCATCCGTCGCCACCGTGAAGACCATGTCCGTGACATTCTTCTCGATGTTGCGGATGCTCTGCACGATCATGTCGACATCGATGTTGGCCTCAGCGAGAGCCGAGAAAATCTCATGGGCGATGCCCGGCGTGTTCGGGATGCCCAGGACGGCAATCTTTGCTACCTTCTCATCGTGTGCGACACCGCGGATCACAAAATCCTTATCTTCCATTGTATAATCCTCCCTAATGATCGTGCCCGGTTTGTTCGTGAACGTCGAACGAACGTGAATCGGGATGTTGAAATACTTGCCCATCTCGACGGAACGCGGCTGCATGACGCCGGCGCCGAGGCGCGCCATCTCGAGCATCTCGTAATACGTGATCTCCTTCATCTTGCGCGCATTCTTGACGATGCGCGGGTCAGCCGAGTAGACGCCGTCGACGTCCGTGTAGATCTCGCAGCTGTCGGCCTTGAGTGCACCGGCCAGTGCGACAGCCGACGTGTCCGAGCCACCGCGGCCGAGCGTCACGAGATCGCCGATCTCGTCCGAGCCCTGGAAACCAGCGACGACGACGATGTTGCCCTTGTCGAGTTCCTCATGGACGCGCTTCGGCTGGATGTCCTTGATGCGGCCCTTCGTGTGCACGGAGTCCGTGCGCATGCCCGCCATCGGCCCCGTCAGGGAAATGGCCGGCTGGCCGAGCGACTTGAAGGCCATTGCGAGCAGCGCGATGGAAACCTGCTCACCCGTCGTCAGCAGCATGTCCATCTCTCGCGCGTACTGGTACGGGTCCTTCGTGATGCCATTGGCCAGGGTGATAAGATCATCCGTCGTGTCGCCCATCGCAGATACGACCATGACAATCTGGTCGCCCGGCTGCTTCTCGCTGAGCACTCTCTTCGCTACATTCATGATTTTCTCTGTGGTAGCGACCGAGCTGCCACCGAATTTCTTTACAATAAGCGCCATGTTTCTCCCCCTAAACATCTGCCGGCACATCCGCCATAAACGGACAGCGCAGGCGTTTTGTTTGTTAAAGTGTTTAATCGAGACATATTATACAAGAATTTCAGCGGCCTGTCTACCGTCTTTCACGATTTTTGCGTAAAAATGTTTTCTAGGGAAGCACATATGAAAGTCATCATGTTACATTCTCAGCAAAAAACAGAAGATATTGTCCTGTAAATGATAAGGTTTTCCGCTTTTTCAAGGGAAAACAAGAAAAGTGGACAGCTGTCCCATCCTATGATAAATTGGATACGGAATGAATTGATCCATAAGACTAGACGCGCAAGAGCAGTCATAGTAATCGAAAGGAGTGTCTCATCTTGCAAAAACGTCCCATTGGTGTCGAAGAGAAGCTGCCGCTTCTCGAGACGATCCCACTCTCGCTGCAGCATCTCTTCGCGATGTTCGGCTCCACCGTGCTCGTACCGATCCTCTTCAAGATCAACCCGGCCACGGTCCTCCTGTTCAACGGCATCGGCACGATCCTCTACCTCGTGCTCTGCAAGGGGAAGATCCCGGCCTACCTCGGCTCGAGCTTTGCCTTCCTCTCGCCTGTCTTCCTCGTGCTCGCGCAGTACAGCTATGAGGCAGCCCTCGGCGGCTTCATCTGCGTCGGCATCGTCTTCTGCCTCGTCGGCCTGCTCGTGCGCGCCGTCGGCACGGGCTGGATTGATGTGATCTTCCCGCCCGCCTCGATGGGTGCCATCGTCGCCGTCATCGGCCTCGAGCTCATGCCGACAGCCGCGGGCATGGCCGGCCTCACGGGCGACAAGGCGGACAGCACGGCGATGTTCGTCTCGCTCGCGACGCTGGCCATCACCATCTTCGCCTCCGTCGCCTTCAAGGGCTTCCTCTCCATCATCCCGATCCTCATCGGCGTCGTCAGCGGCTACATCATCGCGGCCATCTGCGGCATCGTCGACTGGACGCTTGTCGAGAGCGCGCCTTGGTTCGCCCTGCCGACGTTCTACACGCCGAAGTTCGACCTCGGCGCCATCCTCATCATCCTGCCCGCCTCGCTCGTCGTCATCGTCGAGCACATCGGCCACCTGATCGTCACGGGCAACATCGTCGGCCACGACCTCACGAAGGATCCCGGTCTCGACCGCTCCATCTTCGGCAACGGCCTGTCGACCATCATCTCGGGCTTCTTCGGCTCGACGCCGAACACGACATACGGCGAGAACATCGGCGTCCTCGCCATCACGAAGGTCTTCTCGACCTGGGTCATCGGCGGCGCAGCCGTCTTCGCCATCCTGCTCTCGTGCCTCGGCAAGCTCGCTGCGCTCATCCAGAGCATCCCGACGCCTGTCATGGGCGGCGTCTCCATGCTGCTCTTCGGCGTCATCGCCGCCTCGGGCATCCGCATCCTCGTCGAGGCCAAGGTCGACTACAACAACCCGATGAACCTCCTCTTGACGTCCATCGTCATGGGCATCGGCGTCTCGACGGCCAGCCTGACGATCGGCACCGTGAGCTTCAAGGGCATGTCGCTCGCCACGGTCGTCGCCATCATCCTCTCCCTCGCCTTCCGGCTCATCGCCATCGCGCGCGGCGACAAGGCGCCGCTCACCGGTCAGGCCTCTTCGAAGGACACGACAAAAGAATGACGCAGATCCGCGTCGAACTGCCAGAAGCCTTGACGAGAATGCCCGTCAAGGCTTTTCTGACGCAGAAAGAAGGCATATCCTCCACCCAGTGGAAGCGCATCAAGCACTCCGGCACCTTCCGTGTGAATGGCATCCTCTGCAATGCCGCCCGCACCGAAGTCAGGTCGGGCGATATCATAACGTTTGACATCGTGCGGCCGTCGGACATCGAGCCAGAAGACCTGCCGCTCGACATCCGCTACGAGGACGACTACCTGATGGTCGTCAACAAGCCGGCGGGGCAGCTCGTTCACCCGACGACAAAAGAGGCGCACGGCACGCTCGGCAACGCTGTATTATATTGGTACAGAGCGCACGGCGAGCACCACGCCTACCATCCCGTGCACCGGCTCGACCGCAACACATCCGGCCTCGTCCTCATCGCCAAGGTCCCGCAGGTCCAGTATAAGCTGACGCCGCGCCGCGGCGAAGGCAAGCTCTTCCACCGCGAATACCTCGCATTGATCGAGGGCGAGCTCACACCGCCTGAGGGGCTCATCGACGCGCCGATTGCCCGCGCGCTGCCGAGCATCATCCTGCGCAAAGTCGCGCCCGACGGACAGGCCGCCCGCACGCATTACGACACCGTGCAGACAGACGGGCATCTCTCGCTCGTCCACCTCGTGCTCGACACGGGCCGCACGCATCAGATCCGCGTCCACCTCGCGCACCTCGGCCATCCGCTCCTCGGCGACGACCTCTACGGCGGCAGCCTCACGCGCATAAAGAGGCAGGCCCTGCACGCCGCGCGGCTCCACTTCCGCCATCCACTGACAAACGAGATGATCGATGTCCGCTCCCCCCTGCCGTCCGATATGGAACAGATTGTCTCGGATTTCCATCATCCGAAACGATAATTCCTATTATTTACGCGCGAATGACGATATTTTCATAAAAATTGACTTTCGCCTATACACCAAGGGCCTGTTCTATGCTATAATGAAGTCAGTTCGTATAAGTGAACATGATTTCATTAGGGGGTAATGAAAAATGCCATTAGTTGGAACGAAAGAAATGTTCAAGAAAGCTTACGAAGGCGGCTTCGCTATCGGTGCTTTCAACATCAACAACATGGAGATTGTACAGGGTATCACGGAAGCAGCTGCAGAGCTGAATTCCCCGGTTATCCTCCAGGCTTCCGCTGGCGCACGCAAGTACGCTAAGGGCCCGTATCTCCGTCACCTCGTCGAGGCAGCCCTCGAGGTCAACGATATTCCTATCGCTCTGCACCTCGATCATGGTCCGGATTTCGAGACCTGCAAGGCCTGCATCGATGATGGCTTCACGTCCGTAATGTTCGATGGCTCCAAGTACGAGTTCAAAGAGAACATCAAGCGCACGCAGGAAGTCGTTGCTTATGCACATGAGCATGGCGTCGTTGTCGAAGCTGAGCTCGGCAAACTCGCCGGCATCGAAGATGATGTAAAGGTCGCTGCTCACGAGGCAGCTTACACGCAGCCGGAAGAGGTTGAGGAATTCGTTCGTGAGACGGGCGTTGACTCCCTCGCTATCGCAATCGGCACGAGCCATGGCGCATTCAAGTTCAAACCGGAGCAGTGCACGCGCAATGCTGACGGCGTTCTCGTACCGCCTGAGCTCCGCTTCGACATCCTCGCTGAGATTGAGAAGAAGATCCCTGAGTTCCCGATCGTCCTGCACGGTGCTTCCTCCGTCATCCCGAAGTACGTCAAGATCATCAACGAGAACGGCGGCAAGCTCGATGACGCTGTAGGCATCCCGGAAGATCAGCTCCGCAAGGCTGCTAAATCCGCTGTCTGCAAGATCAACATCGACTCCGACCTGCGCCTCGCTATGACGGCTGGTATCCGCGAGCACTTCTTCGCTCATCCGGAGCACTTCGACCCGCGTCAGTACTGCGCTGACGGCCGCTCCTACATCAAGGAACTCGTTGAGCACAAGATCAAAGAGGTTCTCGGTTCTGAGGGCAGCGCTGCTGGTGTCATGGAGCTCGTTAACGCCAACAAGTAATCTTCGGATTCACGATGCTTCGCGTATCATTCCTCGGATTGATACGACGGCAAATAAAAAGACTGTGTCTCGGCACAGTCTTTTTTTATTGCAACAATTACCATAATGGAGATAGGTAGACATCTTGGCTTAGGAGGCGCGCAGGTCCCCATCCCGGCTTCGGCGCATCGCTGAATGAATCCCATGGAATGGTAATCGGACTAAGGAGCTTCGCCGCCTGACGCGGCGTTTTTACATTGCTCATCCTAGCCAGTATATGCTTGGGATTCAGCCCTTTGGGCGGTCGCTTTGCGCCTGCAGGCGGGATGGGGACCTGCGCTTGACGGCCTGCTATGCTCGCATCCCCCTCAAAGATGGGACAGCAGCATATCGCCTACACTTGGATAGACTTTTGTGGCGGCTTCTTTCATGAAGGGCTCTGCCGTCTCGACGGTGTAGCCGTGGAAGTACTTGACAGCGGGCAGGTCGTTCTGGTCGTCGCCAATGAAGAGCGTCTCTTCCGGCTGCCACCCCGTCACCTTCAGCAGGCGCCGCAGGCCGTCGCGCTTGTTGGCGTCCTTGAGATTGAAGTCGATGTAGTTGCGGTTGATGTTGCCGATGACCTCAGGGAAGGCCTTCGTGACTTCCGCCGTCACGGCCTCGGCCTCCTCCACCGATTCGCAGCGCATGCTGAGCTGGACGACCTTCTCCATCGACGCTGCGCGCTCAAACGTCAGCGTCTCCATCGGGATGACCAGGCCAAACTCGATGGACGAGCCGGTATCGAGCAGATACATATCCGTCTCGGTCAGCAATCGCATGGGATTCTTGGTCTGGCGGATGAGTGGCAGACGGAGCATGCCCTTGACGAGCGTCTCCGCGAAACACAGGCTGGACAGGAACTCTCTCTTGTCGTTGACGATAACGGCACCGTTGTTGCAGACGAGGTAGTCGGGATGGAGCGCCGGGTACTTGCGCAGCTCGAACTCGATGAGACTCAGCCCCCTGCCCGTGCAGATGCCGAATTTATTGCCAGCAGCCTGCCACTTGGCGACGGCTTCGATATTTGACGCGGGGACGGGCTGGCGGTGTGGCGCGAACGTCCCGTCAAAATCAGTTGCAGCTAATTTCATTGTTCACACATCCTCATTTCTACAGCGCGGCACTTGCAGCTGCGCTCTTATTTTCATCAATAAAGCTATTATAGCACGATTTCCTGGCATGTCACATCGGGGCCTGTGAAGTCGAAGAGCAGCACCGTCTCGCGCGGCTCGACAATGCCTTCGGCAGCCTTTCGCACATCGCAGGCAAAGAACTCGATATGGTAGCGGCCGCGCACGGCACGCCAGTTCTCGAAGACGAAGCCGGGCAGATAGGCGCGCGGCCTCTCGCTGCGCCAGAAGGGTGCTGTCTTATCTTGATGCTTTTCCATATCCCAGTCGAGATAAACGGGACGGATGCGGCCGCCGTCGGCCATCAGGGCATCAAAGCGCAGCAGGTTGTCGAGAAGAACTGCCGCCGTGCCATACGCATCCCCTGCAAAATCGCGCAATAAGCCGTAGAGGTCTTTTGTCGCATGGCCAACCTTATGATAGCCATGATTCTCCCACCAGTCGGTAAAGCGCTTCCAGAACGCAAAGGCATCGCCGTGCTCCTGCGACTTTATCAGGAAGTCGGCCGTATGGCGGCAGCGGCCCGCATTGTAGTACGTCTCAAAGACGTCCTCGAAGCTGTGGAACCAGCGGATCTCTCCGTACGTCAGGGCGTCGGACCGAAGCACTTCGTACGGTGCCATGGCCATGTACGCATAGCGGTATGGCTCGACGAGTTGCATCATCGAAGCGCCCTTGAGGAACTTCAGGAAGCCGAGCTGCAGCATGTCGGCGTGCAGCTCGTAGACATCGTTGAACGACCGCGCGAACGAATCCATGCCCTCGCCCGGCAGGCCGATGATGAGGTCGACATGCATGTGCATGTTGTGGAACGAGAGGATGCGCCGGATGTGCGCGGCAATCTGTTCCCAGTGATTGCAGCGCGAGACAGCCTGCAATGTCTTCTCATTCGTCGACTGGATGCCGATCTCGAGCTGGACGCGGCCGCGCGGCATCTGCGCCAGCGTCTCCAGGACGTCTTCATCGAGGTAATCGATGGCCACCTCGAAGTGAAAGTTCGTGCGCACCGTCTGAGGAAGGGCCAGGATGTACTGCAGGATGGGCAGGAAATGCGACTTCTTGGCATTGAACGTCCGGTCGACAAACTTGACCTGGCGCACGTCGTGGCGCACGAAGAAATCGAGCTCGCCAAAGACGCGCGCGAGCGGCAAAAAGCGCACTCCGGCCGTCGCACACGACAGACAGTAAGCACAGGAGAACGGACAGCCACGCGATGTCTCATAGTAGAGGATGCGCTCCTTGATGGGCTCCATCTCCGCCTCGCGGTAAGCAAAGGGCACCTGTGAGAAATCCGCTACGGTCACAGCCGTGCTCTCGTCGATGGTGCCGTCCTCCCGACGCATGGCGACGCCCGGCAGACTCCCCAGACGGCTGACCTCAGCAGCCCGCGCCTTATCGAGCTTCACCGCGCGCAGCCGCTCAATGAGCTGCACGACAGCTTCCTCCCCCTCGCCGCGCACGACAAAGTCGACCATCGGGAACTCCCTGAAAAACGCTGCCGTATCGTATGAGACCTCCGGGCCGCCGCAGACGATGATGGTATCGGGCAGCGCCGCCGGCAGGAGCCGCAGCAGGTCCTTGACCATCTCGATATTCCAGATGTAGCAGGCAATGCCCAAGACACGCGGCCGCCGCTCATAGATCTCCCCGAGCGCCGCGAGCAGCTGATGGTTGATCGTGAGCTCCAAGATCTCCGACCCCGGCACACACTCGCGCAGATAGCGCACAGCCAGCGATGTATGCGAGTACTTCGCGTTGATTGCCAGCCAAAGGATGCCCTCCTGTCCCCGTTCTTTCCACTCTCCGTTTTTCACGATATCCAACGCTCCCCTTCCTCTCATTCTATGTCCCCTATTGTAGCATGCGCCCCAAAAATCCGCAAAATGACAGAATCATGCCCGGCTATGCTATAATAGGGACAGCAGCATCACCCGCAAGGAAAACGTGAACAAACCAGGAAAGGATGACCGATATGACAAATAAGACGATTCCCGCACGAAAAGACTGCCCTGCCACAGAGAAATGGCATCTGTCCGACATTTATGCGACACGAGAAGACTGGCAGGCCGCACGCGACAGCATACCGGGACAACTCGATGATATCCAGTCGTTCCGCGGAAGGCTGAAGGACCCGCAGCAGCTGCTCAACTGCCTGACGAAGCAGGACGAGATGGAGATCACGCTCTCTTCCGTCTTTGCCTGGGCGCGCATGATGGCTGACACCGACACGGGCAACCAACAGTATCAGGCCGATGCCGCAAGCGTCATGCCGCTGCTCGACCAGACCGGCGCCGCGACGGCCTTCATCGAACCGGAGCTGCTGGCCCTGCCAGAGGAAACGCTCAAGAGCCTGCCCGATGCCCTGCCTGGCCTCGCGAAATACCGTTTCCGCCTGCAGGAGCTGCTGCGCATGAAAGCGCACATCCTGACGCCGGAGCAGGAAGCCTTCCTCGCGCGCACGGGTGAGCTCCGCAGCGCTCCGCGCAACACCTACACCGTCATGGCCAATGCCGACCTCAAATTCCCTGACACACTCTCAGAGGACGGCAGGCTCACGCCGCTCTCCGAGAGCCGCTATATGAACTTCCTGCGCAGCGAGAAGCGAGAAGTCCGCCAGGATGCGTTCACGAAGCTTTTCCAGACGTACCACGCCTTCCGCAACACCTTCGCCTCGCTCTACAGCGCCTCCGTCAAGAGCAGCCAGTTCACGGCCTCCATGCGCCACTACGAGACGATGCGCGCAGCGGCGCTCGATGTCAGCAACATCCCGCTCTCCGTCTACGACAGCGCCATCGAAGCGACACACGCCGCCCTTCCCGCGCTCCACCGCTACATGGCGGTCAAGAAGCGCCTGCTCAAGCTCGATAAGGTCCACATGTATGACCTCTACGTGCCCGTCATTGAAAAGCCAGCTGCCGCCTACACTTACGAGCAAGCCACAGCCATCCTCAAAGAAGCCCTCGCGCCGCTCGGCAGCACCTATGAGCATGACCTCTTCCAGGGCCTCGAGTCCGGCTGGGTCGACCGCTGCGAGAACCAGGGCAAGCGCAGCGGCGCCTACTCCTGGGGCGTCTATGGCGTCCACCCCTTCGTGCTCATGAGCTGGAACGACACCTACGAATCCATGAGCACCCTCGCTCACGAGATGGGCCACTCGATGCACAGCTGGTACAGCAGCCAGGAGCAGGACTTCGTCAATTCCGAATACACCATCTTCTGCGCTGAAGTCGCCTCCACAACGAACGAGAACCTGCTGCTCGAGTACATCCTCCAGCACGCCAAAGGACGCGAACGCCTCTACTATCTCAACCTCTACCTCGAACAGATCCGCACCACTGTCTTCCGCCAGATGCTCTTCGCCGAATTCGAGCTCCTGACACACGCCGCCGTCGAGAAAGGCGAGGCCCTGACCGCTGACAAACTCGAATCCATCTGGATGAAGCTCAACCGCACCTACTACGGCGAAGACGTCGTCCTCGACACCGAGCTCGCCGCCGAATGGAGCCGCATCCCCCACTTCTACCGTCCCTTCTACGTCTACCAGTACGCAACAGGCTACGCTGCCGCCATGACCCTCTCCCACAACCTGCGCACAAAAGGCGAGCCGGCCCAGAAAGCCTATCTCCACTACCTCGCCAGCGGCGGCAGCGACTATTCCATCACCCTTCTCCAGCGTGCGGGCGTCGACATGACCACCCCCGAGCCCTTCCAGATCACCTTCCAGAAATTCACCGACTGCCTCAACGAACTCGAAACGCTGACCGAATAACCTCATCTCATCTGCGATTCCCTAAGCCAAAAGCCATTATCCATAAGCGAAGCTTCAGCCTGCTGCGCGGAGCGTTGGACACCTGTTTCTTGACGCCTTGCCTTTCACTAACATAACTCAAAAAGAGGGTATCTATAAGCGCAACTTCAGCCTGCTGCGTGAAGCGTCAGACACCCTCTTTTTGACGCCTCACCTTGCCTTTCACTAACGTAAGTCAAAAAGAGGGTATCTATAAGCGCAACTTCAGCCTGCTGTGTGAAGCGTTAGATACCCTCTTTTTGACGCCTTGCCTTCTCGAACGCAAATAAATAGAGCAGATAAGATTTTCTCTTATCTGCTCTATTTATGATATATCAGCTTTGATATTATGCGCAAATCAAAGGGCACGCTGGACCTTGCCAGAACGCAGGCAGCGCGTGCAGACGTTGACACGTTTGACCTCACCGTCAACAACAGCGCGGACACGCTGGATGTTCGGCTTCCAGGAACGTTTCGTCTTCAGGTGGGAGTGGCTGACGTTGTTGCCGGACAGCTCGCCTTTTGCACAAAACTCGCAAACATTTGCCATGTGTTACACCTCCTTCATACTCAGGGGCATGATGACCCCCAAACACAATATAAGTATTCTACCACAAATAACAGGCCCATGCAAGTACTTTTGCTTGACAGGCAGTAAACCTTCAACGTATCTTCAGCAGAGCAAGAAATGTCCCATCGGCACAATCTCTCTCATGCCAATGGGACAAGATGTTCTATCAAGCCTTAGCCGTGCGGATGATCTCTGCTGCGTTTTTCTCGGGGACGGGCTCGTAGCGGGCGAAGGCGAGCGTGTAGCTGCCGCGGCCCTGGGTCAGGGAGCGAAGCTCCGTCGCGAAACGGTAGAGCTGCGACTCAGGGATCTCGGCATGGATCTCGCTCATGTCCTTGCCCTTGCCCTCGATGCCGAGGATGCGCGCACGTTTGGAATTCAGGCGTCCCATGACATCGCCCATGTAATACTCCGGCGCGGTGATGCGGATGTCATCGATTGGCTCGAGCAGGATAGGGCTCGCCTCCATGACGCCCTTGCGGATGGCGAGGGCCGTCGCTGTCTTGAAGGCTGCCTCCGAGGAGTCGACCGTGTGGTACGAGCCGTCGTAGAGGTTGACCTTGACATCGACGACGGGATAGCCCGCCAGCACGCCGCCAGAAAGCGTCTCGGCCGTGCCCTTCTCAACGGCTGGGATGTACTGGCGCGGCACACTGCCACCGAAGATTGTCTCGGTGAATGCATTGCCGGCGCCGGCCTCCTGCGGGCTGATCTCCAGCCAGACATCGCCGTACTGGCCGTGGCCGCCGCTCTGCTTCTTGTGCTTGCCCTGCACCTTGACGCTCTTGCGGATCGTCTCGCGGTATGCGACGCGCGGCTCATGCAGTTCGAGCTCGACGCCGAACTTGCGCTGGAGCTTGTCGCGCAGGACCTCGAGGTGAACCTCGCCGATGCCGCGCAGGATTGTCTCATGCGTCTCCGGATTCTTCTCCACGACGATGATCGGGTCTTCATCTTGCTGCTTGGCAAGCGCGCCGAAAACCTTGTCCTCCTCGCCCTTCTTGTGGGCGGAAGCTGCCATCGCGAGCATCGGGGCCGGGTAGGCGATCTCCTCGTAGACGATGGGGTCGGCGCTGTCACAGAGCGTATCGCCCGTCCTGACCGACTGCAGCTTCGTCGTCGCGACGATATCGCCGGCCTCCGCAGCATTCAGATGCTCCTGGCGCTTGCCCTGCAAGGAGAAGATCGTACCAACGCGCTCCGCATTCTCCTTGTTGGGATGCATGTAAGTGGCATCGCCCTTCATCGTGCCAGAGAAGATGCGCAGGTAACTCATGCGGCCGACGAACGGGTCGACAATCGTCTTGAATACCTGTGCCGAGAACGCATCCTCCGTGCGGCGCTCCTTGAGGTCTCCGTCCTGCGGGTCCATGCCGATGGCGACGTGGAAGTACGGCGTCGGCAGGTACTCGACGATGCCGTTCATGAGCTTCTTGACGCCGATATTCTGCTTCGCCGAGCCGCAGAAGACCGGGAAGATCTTGCCGGCCTGGATGCCCTCGATCAGAGCGGCCGCCACTTCGACCTCCGTGATTTCCGTGCCCTCGATGTACTTCTCGAGCAATTCGTTGTTGAATTCCGCGACGGATTCGATGAGCTTCTGGCGCGCTTCCTCGACATCGCCCTTGATGTACTCGGGGATGTCGGCGATAAGGTCTTCCTCGTCATGCGTGACGATCTTCATGTGCAGGGCCAAGAGGTCGACGACACCCTGGAAGGCCGCTTCCTGGCCGATTGGCAACTGCACGGGCACGACACCCGCGCCAAAGCGCACACGCAGCTCTTCGACGACTTGCTGGAAGTCGGCGTGCTCGCGGTCCATCTTGTTGATGAAGAACGCGCGCGGCAGCTCCGCTTCCTCGGCATAGCGCCATGCCTTCTCCGTCTCGACCTCGATGCCAGACGGGGCCGAGATCACGATGAGGGCGCTGTCTGCCGCCGTCAGCGCGTCCTTGACTTCGCCGACAAAGTCCGGATAGCCCGGCGTATCGATGAAATTGATCTTATAGTCACGCCATTCGCAGGCGGCAAGCTTCAGGTTGATCGTCATGCCGCGGCTCTCTTCCTCCGGCTCGCAGTCGAGCGCGCTCGTGTGCTCTTCCACACTGCCGAGGCGCTTGACAGCACCCGCATTGAACAGGCAGGCATCGAGCAGGCTCGTCTTGCCCGTCTTGCCATGGCCGATGACGGCAACGTTGCGCAGGTTGGAACTCTTGTAAGATTTCATCGCAATCCCTCCTAGTGCTTCCTATTTTTGCTTATGTGTTCTATATTCGCTAGAAGTCAGAATTTTCCTGCCCGCTAAAAAAGAAATCATGAGTCCTCATGCAAAAATGTCCCTGCCGACAATGGACGATTGTCCGTTGTCGGCAGGGACACGGGTTCTTCTTCGAAGGCTCAGTCGTCCTCGTAGATGTCCTCTTCGAGGCGCATGAGCAGGTAGCAGTAATCCGAGAGGCGGTTGAGGTAGATGCGGTCGCTTGCAGCGACTTCTTCTGCCTCGGCCAGACGGCAGGCACAGCGCTCAGCGCGGCGGGCCGTCGTGCGCGCGAGGTCCAGCATGGCGCCGCTCTGCGAGCCGCCCGGGATGATGAAGGCGTGCTCCTCGGGAAGGTCCGACTCCACATCGTCGCACCAGGATTCAATCTCGCGGACATCTTCCATCGTGATGCGCGGTTCCGTGCCGCAGCTCGCAAAGTCGGCCATGAGCGCGGGCAGCTTGCGCTGGAGCTTCAGGATGCGCTCGGCGACATCGTCCTTGTCGGAAAAGGCGCGTGCCAAGCCCAGTGCCGAATCAACTTCATCGAGCGTGCCGTACGTATCGACGCGCAGGCCGCTCTTCTTGACGCGCTCGCCTGTCAAGAGGCTCGTCTCGCCGTTATCTCCTGTCTTTGTCGTGATTGACATGATAATCCCTCCTAGCACTGATTATTGATCAATCTATCAATCATCGGCTTCCACATGGTAGGTGCCATCGTAGATTTCCGTCTGATTGAAGAAGATCGCGATCTCGCGCGCCGCACTCTCCGGGCTGTCCGAGGCGTGCACGGCATTGCGGCGGCCCGAAGTCGCGAATTCCTTGCGGATGGTGCCTTCTTCGGCATCCTTCGGGTTCGTCTTGCCGTTGATCTTGCGCACGCGGGCAATCGCGTCTTCGCCCTCGAGGACCATCGCGATGAGCGGGCCCGATGTCATGAAGCCAACGAGGTCCTTGTAGTACGGACGGCCGATATGCTCGGCATAGTGGATGGACGCCAGGCGCTCATCCATCTTCAGCAGCTTCATGGCCAGGATGCGGAAGCCCTCACTCTCATATCGTTTAATGATATCGCCTGCATGATGTCTTGCGAATGCGTCTGGTTTGATTAGTACAAGTGTCTTTTCCATTTCTGATGATCCCCTTATTCCTGATATTGACGGATTGCAGCTGCTGCCTTAGAGACGTTCTGCTGCTTCCTTGTAGTGCTCGGCCACCTTGCGGTAGCGCAGCGAAGATTCCTTCAGTGCCTCGATCTCATCATCGCGCAGGCCGCGGATGATCTGCGCCGGATTCCCGTAGACCAGGGAGTTCGACGGGATCTTGCGGCCCTGCTCGATCATCGTGCCGGCACCGATGACGACGTTCTCGCCGATGACCGTATCCCCCATGATGATGGAGCCCATGCCGATGAGCGTATGGTCGCCGATGCTCTTGCTGTGGATGACGGCATTGTGCCCGATGCTGACACCCTCGCCAATCGTCGTCGGATGATCGTGCATCACGTGTATGGTCGCATTCTCCTGGATGTTCGTGTTCTTGCCGATCTTGATGGGCTGGAAGTCACCGCGGACGACGGCGCCGAACCAGATGCTCGTGCCCTCCTCAATCGTGACATCGCCGGTAACGACGGCTGTCGGTGCCAGGTATACGCTCTCGTCAATCTTCGGAGCGGCGGATTTATAGGGCATGATGATTGCCATACAGATTCCCCCTTGCGCAGGATTTTCTTTTAATTGTTCGTCTATTTATAATAGATTCGCGAAAAAAAGAAATCTTCCTGCCTTGAGCAGGAAGATTTCTTCTTTGCTTGCAATATCATGCCCGGGCACGCACAGCCGCGAGTGCCTTCACAAGGACGGCAGTCTGGCGCTCGGCGAGCCACTGTCCGACGGCACGGCCCGCAAGGCCACTTGGTGCATCCTTGCCGCTGACGCCATGCATGGCTGCGAGCAGCGCCTCGCCGTGCACGAGGTAGTCGGGCAGGCTCTGATGATCGGCTTCGATGACCGCGTTGAAGTCCGCAAGGCTAAGGACGGGCCGCTGCTTGTCGACGAGCAGCAACAGTGCGGCAATCTTGCCGGGACGCTCTAAAAGAGGCGCCCGCATGTGCTGCTCAATGAGGAAGCGGCCCGCGCGCAACCAGTCCTTCGGCAGCGTCACGCGCCTGTTCCACGAGGCAAGCTGTTCGAGCCCGCGCAGTTCGTGGCCATAGTGATGTGGCTCCATCTCCTTTGGCGTCGTGCCCTTGCCGATGTCGTGGACGAGCGCGGCAAAGCGCGCGGCGATATTTGGCGTCCTCTCGGCAGCACGGTCGACGACCTGCATCGTGTGCTGCCAGGCATCGCCCTCGGGATGGTACTCAGGCGGCTGCGTCTTGCCGATAAGCAGCGAGAGCTCAGGAAAAGTCACGGCGAGGATATCCGCCTGCTCGAGCGCGCGGAAGAATACCGAAGGCCTCGGCGACTGCAGGGCGCGCCGCAATTCAGCGACGATGCGCTCCTGCGGCTCATGCTGGAGCTCTGCGCGGCAGGCGTTCATGTAACGGATTGTCTCCTCCGTGATGGAGAAGCCGAACTCCGCTGCCTGGCGCGCTGCGCGCAGGGCGCGCACAGGATCTTCGGTGAAGTGATGCGAGACGGCGCGGATGACCTTGTCCGCCACATCCTGGGCACCGTGGTACGGGTCAATGAGCTGCTTTCCCGGGAGCTCCAGCGCCATGCTGTTCATCGTCGTGTCCCGTCTGTAGAGGTCCTCCTCCACCGTGACCGATGGGTCGTACGAGACGCGGAAGCCGCGGTAGCCCCGCCCCTCCTTCTTCTCCTTGCGCGCGAAGGCGACCTCCGAGAGAGAGCCGTCGATGGAGACGAGGTAGACCGGGAACCCGTGGCCGACTTTCTGCGCCGCTGGGAAGAGCTGCTGGAAGTCTGCCTCAGCAATGCCCGATACCATGTAGTCCTTGTCGTGCGGCCGCACGTGGCGCAGAGCGTCGCGCACCCAGCCGCCGACGATGAAGACGCGCGCACCATTTGCGCGCAGGAGCTCTGCAAATGCCTCTTCCGTCATACACTTATCCTCACTTCAGGATCTGTGCACCGTGCGTGTCGAGGTCGAGCGTCAGGATGCGCGCATCGACGTCATGCTTGCGGAATGCCTCGAGCATGGCCTTGCCGACAGCTTCCTCCGCATGGCGGCGCTCCAGCACGTAGGCGATGAGGCACGGGCCGGCACCGCTGAGCGTCGCGCCGGCAGCGCCCGCTCGGCGCGCGGCCTTGAAAACATCGTACATGCCCGGGATGAGCTCCGCGCGGTACGGCTGATGCAGGGCATCGTCGAGGCCAAGCCGCAAGTAGCGCTCATTGCCGCGCGTCAGGGCGGCGACAAGCATCGAGGCGCGGCCGATATTGAAGATGGCGTCCTTCATCGGCACTTCCGTCGGCAGGACCTTGCGGGCCATGCGCGTTGAGAGCGGGAAATTCGGCACAGCGACGACGAACTTCATGCGGAAACGCGGCAGGAAGCTGAAGCAGTCGACGCGGCCGTTCGTGACCGCATTGACGGTAAAACCGCCGAAAATGGCCGGTGCCACATTGTCGGGATGACCCTCGATGTTCGTCGCGAACTGCAGGATCTCGCGGCGGTTGAAGGGATTGCCGATCAGGGCATTCGCCGCCGTCAATCCGGCGACGATGGCCGTCGCCGAGCTGCCGAGGCCGCGCGAGAGCGGCACGCGGTTCTCCATGTGGATGACGGCGCCGCGGTATTCCTTGTCCTTGCCGGCCTTCTCTAAGAGGTACTGCGCCGACCGCCAGACGATGTTGCGATTGTCGCACGGGATGTTCGTCGCCCCCTCGCCCGTCATCGTGATGGACAGGCCCGGCTCGCGCGTCAGGCGCAGCTCCAGGTCATTGTAGACCGTGCAGGCGAGGCCGAGGCAGTCAAAGCCTGGGCCGCAGTTGGCGCTCGTACCGGGAACGCGGACGCGGACACATTTCTCTGCCATACTCTTACCCCCGTTCCTCATTCTCGACACGGATCACATTGCGGACCTCATCGACGACAGGCAGCTCGCGCAGGGTCTTCAGCGCCTTCTCGATGCGCTCGTGCTCGACGAGATGCGTGATGGCGACGATCTCCGCGTGGTCAACGACATTGCGGCGCGTCTGGATAACCGACTTGAGGCTCACGCCGGCATCGCCGAAAGCCGTCGCGATGGCACCGAGCACGCCCGGCTTATCGTCGACGAGCAGGCGCACGTAGTAGGAAGAAGAAGTCGCCTCGAGCGGACAGAGCTTCTTCTGCTCATAGCACGTGCAGCGAACATGGCCGAAGGTGCGGTTGAGGATGTCGCGCGCGACGTCGATGATGTCGGAGATGACAGCGGAGGCCGTCGGCAGCGAGCCGGCGCCCTGGCCGTAGAACATCGCCTCGCCGATGGCGTTGCCGCGCACGAAGATGGCATTGTAGACGCCGTTGACCGAAGCCAGCGGATGCGTCTTCGGCAGGAAGACCGGATGGACGCGCACATCGACACCGTTCTCATCGGAATCCTTGCCGACAGCCAGCAGCTTGATGACATAGCCGAGGTCCTTCGCGTACTCGATGTCGTCCGGCGTGATCTTCGTGATGCCCTCGACCGAGACATCCTCGAGCTGCACGCGCGTGTTGAACGCCAGCGACGAGAGGATGGCCGCCTTGCGCGCCGCGTCGAGTCCGTCGACGTCTGCTGACGGGTTCGCCTCGGCGTAACCCTTGGCCTGTGCCTCCTTGAGGACGGTGTCGTAGTCGGCACCGCACTCCGTCATCTTTGTCAGCATGTAGTTCGTCGTGCCGTTGACGATGCCGAGAATCTCCGTGATGCGGTTGGCTGTCAGGCATTGCTTGAGCGGCGTGATGATGGGGATGCCGCCGCCGACGCTCGCCTCGAAGCGGAAGTCGACGTCTTTTTCCTCTGCCATCGCGAACATGTCCTTGCCGAACTGTGCGACGACATCCTTGTTGGCCGTCACGACACTCTTGCCTGCCTCCATCGCGCGCAGCATGTACTCACGCGCGGGGTGGATGCCGCCCATGAGCTCCACGACGACATCGATCTCCGGATCCTCGAGGATATCCTCGATCTTGTCTGTGAGATGCAGATGCCCGAGCTGCGGGCGCGGCTTCTTGACATCGCGCACGAGCACCGTCTTGATCTCGATCGGTGTGCCGACGCGTTCCGTAATCTGCGGCCGATTCATCTCGAGCACCTGGATAACACCAGAGCCCACCGTACCGGACCCGAGCAAACCGATTTTAATGACTTTTTCCATCCGACACACCTTCTTTCCTTACGACTGTCCGAGGACTTCGAGGCGCTTGACGCCATCGACCATGCGGAGCTTATCGAGCAGAGCTTCGAGATCGACCGAGAGGTTGGCCGTCTCGATGGAGACTGTGGCATTGGCGACACCCTGCAGCGGGATGCCCTGGTTGATCGTCATGACACTGCCCGAGTCTGCCGAGATCGTGTTGAGCACGCTCGAGAGGACGCCCTTCTTGTGCTCAAGGAGCAGCGTCAGCGTGACGATCTTGTTACGACTCGCCTCGTAGAACGGAAAGACATAGTCCTTGTACTTGTAGTAGGCACTGCGCGAGAGTTCCATCTTCTCGACGGCCTCGTTGATCGTGCGCGCATCGCCACGCTTGAGCATCTCTTTGACACGGATGGTCTTCTTGATTGCCTCTGGCAGGATCTCCTCGCGGACGAGGAAGAATCCGCTTTTCTCCTTGTTCATATATTACGCCTCCAATGGATACTATTCTTTTGACAAAGGATAGTATACCATAAGATGTGCACAAATGCCAATGAAATTTCCGGATTTGTCCAAATCATATGAATGGATTTCACAAAATGTTAACTTTCTCACCATTTTGTACAAAAAAACAGCCTGCATGCGCAGGCTGTAAACATCTGTAGCAAAACTAGATACGGTCACATGACACTTTTCAGGTCAGTCGCGGTGACCGGCGTGGATCTTGTTCTCGGTGCCATTCATCAAGCGGACGATATTGGCCTTGTGGCGGATGATGATGAAGGCCGCTGCGAGCACGCCGAAGGCCGTGTAGGCACCCGGATAGCCCCAGGCATACGAGAGGATCGGCACGAGTGCCGCCGCGATGCACGAGCCGAGCGAGACGTACTTCGTGACCATGACGATGGCGAGCCAGACGAGGAAGACGATGAGGCTCGGCAGCGGCATGAGCATCGCGATGACACCGAGCCCCGTCGCCACTCCCTTGCCGCCCTTGAAGTGCAGGAAGAGCGAACAAGAGTGGCCGACGATGGCCAGGATGCCCGCTATGACCATGACGAGCGGCAGAGGCGCAAACACTTCCGCGAGGCCGACGCTAAGGGCGCCCTTGAGGAAGTCGAGCAGGAAGATCAGGAAGCCCGGCCCCTTGCCGAGCGTGCGCCAAGCATTCGTCGCCCCGATGTTGTGGCTGCCGTACTCGCGCAGGTCGACGTGCCAGATGAGCTTGCCGAAGACGAGACCGTTCGGGATGGAGCCCAGAAGGTAGCTCGCGAGGCAGACGAGGAGGACCGATGCCATCAGTAATCCTCCTCCTCTTTGCGCGCGCGCACGATGAGGCGCAGCGGCGTACCCTCAAAGCCGAACTGCTCGCGCAGACGGTTCTCGATGAAGCGCAGATACGAGAAGTGCATGAGCTCTGGGTCGTTGACGAAGATGATGAACTTCGGGGGGCAGATGTCCGTCTGCGTCATGAAGAGGATCTTGAGCTGGCGGCCGCGGTGCATCGGCGGCGGATTGATGGAGACGGCATCGCGGATGAGCTCGTTGAGGACGCTCGTCTTGATGCGCATCGCCTGCTGCTCGGCCACGTAGCGCACGAGGTCCGTCACGCGCGCGACGCGCTGGCCCGTCAGGGCCGAGGTATAGAGCACCGGCGCGTACTGCAGGAAGCCGAGCTTGTCGCGCAGTTCCTCGGTGAAGCGCAGCGTCGACTTATCGTCCTTATCCGGGTAGATATCCCACTTGTTGACGACGATGACGACGCCCTTGCCCGACTCGTGTGCATAGCCCGCGATCTTCTTGTCCTGCTCCGTGATGCCCTCGAAGGCGTTGATCATCATGAGCACGACATCGGCGCGGTCGATGGCGCGCAGCGAGCGCATGACACTGTAGCGCTCGACGGCCTCCTCGATCTTGCCGCGGCGGCGCATGCCTGCCGTGTCGATCAGCGTGAACTTCATGCCGTCCTTCGTGAAATGCGTGTCGATGGCGTCACGCGTCGTGCCCGGCACGTCGCTGACGATGACGCGGTCCTCGCCGAGGATCGCGTTGACGATGGAGGATTTGCCGACATTCGGGCGGCCGATGACGGCAATGCGGATTTCATCCTCATCCTTGCTCTCCTCGACCTTCTTCGGGAAGGCCGCGACGATTGCGTCGAGCAGATCGCCGAGATTCATCGCATTCGATGCCGAGATGGGGATCGGATCGCCGAGGCCCAGATTGTAGAACTCGTAGACGTCCATCGCGCGCTGCGGGCTGTCAATCTTGTTGACCGCGAGGATAACCGGCTTCTTCGTGCTGCGCAGCAGGCGCGCAACCTCTTCATCTGCCGTCGTCAGGCCGGAGCGGCCGTCGACGAGGAACAGGATGACGTCGGCCTCCTCCATGGCCAGCTGTGCCTGCTGGCGCATCGACTTGAGGATGTGGTTGCTCTCATCGAACTCGATGCCGCCGGTGTCGATCATCGTGAAGTGCTGGTTGAGCCACTCCGCGTCGAGATAGATGCGGTCGCGCGTGACGCCCGGCATGTCGTCGACGATGGAGACGCGCTTCTTGCCGATCTGATTGAAGAGCGTGGACTTGCCGACGTTCGGGCGGCCGACAATCGCCACGATTGGTTTGCTCATATTCATCCCTCTTTCTCTATAAAATAAACATGTGAATCAATACTGGATATTCTTGGTGTAGCCCGCGTTGCTCTGCCACATGTAGGCCGTCTCACCCGCACGGCGCTTCGCGTAGTGCGGCCAGTCCATCAGGGCGCGGTAATAATCCGCACCCGTCTGCACGGGCTCGATGCGGCTTTCGGGGAACGCCTCGCGCATGGATGAGAGGCTCACGTCGTCGAGGAAGATATCCTCGCCCGAGCGCAGGGCGGGCTCAGGGATCAGGATGCCCGCGCGCGGGCCATCGAGGCGCTTCAGGGCCGCCATGATGTCATGCGCTGTCAAGAGGCCAGAGACGTTAACTGTCGTGCCGAAGTGCTCGTTTTTGACCGGCACAATGCGCACATGAAGATTTGCATGCGCATCTTCCGCCTTCTTCGCGAGCTCCTGCATGACAGGCGCGACGGCCGTGCCCGTGACGACATCGAGATAGACAGGCTCTTCATACGATGCGATTTCCTCGTGCGCATTGGACTCCTTATCCCAGTCGTTGATGAAGTTGCGCGTGAGTCCGATGCCGTTGTCGAGCTGTGGGAAGCCGTCGTAGAACGAAGTCGGCGGCACAGGGCGGCCCGCGAGGAAGTAGAACTCATCGCCGAGGTAGATGAAGGTGCGCCCCTCCTCCTGCTGGATCTTCTTCTGCCACTTCTCGACTTCGTCGATGACGCGCGCCGCTCCCTCTGCATCGAACTGGTGCAAGGGGAAGGGATCTGTACGGTACTTCGTGATGCCGACGGGGACGATGGCCAGCGACAGCGCGTACGGGCGGCGCGCGACAACCTCGCGTATCGTGCGCTCGAGCTCCGCGCCGTCATTGAGGCCAGCGCAGAGCACGACCTGCGTATGGTAGTCGGCCCCCGCCTCCTCGAGATGATCGAGTTGCTCCGCAATCTTCGCCGCACCGGGGCAGCGCAGCATCTGCGCGCGCAATTCTGGGTTCATGCACTGCACGGAGACAAAGAGCGGCGAGAGATGGAACTGCTTGATGCGCCGGAAGTCATTCGGCCCCATGTTCGTCATCGTGACGAAGTTGCCGTAGAGGAACGACAGGCGGTAGTCGTCATCCTTGATGGAGAGGCTCTGGCGCATGTTCGGTGCGATCATATCGACGAAGCAGAAGTAGCAGTGATTCGCGCAATTGCGGATGCCGTCAAAGACGGCCGACTCGAACTCGACACCGAGCTCTTCGTCGATTTCCTTCTCGAATGAGATCATCTCCTGCTCACCATCTGCATGCTCGACGAGCATGTCGATCTCCTCGTCCGCCATCGCGAAGCTCAGGTCGATGATGTCGCGCAGTCCCTGCCCGTTGATCTCGAGGATCTTGTCGCCCGGCACGAGTTCGAGCTCTTCTGCGAGGCTGCCCGGATAGACGCGCAGGATGATACCTGGATAATATTTGCTCATATTCTTACTCTCTTGCACTACAAACAAAGGAGTGATGCATAAATCATCACTCCTCAGAATGTCTTATCTTATTTTAGACGCAAGTCCCAATCGCTCAGTCGCGAGCCTTCGTGATGGACAGCGAGATGCGCTTGCGCTTCGTGTCGATGCGGAGGATCTTGACGCGGACGATGTCGCCGACATGAACGGCTTCATCAGCGCGCTCGATGCGCTTGTCTGCGAGCTCGCCCATCGGGATCAGGCCATCGAAGCCCGGCTCGATCTCCATGAATGCACCGAAGTCCGTCAGCTTGATGACTTTGCCTTCGATGATCTGGCCTTCGCTGTACTTCTCAGCGGAGTCGTACCACGGATCACGCATCGTGTCCTTGACGGACAGGGAGATGCGCTTGCTCTCCGGATCAACGCTCTTGACATAGACGTCGAGCTCCTGGCCGACTTCGAGGACATCCGACGGATGCTTGACGCGGTGCCAAGCGAGGTCGGAGATGTGTGCAAGGCCGTCTACGCCGCCGATATCGATGAATGCACCGTAGTCGACGAGGCGCTTGACCGTGCCGCGTACCGTCTGGCCAGCCTCGAGCGTGGAGAATACTTCCGCTTCCTTCTTCTCGCGCTCAGCCTCGAGGAGAGCACGGCGGGAGAGGACGAGACGCTGCTTGTGGACATCGATCTCGATGATCTCAGCCTCGACCGTCTGGCCGACATAGATGGAGAGGTCCTTGACAAAGTGGAGTTCCATCTGGGATGCCGGGATGAAGCCGCGCAGGCCATCGACGGATGCCACGAGGCCGCCTTTGACGACCTGCGTGATGTTCGCCTGGACCGTCTCGCCAGCTTCCTTCTTCTTCTCCATCTCCGTCCAAGCGACCATGCGGTCAGCCTTTACCTTGGAGAGGATGCCGCCGTTGTCGCCACCAAGGGAAACGACATAGACGTCGATGACATCGCCGACTTTGACGACGTCCTCAGCGGACTCCGGAGCCGGGTAAGCCAGCTCGCGCTTCGGGATTGCGATCTCCTGCTTGTATCCGATATCGACATAAGCCTCGTCGCGGTTTACCTGGATGACCTTACCTTTTACAGTGGTGCGCTCCTGGATATCCGGCAGGGACTCCTGTGCTAATAACTCTTCCATGTTCATCTGTTCTGACACTTTTTATATACCTCCTTGATAATCCAGTCCGGTGTAGAAGCACCAGCTGTAATACCAATTTTCTTTATTTTGTCAAACCACTCGTCGTGCAGCTCCGCTGCAGTCTCGATGTGGTAAGTCAGGCACTTCTCGGAACAAAGCTGTGCGAGCCTTGTCGTGTTGGCACTGTTCTTGCCGCCGATGACCAGCATGAGGTCAACCTTGCTGGCAAGATCTATGGCAGCGGCCTGTCGCTGGTCTGTCGCCGTACAGATGGTTCGCAGGATCTTGATGTCCCTGGACTTCTCAAGAAGGCGCATGACAATCTGACGGAAGCGCGCTCCAGAAAACGTCGTCTGGCATACGATGCCGAGCTTGCCGCAGGGCTCTATCCCATCGGCTTCTTCCTCGGTCTCGATGATCTGTGCTCTTCCGGATGACCACTCGAAGATGCTCTTGACCTCCGGATGGTTCTTCTCTCCGATGATGACCACACTGTACCCTTCATCCACGAGCTCCTTGGCCGAAAGCTGCGCTTTCTTGACATGCGGGCATGTCGCGTCCACGAGCTCGAGTCCGCGGGCCTTCGCCTCGTCGTAGACTGCGGGGCCCACGCCGTGCGAGCGGATGATGACGGTCCCCTTCTCCATCTCCTCGAGACTGTCTACCGAGCCGACGCCCTCGCGGCGCAGCCTATCGACCATCTGCGGATTGTGGATGATGGGGCCGAGCGTACAGGCAGTCCCGTCAGCAGAAGCATTCTCCCTGGCAATCTTGATGGCGCGCTTGACGCCATAGCAAAAGCCAAGATAATCTGCTAAGATGACTTCCATACATCTACCACCATAAATCATATTATTGCAAAGACGCCCAGAAGGCTTTTTTACAATCTATAGCCTAGTATATCATGCATGAGGGCGTCAGGCAAATGGTTTTAGGAAATTTTTTCAATTTCTTCGCGCATGGCCGCGATATGGGCCATGATTTCTTGCGAAAAGGCCTCAAGCTGCTCCTTGTCGCGTTTATCGCCCGTGAAATGCATCGGTTCGCCGTACATGATGGAGAGCTTTGGCAGGAAACCGCCTTTCTGCATGATGCGGTCCGTGCCGACGATACAGGCCGGCACGACAGGAGCGCCGCTCATCGCGGCGAGCAGGCCGACGCCGGCCTCGGCCTTGTGGAGTTTCCCGTCCTTGCTGCGCGTGCCCTCTGGGAAGAGGCCGAGCACACGGCCCTGCCTGAGCACATTGACGGCCGCCTTGATGGCGCCGCGGTCTGCCGCGCCGCGCTTCACGGGGAAGGCATGGCAGCGGCGGATGGCCGCGCCGAAGATCGGGTGCTCGAAGAGCTCGATTTTCGCCATGTACGAGACGGGGCGCGGCAGGAACGTCGCGAGGAGCGGCGGGTCCCAGTTGCTCATGTGGTTGGCTGCGAGGATGACGGGCCCTTCTGCGGGCAGGTTCTCCTTGCCGTACGTCTTGGCGCGGAACAGCAGTTGAAAGATGACGGCAAAGATGATGCGGAGTGTCGTGTAAAGCATCGTATCACCTGCACATTCCGATGATGCGCGCGACGACCTCCGGGATCGTCATGCCCGTCGTATCGAGGAGCGTCGCATCGTCTGCCTGGACGAGCGGCGAGATCTCGCGCTCCATGTCGGCCTTGTCGCGCGCGGCGATGTCGTGCTCGATATCCGCGAGGTCAACAGCGAGACCTTTCTCTCGCAATTCCTTGTAGCGGCGGTTTGCGCGCTCCTCGATAGAGGCCGTCAGGTAGATCTTGACATCAGCGCCCGGCAGCACATTCGTCGCGATGTCGCGGCCGTCCATGAGCACGCCGCCGCGCTCTGCCATCTTGCGCTGCAGATCAACCATCTTCTCGCGCACGGGGCCGAGCGCAGCTACCTTCGAGACAATGTGGCTGACCTCCGGCGTGCGGATTTCACTCGTGACGTCCTGGCCGTCGACGCACACCGTCGTCTTGCCGTTCTCATACGAGAGGTCCACGTCGATGTCGGGGACGACAGCGAGGATCTTCTCATCCGTGACCTCACCGCCCTGCTGCAGGACCTTCCAAGCCACGGCGCGGTACATGGCCCCCGTGTCGATGTAGGTATAACCCAGTTCCTTGGCTGCGAGCTGTGCGACCGTGCTCTTGCCGGCGCCCGCCGGCCCGTCGATTGCTACTACGAGTTTCTTCAAGACAGATTCCCCCAAATCAAATTGATATGTACTGCGCTCATGCCTGCAGGCGGGCCAGCGTGTCGTAGAAAGCCGGGTACGAGATTGTCACGCACTCGGGGCGCTCGATCTCGGCGCCCTCTCCGGCCGCGCCGAGGATAGCAAGCGACATCGCCATGCGATGGTCATCGTACGAGAAGCAGGTTGCCGCCCGCACCTTCGTGCCGCCGTGGATGACGAGGCCATCTTCGCTCGCCTCGACAGCACCCGGCGCGAGCTTGTTGAACTCGTCCGTGACAGCCTGCAGGCGGTCCGTCTCCTTGACGCGGAGCTCGCCGGCACCCGTGATGACCGTGTCGCCCTCTGCGAAGAGCGCGGCCACTGCGAGGACCGGGATCTCATCGATGAGGCGCGGCATGATCTCGGCGCCGAACGACGTGCCATGGAGCTTCGCCGCCTCGACGCGGATGTCAGCTGCCGCCTCGCCGCCGCTCACGCGCTCGTTCTCCAGCGTGATCTTGGCGCCCATCGCCTCGAGGACATCGAGGATGCCCGTGCGCGTCGGATTGACGCCGACGTTCTTGAGGAGCAGGTGGCTTCCCGGCACGACGGATCCCGCGACGAGCCAGTAGGCCGCCGAGCTGATGTCGCCCGGAACCTCGATGGATGACGGCGCATGGAACGATTCGACGGGCTCAATCGTCACAGCCGTGCCATCCTTCTTCGTCTCGACGCCGAAGGCCTCGAGCATGCGCTCCGTGTGGTCGCGCGAGGTGAAAGGCTCGACGACAGTCGTCGGACTGTCGGCATACATGCCGGAAAGCAGGATGGCCGACTTGACCTGTGCACTCGCGACAGGGCTCTCGTAGACCATGCCGTGCAGCTTCCCTTCAGTCGGCACGATCGTGATGGGCAGCTTCGTGTTCTTCTCGCGGCCGTAGATCTTCGCGCCCATCGCCGAGAGCGGCTTGATGACGCGGCCCATCGGGCGCTTGTGCAGCGAGGCATCGCCCGTGAAGGTCGTCAGGAACGGCTGCGGCGCGAGGATGCCCATCATGAGGCGCAGCGTCGTGCCCGAGTTGCCCGCATCGATGATTGTGGAAGCTTCGCGGAGGCCGTGCAGGCCGTGGCCGCAGACCACAAGAGACGTCTCCGACTCGAACTCGACAGAGGCGCCCAGCGCCTTCATGCAGGCCGCCGTCGAGAGGCAGTCCTGCGCGTGCAGGAAGTTCGTGATGTGCACGGGCGTCGAGCCGAGCGCCGAGAACATGACACTGCGGTGCGAGATGGACTTGTCGCCGGGGATCTCGATCGTGCCGCGCAGCCCCTGCCTTGCCTTTGCAATCGTCTTCGTGTTTTCCATAGAGGTTCCTCCACTCCATTCATCAATCATACTTCAGTTGCGCATCAATCGTCGTTCCAGACGCTCCAGCAGCCAGCCGCATTGCCCATGGAGAACGCCGCCTGCAGGTTGTAACCGCCCGTGTAGGCATCGACATCGACGACCTCGCCGGCGAAGTAGAGCCCCGGCACGAGCTTTGACTCCATCGTCTTCGGGTTGATTTCCCGCACGGAGACGCCGCCGGCCGTCACGATGGCCTCGGCGAGCGGCCGCGTCTTCGTGATGGTCAGCGTCAAGTGCTGCAACGTCTCTGCAAGGCGGTGGCGCTCCTCCGCCGTGACCTGATGCACCGGCTTTTCCGGGTCGAGGTAGGCGCAGTCGAGCACCGGCTCGATGAGCTTGTGCGGCAGGAGATCCAAGAGGCCGTTCTTCAGCGACTTGCGGATGTGCTGCTCGAAGTCGCGC
This sequence comes from Mitsuokella sp. UBA4253, assembly GCF_002395285.1. Lineage (NCBI taxonomy): Bacteria > Bacillati > Bacillota > Negativicutes > Selenomonadales > Selenomonadaceae > Mitsuokella > Mitsuokella sp. UBA4253. The sequence goes on along the minus strand of NZ_DGWR01000014.1, from coordinate 69,795 downwards.
TGGATGCGCGCATCGAGCTTCTCCGGCGTCAGCGCCGGCTTGAGGTTGAGCTCGAGCTCGACGAACTTCCCCTCTGCGAGGCACTTGGCCGCCCTGCGGCTCATCGAGAGGATGATGGGACCCGTCACACCGAAGTGCGTGAACATCATCTCGCCGAACATCTCCTGCACTTTCTCGCCGCCAGCGAGAAGTGTCGCGCGGACATTGCGAAGCGAGAGACCCTGGACATCTTTGACCCACTCTTCTTCTGTCTCGAGCGGCACGAGCGACGGGCGCAACGACACGACCGTGTGGCCGAGCTTCTTCGCCATCTCGTAGCCGTCGCCCGTCGAGCCCGTGCCCGGATACGAGGCACCGCCCACCGCGAGGATCACGGCATCGGCCTCGTAGTGCGCGCCCGACTTCGTGCGCACGCCCGCCACGCGTCCTTCCTGCAGCAGGATGTCCGCGACGGGCATCTCGAGCTCGATGCGGACATCGAGCTCATGCAGCCGGTGCACCATCGCGTCGACGACGTCCTGTGCCTTGTCGCTGACGGGGAAGACGCGGTTGCCGCGCTCGACTTTCACGGGCACGCCCTGCTGCCGGAAGAACTCCATGACATCCTGATTATCGAAGGCGCGCATCGAGCTGTTGAGGAAGGCGCCGTTGCCGTGGATGTTGCGGATGATCTCTGGCACATCGGCGGCATTCGTGATGTTGCAGCGCCCCTTGCCCGTGATCATCATCTTGCGGCCAGGCCGCTTCATCTTCTCAAGCAGAGTGACCGCCGCACCGTTCTCGGCCGCGCGGATGGCGGCCATCATGCCGGCTGGGCCGGCTCCTATGACTAGAATCTGTTTCATCTCGTTAACCCCGCCAATCTGTAGAGCCTGCTGACTTCTTCCTGCGTCAGGGTGCGGTGATGGCCGCGCGCGACGCCCTTCAGCGTCAGGTCGGCAAAGCGCACGCGCTTTAAGGCTTTGACATCACAGCCGACGGCTGCGAACATGCGGCGGACCTGGCGATTGCGCCCCTCGTGTATCGCGATAGACACGCGCGTGAAACCGCGCTCGCGCTCACTGAGCTCGCGCTCAGGGAGCAGGCTGACCTTCGCTGGAGCCGTCATACCGTCCTCGAGCAGCAGTCCATCCCGGAGCATCTGAAGCTTTTCCTCCGTCAGCTGCCCAGTCACGCCCGCATGGTACGTCTTCTCGACCTCAAAGCGCGGATGCAGGAGGCCGTTCATCAAGGTGCCGTCATTCGTGATGAGCAGCAGCCCTTCCGTGTTGTTGTCGAGGCGGCCGACCGGGTAGACGCGCTCCTTCACTTCCGGCAGGAGGTCGAGCACCGTGCGGCGGCCGCGGTCATCCTTCGCCGTCGAGAGATAGCCCTTCGGCTTGTTCAAGAGCAGGTAGACATGTTGCTCCTCACCCTTGATCGGGCGGCCATCGACCGAGATCGTGTGTGCCGCAGGATTGACCTTCGTGCCGAGTTCGCGCACGACTTTGCCGTCAACTCTGACGCGGCCCTCCAAGATCATCTTCTCCGCCGCGCGCCTTGAGGCGATGCCGGCCTGGCTGATGATCTTCTGCAAGCGTTCTTCTGCCATCGCCATCATCCTTTCACCAGTGACCGCAGGAAGTTCCAGACGGTCAGGAAGAACGAGCGGCGCGTGACGTCCGCTCCGGCGAGCAGATCGGTCGAAGCGACTTCCTTGCCGCTTCGCTCCACGACGAGCCGGCCGACCACATCGCCCTCCTTGATGGGCGCGCGCAGGCCATCTGCCTCGATGCGCGTCTTGTAGGCTTCGCCCTCGCCTTTGAGCTTGGCGAGTGTCAGCGTCTCAGCGGCCTTGAGTGGCAGCTTGCGGCCCGTGCCGCCCGCGACACTTGCATAGCCCACCGTATCACCCTCATGGACGATCGTGTCCGGCTCCACATGCACGAAACCGTAGTCGAGCAGCTTGATAGAATCGTTCCACATGTAGATGGAGTCGAGCACGACGGCGACGAGCTGCAGGCCGTCCTTCTTCGCGCCCGAGACGAGGCAGCGGCCGGCGGCATCCGTGTAGCCCGTCTTGACGCCGTTCGCGCCGCGGTAGAGCCAGAGCATCTGGTTCTCGTTGCGCAGGTGATGCGACGGGTCCTTGACCCAGTCGAAGTCGATCTCCTTCGTACTGACGATTTTCTCGAAGCCCGGCACGCGGTAGCCGTAAGCCGTGATCTTCGCGAGGTCGTAGGCCGTCGTGTAGTGGTCGTCGCGCGGCAGGCCGTTGGCATTGGCAAAGTTCGTGTTGACGGCGCCAATCTCGTGCGCCTTCTCCGTCATCATCACGGCGAACTTGTCGACAGAGCCCGCGATGTGCTCGGCGACAGCGACGGTCGCATCGTTGCCGGAGTGCATCATCATGCCGTAGAGCAGGTCGCCCATGCGGATCTTCTCGCCCGCTTCGAGCCAGAGCGTGGAGCCCTCTGTGCCGGCTGCATTGCTGCTGACGGTCACCATGTCATCCATGTTCGAGTGCTCGAGCGCCAAGATGAGCGTCATGATCTTCGTCGTGCTCGCCGGGAAGCGGCGCTCGTCCTTGTTGCGCTCGTAGATCACCTGGCCCGACGCGGCGTCGATGACGACGGCCGAGCGCGCCGTCAGGTTCTGCAGCGGGTCATCGGGGCTGATGACGAGCCCCGGGATATCCGGGCGCGGCATCTCTTTGATATCATAGACAGCCTCTGCCTGAGCAGGCGTGGCGGTGAGCTGCGGCACGATGAGTGCCAACGCAAGCCCGCCCGCGAGCAGGAGACGGCCGATAGTCCTCTGTTTCAATATCGTTTCAAACTCCTTGTGTTCCCTCATTTTCCCTCAAGAGAAGGACAAATCATCCTTATTCTATCATCCATTCCCGCTTCCCGCAACAAGGCGCGCTCAGCGCTTCCGGACTTTGCCCGCGCCGACGATGGACTCGAGCCGCTGGAATGTCTCCGCCGCGTCATCGAGCCAGAAATTCTCGCGGGCCTTCTGCCAGTGGCCGCCCGAGTGGAAGAATGTCGCGTATGCACCGTGATGCGCAGCGATGAGCTGCTTCATCTCCTCGCGCTTCGTCTCCGGAAGGCCGCCCGGTGGCAGCTCGATGTAATAGGCAAAGCGGTAGTCCTTGAGCGCCCAGACGGAGTCAGCGATGATCTTGACCGACTCGTCCGTCATGTCGATGCGGCCCTGCACGACGACAGGCGTATCTGGCACGAGCAGGTTCATGTTCTGGTAGAACGTGCGCGGGAAGACGGTGACTTCGACGGAGTCGGTGAAATCCTCGACCGTCGCAAAGCACATCGTGTCCCCCTTCTTCGTCGTGATGCGCTTCGCCTCCGTCAGCATGCCGCCGATGCGCACGACCTGCTTGTCGCGCACGGCATCCGGCTGCAGGCTGCCAATGTGCGGCAGATTCTCAAGCTTCGCGGCGTACTGGTCCAAGGGATGGCCCGTGATGTAGAAGCCCGTCGCCTCCTTCTCCCAGTTCAGCAGCTCCGCCTTCGGCACCTCATCGATGTCCGGCAGCTGCAGCATGCCTGTCTCCTCGATCGTCTCGTCGGAGAACAGTCCCATCTGGCCGCTCACCGCGTCCTTCTGCTGCTGGGCTGCTTCCATGACAGTCTGCGGCAAGATGGCCAGGAGCTGGCTGCGCTTCGCGCCGAACGAGTCGAACGCGCCGCACTTGATGAGACTCTCGATGACGCGGCGGTTGACGACGCGCATGTCGACGCGGCGGCAGAAGTCGGAGAGCGAGCTGAACGGGCCGCCGTCCTCGCGGATGCGCGCGACGTTCTCGATGGCCGTCTCGCCGACATTGCGCACGGCAGCGAGGCCAAAGCGAATGGCTGCCCCGTCGACGCTGAAGTACGCAGAGCTCGCATTGATGTCCGGCGGCAGGATCTTGATGCCCATGCGGCGGCAGAGCTCGATGTACGTCGCAACCTTCGGCGTGTCCATGATGCTCGTGAGCATCGCCGCCATGAATTCCGCCGGATAGTGCGCCTTGAGGTAGGCCGTCTGCCAGGCGACGAGCGCGTACGCTGCGCTGTGCGACTTGTTGAAGCCGTAGTCGGCAAAGTGCGTCAAGAGGTCAAAGATCGTGTTGGCGAGCCCTGCCTCGATGTGGTTCTTCTCGCAGCCGACGAGGAAGTTCTCTTTCTGCGCCATCAGGATCTCGTGCTTCTTCTTGCCCATCGCACGGCGCAGGAGGTCTGCCTGGCCGAGCGTGAAGCCCGCGAGCACCTGCACGATCTGCATGACCTGCTCCTGGTAGAGCACGACACCGAACGTCTCCTTGAGGATAGGCTCTAAGAGTGGGTGCATGTAGGTGACTTCCTTTTCCCCGTGGCGTCCCTTGATGAAATCCTCGACCATGCCACTGCCGAGCGGGCCCGGGCGGTAGAGGGCGACGAGCGGGATGAGGTCGGCGAAGTTCTCCGGTGCGAGATCGCGCACGAGCTGCGTCATGCCGGCCGACTCCATCTGGAACACCGCCCCCGTCTTACCCTCGCAGAGCATTTTCGAGGTCAGCTCGTCCGTCAATGGGATCTTCTCGATGTCGACCGTCTCGTGGCGGCTCTTCTCGATGTTCGCGATCGTATCGCTGATGACCGTCAGAGTGCGCAGGCCGAGGAAGTCCATCTTGAGGAGGCCGAGCTCCTCGACGTGGTCCTTGTCGTACTCCGTGACGAGCGTGCCCTCCGAGATGGAGACCGGCACGTAGTCCGTCAGCGGATGGCGCGCAATCACGACACCGGCGGCATGCGTCGATGAGTGACGCGGCAGGCCCTCAATCTTGCGCGCGAGGTCGATGAGGCGGCGGATGTCCTCGCTGCTCTCATATGCCTTGCGGAAGTCGGCCGACTCCTGCATCGCCTTGTCGAGCGTAATCTTGAGCTCGTTCGGCACGAGCTTCGCAATCTCTGCGACCTCGGCGTACGGCAGGTTGAGCACGCGCCCAACATCGCGGATGGCGCCCTTCGCCGCCATCGTGCCGAAGGTGACGATCTGCGCAACGTGGTCGTAGCCGTAGCGCTCCTTGACGTAGTCGATGACCTTGCCGCGCTGGATGTAGTCGAAGTCGACGTCGATATCCGGCATCGTCACGCGCTCCGGATTCAGGAAGCGCTCAAAGAGCAGATCGTACTGCAGCGGGTCGAGGTCCGTGATGCCGAGCAGATAGGCGACGATGCTGCCCGCGGCCGAACCGCGCCCCGGGCCGACGCCGATGCCGTGCTCGCGCGAGTAGTTGATGAAATCCCAGACAATGAGGAAGTAGCTGTCGTAGCCCATGCGGTGGATGATGCCGAGCTCGTATTCAAGTCGCTCGCACACCTTTTCCGTAACCGCCCCGTAGCGGCGAGGCAGGTTCTCCTCGCAGAGGTGGCGCAGATACGCTTCATCGTCGGCATACGGCGCAGGGATCGGGTAGTACGGCAACTGCAGCTGGCCGAAGGTGAAGTCGACCTCGCAGCGCGCGGCAATCTTCTCGGTGTTGGCGATGGCCTCCGGAAGATCCGGAAAGAGCGCCGCCATCTCCTCCGGCGATTTCAGATAGTAGTCGTCGCTCGGGAAGCGCATGCGGTCGGGATCGTCGAACGTCTTGTTCATCTGGATGCAGAGCAGGATGTCGTGGAACTCGCTGTCCTCGCGGTGCACGTAATGCAGGTCGTTCGTCGCGACGAGCCCGACATCGTACTTCTTCGCAAGCTCGACGAGTGCGGCGTTTGCCTTGCGCTCCTCCGGCAGGCCGTGGTTCTGGATCTCGAGGAAGAAGTTCTCGCGGCCGAAGATCTCGAGGTACTCGCGCACGAGCGCATCGGCATGCTCGAGGTTGTCCTGCAGGATGGCGCGCGGGATCTCACCGGCGATGCAGGCCGACAGGCAGATGATGCCCTCATGGTACTGGCGCAGGAGGTCCTTGTCGACGCGCGGCTTGTAGTACATGCCCTCGATGTTGGCCAGCGAGACGAGCTTGACGAGATTGCGGTAGCCCGTCTGGTTCTCCGCGAGCAAAATCAGGTGATAGTAGCGCACACCATTGACCTCGCGGTGTTCCTGGCGCGCGCCCGGGGCCACGTAGACCTCGCAGCCGATGATGGGCTTCACGCCCTGCTTCTTGGCTTCCTTGTAGAAATCGATGACGCCGTACATGGCGCCGTGGTCGGTGATGGCGATGCTGTCCATGCCGAGCTCTTTCGTCGTCTTGATGAGCTCCTTGATGCGGCTCGCACCGTCGAGCAGGCTGTATTCCGTGTGGACATGGAGGTGGGTAAACGGCATGCTTTCACTCCTTCCCGTTTTCCTCTTGTGATACGGTCTATGTGATACACTCAGTGATACAATCAGCAGAAAAGCCGGAGACGCAGCTCCGGCTCAGATTCCATATGGTACGATGGTACGCTCAGACTTCCATGATGATTGGCAGGATCATCGGGCGGCGGCGCGTCTTCTCGAAGAGGTAGCGGCCCAGCGCATCGCGCACATTCGACTTGATGGCGGCCCACTCCTTGACCTTCTCGTCCTCGCAGCGGTCGAGTGCCTGCTGCACGCGTGCCGTGGCCTCGTCCATGAGAGCCTCCGATTCGCGCACATAGACAAAGCCGCGCGAGACGATGTCCGGCCCTGCGACGACGCGGTGCGTCTGCTTGTTCATCGTGACGACGACGATCAGGATGCCGTCCTGCGAGAGCTGGCGGCGGTCGCGCAGCACGATGTTGCCGACATCGCCGACGCCGAGGCCATCGACCATGACCATGCCAGCCGTGACCTTGCCGGCCACCTGGCCCTTATCGCGCGTGAACTCCAGGATCTGGCCGTTCTCGCTGATGAAGATATTCTCCTTCGGCATGCCGAGCTCGCGCGCGAGGCGGGCGTGCTGCACGAGGTGATGGTACTCGCCGTGGACCGGGATGAAGAACTTCGGGCGCACGAGATTGTGCATGAGCTTGAGCTCCTCGCGGCTCGCATGGCCCGAGACGTGGATGCCCTGATTGCGGCCGTAGATGACGTTGGCGCCGAGCTTCATGAGGTTGTCGATCGTCTTCGAAACGAGCTTCTCGTTGCCCGGGATCGGCGTAGCCGAGATGATGACCGTGTCGCCCGGCACGATGCCGACCTTGCGGTGGTCGGACATCGACATGCGCGTCAGAGCCGACATCGGCTCACCCTGGCTGCCCGTCGTGATGATGACCATCTGCTCCATGCGGTAGTTGTGGATCTCGTCGATATCGACAATCGTGCCTTCAGGCGCCGTGATGTAGCCGAGCTCGAGTGAGATGTTGACGACGTTGACCATGCTGCGGCCGAGCACGGCGACATGGCGCTTGTAGCGCACAGCCGTGTCGATGACCTGCTGGATGCGGTGGACGTTCGACGAGAACGTCGCGACGATGATGCGACCGCGCGCATTGTGGAAAGCGCGGTCAAATGCCGCACCGACCGTGCGCTCCGACGGCGTATGGCCCTCGCGCTCCGAATTCGTCGAATCCGCCATGAGCACGAGGACACCGCGGTTGCCGAGGTCTGAGAAGCGGCGGAAGTCCGTCATCTTGCCGTCAATCGGCGTGTAGTCGAGCTTGAAGTCGCCCGTGTGCACGATCATGCCGACCGGCGTCTTGATGGAGAGGCCGACGGCGTCAGGGATCGAGTGATTGACGCGGATGAAGCCGACACTGAAGCAGCCGACATTGATGATGTCGCCCTGCATGACCGAGTGCAGGTTGCTCGAGTCAACGCCGTTCTCCTTGAGGCGGCCCTCAAGGATGCCGAGCGTCAGGCGCGTGCCGTAGACCGGCACATTGATCTTCTTGAGGACGTACGGCAGCGCGCCGATATGATCCTCGTGGCCGTGCGTCAGCACGATGGCCTTGATCTTGTCCTTGTTCTCGATGAGGTAGCTGATGTCCGGGATGACGAGGTCAATGCCGAGCATGTCCTCATCCGGGAACATCAGGCCCGAATCAATGACGAGAATCTCGTCATCCACGCGGATGACTGTCATATTCTTGCCGATCTCCCCCAGGCCTCCGAGAGGGATGATCTGTAATTTCTGTGCTCCTTTAGCCAAAAAGTACACCTCCAAAGTGTTTGCTGCATCTCATAGCAGAATGCAAATGCCAAATTTATGATACATCTTTATTTTGATATACGTCGTGTATAGTTGCTGGATAGAAATCCCCTATCGTCTCATTCCAACTCTTATGACGCGCTAAGGGGACGCTCCCCTGAACATGACAAGAAATCCGTGCTGCCTCGAACGATGCAAGGCATCTGTCATGATGAACGTCGCGCAGGAATGGTAGTATGAAGTTTTTATCCGATCAAATCATTCTTTTTTATTGTATCATCAAGAAGCACATAAATCAATGTAAAAAGACACTTCCCGTAGGAAGTGCCTCAAAAAAGTGTATCGGGAAACATCCTCAGAACGATGTTCAGAGGATGCGCACGCCGTAGTGGACCTTGCTGTAGCGGCCGCCCATGATCTGCGTGAAGCCGAGCCGCTCGAACTCCAGGCTGCGCGCGTTCTCCTTGAAGACGACGCGGCGCCTTGCGACGCGGCAGGCCTCCTCGATCATCGCCGGCGAGACCGGCGCATGGTTGGCCACCGTGCGCAGCGGCGAGAGGCTGCGGCTCTCCAGAAGAGGATGGCGGAACATCGGGTCAAAGTAGACGACATCGACGGAATCATCCGCCTGCTGCTTCAGATACGTGAAGGCATCGGCGCAGACCGTCTCGATGCCGCGCATGGCCTCCTGTATCGGCCAGTTCTCCGCCTTGAAGTGCGCGAGGCCGTAGCCGACGACCGTCTCGATGAGCGGCTGCGACTCGATGCCCGTGACCTTTCCCTCCGGGCCCACGGCAAAGCTCGCGACGATCGCATCGGCGCCGAAGCCGAGCGTGCAGTCGAGCACGCTCATGCCGTGCGAAAGGCCCATGGCCTCGACCATGCGGTCGCCCGTGCCCGCGCTGCCGAAGCGCAGGTTCTTGAGGCGCAGATGCGCCATATTCGGGTGGAAGAAGAGATCGCCTGCCGGTGTCGAGAGCGTCAGCAGCCCCTGCTTCGCGATCAGGATGAAGTCGACCCCGTAGCGCTCGCGCAGAGCTTGGCCCGAGAGATTCGCGCGCGGCACATAGGGGATCTTCGCGTGCTCCGCCGCCCATTTTGCCAGGGAGACGGCATCATCCGTGCACTTGCGGCCCGTCGTTGCGATTGCCTGAACCATCGTATCATCCTCCAAATATATAAAATCAAAAGCCAAAGCCTGTGCGCTTGAACATCTTGGCCAGCTCTTCACTGCTGAACTTCAGGATGGTCGGGCGGCCATGCGGGCAGGTGTACGGGAACGCCGTGTGCGCGAGCGCGTCGAGGATAATCTGCATCTGGCGGAAGCTCAATTCCTCACCGGCCTTGATGGCCGCGCGGCAGGCGGTCGTCGCGAGGCAGGCCTGGCGGATTTCCTTCGCCGTCGTCTCGTGCATGTCCATGAGATCCGTCAGGATCTCACGGATGATGTCCTCCGCCTCGCTGACCGGCACATCGGCCGGCACTTCCATGAGGCGGAACTCCCGCTCACCGCTCATCTCCATGTGGAAGCCGAGCGAGGCAAAGAGTTCCTGATGCGCCTCGACGAGATCGGATTCCTTCTGGTCAAAGCTCAGGATCTGGTGCACGAGCAGCTGCTGCGACGGAATATCCCCCGCCATCGCCGAAAATTTGTCAAAAAGAATGCGCTCATGCGCCGCATGCTGGTCGACGATGTAGAGGCCCTTGGCATCCTGCGCGATGATGTAAGTCAGGTCAACCTGTCCAATCGGTACGACCGTTCCCTCATACTGAAGGGACTCCCCCTCGCTGCACGGCGCTGCCGAGGCGTCCGGTGACGAAATGGGCGGCGTTGTCTCCGCCACTCTGCCCTCCGTCACCGGTGCGTCCAGCGTGTCCTGTTTCTCGCGGCGCAGGCTCTGCTGTGCAGCCGAAAAACCGGCCATGCTCTCGGCGGGAATCGGCGAAGAGCGGTGCACCGCCTCGTAAATCGTCTTCGGCTTGCCCGCGCTCGCCGGATGCCCCTGCTGCGGCGAGGCGCCGGCATGCGCGTTCCCGGCCTGCGGCCACTGCGGGATGATGGGTTCAGACAGAGGCTCCGTCGCCGGCACGAACTGCATGGGCTCCATCGCAACATGCTGTTCCGGCTTCTCCACGACAGCAGCCACCTCGCCAAGGCCCCTGCCCGCGGGGCGTATGGCATCGAGCACGGCCTTGTAGACCGCCTTGAAGATGCGGCTCTCGTCCTCAAACTTGAGCTCGCTCTTCTGCGGGTGCACATTGACATCGATCGTGCGCTGCGGCACTTCGATGCGCAGGACCGCCAGCGGGAAGCCGCTCTTCGGGATCAGCGACTTGTAGGCATTGTCGATAGCCTTGGCAATAGCGCGATTCTGGATGATGCGCGAATTGACGATGTACGTCTGCCAGGCGCGGCTGCTCTTGAGCATCGACGGCTTTGTGATGTAGCCTGAGATCTTCACATCCTCATCCTCGAGCGTGAGGGCCAGAAGCGAATCCGCCGTCTTGGCCCCGTAAATCGCCTGGATGGTATCATAGAGATTGCCCGTGCCCGGCGTCACGACAGACATCTTGTTGTTGTTGATGAAGTGGAACTCGATATCGGGGCGCGAGAGCGCGAGCTTGACGATGAAATCGTTGATGCGCGAGCCCTCCGTGTGATTCGTCTTGAGGAATTTCTTGCGCGCCGGCGTATTGAAGAAGAGGTCCTCTACCTTGACCGTCGTGCCGATATTGCAGCCCGCCTCGATGAAGTCCGGCTCCTTGCCGCCCGTGATGGTCACGCGCGTGCCGAGGTCGTCACCCTCGCGGCGCGTCAAGAGCGTGAAGCGCGAGACGGACGCGATCGTCGGCAGGGCCTCGCCGCGGAAGCCCAGCGTACCGACGGTATTGAGGTCACCGACTTCGCGGATCTTGCTCGTCGCATGGCGCAGGATCGCGAGGTGCGCGTCCTCCGCGCTCATGCCCCGGCCGTTGTCCGTCACGCGCATGAAGCTCGTGCCGCCCGCCATGATCTCGACCTCGATGCGGGTCGCGCCCGCATCCATCGCATTCTCGACGAGCTCCTTGATGACAGACGCCGGCCGCTCCACGACTTCGCCAGCCGCGATCTTGTTGATGGTATTGTCGTCAAGTACATGGATCATCGTCATGCTTTACCAGCCTCCCTCTTGGCCTGCTCCTGCAGGCGGTAGAGCTCATTCATCGCCTCGAGCGGCGTCATCGTCATGACATCGAGCGCGAGCAAGGTGTCGCTGAGGCTCGAGGCAAAGAGAGAGCCCATATCCTGTGCAGCAGGCTCGGCCTTTGCCGCACGGCCTTTCGCCTGCTCCGCTCTGGCAGCGGCCGCTGCGTCCGGCGCCTCCGCCTCGAGCATCGCGAGAATCTCCTCGGCGCGGCTCGTGACCGACTTCGGCAGGCCCGCGAGCCGCGCGACATGAATGCCGTACGACTTGTCGGCCGCGCCGCGCACAATGCGCCGCAGGAAGGCGACTTGGTTGCCGCGCTCCTTGACGGCCACGCAGAAATTCTTGATCTTATCATCCTCGAGGTCCGTGAGCTCGTGATAGTGCGTCGCGAAGAGCGTCTTGGCGTGGACCTTCTTCTCGATGTGCTCGATGACGGCGCGCGCGATGCTCATGCCGTCGAACGTGCTCGTGCCGCGGCCAATCTCATCGAGGATGACAAGGCTGTCCTTCGTCGCGTACTTGAGGATCTGCGCGACTTCATTCATCTCGACCATGAAGGTGCTCTGACCGCTGACGAGGTCGTCGCTCGCGCCAATGCGCGTGAAGATGCGGTCGACCGGCGAGATGGCGGCCTCGCGCGCGGGGATGAAGCTGCCGATCTGCGCCATGAGCGTCAAGAGAGCCACCTGGCGCATGTACGTCGACTTACCCGCCATGTTCGGTCCCGTGATCAGCATGATCTCGCAGTCCTTGTGGTCGAGATGCGCGTCGTTCGGCACGAAGAGGTCGCGCGTCAGGATGCGCTCGACGAGCGGATGGCGGCCGTCCTTGATGTCGATGACGCCGTCCGTCCGCATCGAGGGGCGCACGTAGTTGTAGGTGCTGGCCGCCTCCGCGAGGCTCGCGAGCACATCGACGAGCGCAATCTCATGCGCCGTCTGCTGGATCTCCGTCAGGTGCGCCTTGACTTCTTCGCGCACATCGGTGAAGAGATTGTACTCGATGTTGACGATCTTCTCCTGCGCGCCGAGGATCTTCGTCTCGAATTCCTTGAGCTCCTCCGTGATGTAGCGCTCAGCATTCGCGAGCGTCTGCTTGCGGATGTAGCGGTCCGGCACGCGGTCCGCACCGCTGTGGCGCACCTCGATGTAGTAGCCGAAGACCTTGTTGTAGCCGATCTTCAGCGCCTTGATGCCCGTCTGCTCCTTCTCGCGCTCCTCAATCTCCTGCAGCATCGCCTTGCTGTCGTGCGAGATGCGGCGGTACTCGTCGAGCTCCTCGTTGTAGCCCGTCTTGATGATGCCGCCCTCGCGCAGGCTGATGCCCGGGTCCTCGACAATCGCGCGCTCCAAGAGGTCGACGAGATCATCGAAGGTCTCCACCTTCGCCTCGGCCTGCTTGAGCATCGAGGACTTTGCCCCCTTCAGCTTCTCGCGGATCCCTGGCAGACAGCGCAGAGAGACCTTGAGCGCGATGAGGTCGCGCGCATTGGCCGTACCGACCTCGATGCGCGTCAGGAGGCGCTCGAAGTCGTGGATCTCGCGGCAGCCGTCGCGCACGCCGCCGCGCAGCGAGAAATCACGGACGAGTTCCTCGACGGCATCGAGGCGCTGCGTGATGCCCGCGATGCTCAAGAGCGGGTACTCGAGCCACTTCTTCAGGAGGCGGCTGCCCATCGCCGTCTCCGTGAAGTCGAGGACGTCTAAGAGCGTGTTCTTCTTGCCGCCGTCGCGCAGGTTGCGCGTGATCTCGAGATTGCGCAGCGTGTACGTGTCGACGACGAGATTCTCCGAGGCATCGAGGTACGCCAGCTGGTTGAGCTGCGTGAGGTCTGTGCGGACCGTCTCGTGCAGATAGTCGAGCAGCGTCGCCACTGCCTCCTGCGCCTCTTCTTGCGCCGGTCGCTGCGCTGCCTCGAAGTGCTCGACGATGCGGTCCTCGACGTTGTGCGAGATCTCCGCAATCGGCGTGAACGAACAGTGCGGCAGGCGCAGAGCAGCGAACTCCTTGAGCGCATCTGCAAATGACGGCTCGCCGACAACGAGGAGTTCCGGCATCATCAGGCGGTAGAGTTCATCGAGGAGCATCTGCAGGCGGTTGCCGCCCTCGTAGATGCCGTAGAAGCATTCGCCCGTCGAGATATCAGCACCGGCGAGCACGATCTTCTCGCCCGCTTCATAGATGAGCGCGATGTAGTTGTTCTGCGTCGCCTGCAGGGCCGACTCCGAGAGGATCGTGCCCGGCGTCACGACCTTGATGACCTCGCGCTTCGTCAGGCCCTTCGCCTTCGGGTCGCCGATCTGCTCGGCGATGGCCACCTTGTAGCCGCGCTTGACGAGCTTGTTGACATACGTCTCGGCTGCATGATACGGCACGCCGCACATCGGCGCATCCTGTCCTTTGCTGCGGCTCGTCAGCGTCAGGCCAAGCTCTTTTGAGACGAGCTTGGCATCTTCAAAGAACATCTCATAAAAATCGCCTAAGCGGAAAAACAGGATCGCGCCCGGATTCTGTTCCTTTGTCGCGAGATACTGCTGCATCATCGGCGTCATTTCCATCGATACTTACACCTCCTGGATAGACTGGATAAACTGGATAAAAGACGTGCTGACAAGATGCCAGCACGCCTGTCATTTCTCTTATGATACGCGCTCGCCTTTGAGGACCCAGGTCTGCGGGTGCGTGATGCGAACGTCGATGAAGTCGCCCGGCTTCTCGCCCGCATGCGCGAACAAGACGATCTTGTTGGTGCGCGTGCGGCCCATCCAGACGGATGCATCGTTCTTGCTCGGGCCTTCGACCATGATCTCCAGCGTCCTGCCGAGCAGTTTCTCGTTGATGGCGAGGCTGATCTCGTTCTGCACAGCCATGAGCGCACTCAAACGCTCCTTCTTGACCGACTCCTCGACCTGGTTCTCCATCGTCGCCGCGGGGGTGCCCGACCGCTTCGAGTAGATGAAGGTGTAGGCCGAATCGTAGCGGATCTCGCGCAGGAAGTCGAGCATCCGCTGGAAGTCCTCGTCTGTCTCGCCCGGGAAGCCGACAATGAGGTCCGTCGTCAGGCTCACCTCGGGGATAGCCGCGCGGATGCGGCGCACGAGGTCGCGGTACGACTCCACCGTGTAGACGCGGTTCATCGCCTTGAGGATGCGGTTGCTGCCGTACTGGACCGGCAGATGGATGTGCTCACAGAGATGCTCGCCGTCGCGTATGGCTGCGATGACCTTGTCGGATAGGTCCTTCGGATGCGACGTCATGAAGCGCACGCGGCGGATGCCCGGCACCTCGTCGACCATCTTCAGAAGATCCGCGAAATCCGCGAGCTTGTGGTCCTTGCCATAGGAGTTGACATTCTGACCGAGCAGCGTGACTTCCTCATAGCCGTTCTTCACGGCTTCCTCGACCTCGCGCACGATGTCCTCCGGCAGGCGGCTGCGCTCGCGGCCGCGCACGTACGGCACGATGCAGTACGTGCAGAAGTTGTTGCAGCCGTACATGATCGGCACCCAGGCCGAGAGGCTGCCCGCACGTGCGACCGGCACATCGTCCGGCAGCTCCGTCTCGCCGAGCTGGACGTCGACGACGTGGCCATGCTCCGCCTGGATTTCCTGCACGACATGCGTGAGCTCGTGGACCTTGTTGGTGCCGAGCACGAAGTCGATGTGCGGCGCGCGCTTGATGAGCGCATCGCCCTCCTTCTGCGCCATGCAGCCCGTGATGCCGAAAATCAGCTCCGGGCGCTCGCGCTTGAGGCGCTTGATCTCGCCGATCTTGCCGTAGACGCGGTCCTCCGCCGTCTCGCGCACGCAGCACGTGTTGATGAGGATGAGGTCAGCCTCCTCCATCGACTCCGTCCGCTCATAGCCGATCGTGCGGAGCTGTCCCATCATGCGCTCTGCATCGCTCTGGTTCATCTGGCATCCATAGACCAGGAGGTACGCATAGCGGTGCAGCTTGCCATCTATCATGTTCATACGTTCTTTTCCGTCCTTTTCTTTGCTGTCTATCTCATAATCAATGCTTTATTGTATCAAAAATGGGCTCGCTTGTCCACGACACAGCCCACAGAGATACAGCAATACTGCATCGATCATGATGCATAGACGAAAAGATGCCGCACAGAGGAGCTTTCCCCATGCGGCATCAACTATATGTGGTCTATCTCTGTCCGATCTGTCTCACAGCGCTGGCAGATACCGGCTCAAAGCACGGCAATCTTGTGCAGTGTCTCGACGATGAGGTCGACCTGCGGCTTGACCGTCGCGAGCACGAGATGCTCCTTCGGGCTGTGGATGTCCTTCGTCGTCACACCGATCGACACCATGTCGAGCTGCGGATTCTTGCGGAAGTGCCAGCCGCACTCGAGTCCAGCGTGGATCGTCTCAACCTTCATCGGCTTGCCGTTCTGCTCGGCAAACGTCTCTGCCACAATCTTGGCGAGGCGACTATCCTTGTTCTCCTTCCAGCCCGGCGACTGCGTGCCGATGTGCGCCGTGAAGCCCGTGAGCTCTGCGACCGTCTCAGCGTACTGACGGAACTCGTCGAGCTTCTGGTCGACGGCCGAACGCGGGAAGAACTGGACTTCCACCTCGTCCGCCGTCATGCGGACAACGCCGAGGTTGGCGCTCGTCTCGACGAGCCCCGGGATGACCGTCGACATCGCGTAGACACCCGTGTGCAGGATCGTCAGGAGGTTCAGCAGGCGCTTTGCATCGCCCGCCGTCAGGACCTGCTGCGGCGCCTCGACGCTCGTCAGCGGCACGAGGATCTGCGGCTCGACATTGCCGTACATCTTCTTGAAGCGCTCCTGCTGGTCTTTGATGACCGCTTCCATCTCCTCTTTGGGGATGTCCGTGACAAAGACAGCTGCCGCATCGTTCGGGATGGCGTTGCGCGCCTTGCCGCCCGCAAAGGATGCGAGCTCGACCTCGCCTTTCGCCTGCAGTGCTGTCAGGATCATCGCGAGCGTGCGGATGGCATTGCCGCGTCCATCGCCGATGCGCTCACCGGAATGGCCGCCGAGCAGCCCCTTGACCTCCAGCCGCCAGGCAGCCGACGTCTCCGGCTCCACGCGCTTCAGCTCGCGCGTGAAGTCGAGGTCGACGCTGCCCGCGCTGCCAACTGTCAGCTCATCGTAATTCTCGCTGTCGCAGTTGATGAGGAACGAGGCATCCTTGAGGTGCTCTGCCGAGAGGCGGATGGCGCCCTTCATGCTCTGCTCCTCATCTGTCGTGACGATCAAGCGCAGCGGGCCGTGGTCCTTCGCCGTCTTCATGATGTAGATGGCCTCTGCCACGCCGATGCCATCGTCCGCGCCGAGGCTCGTGCCCTCAGCCGAGAGGTACTCCTCCGTGCGCACGAGCTTGATGGGATCCTTGAGCGGATCGTAATCATAGCCTTCTTCCGCCACGCAGACCATGTCCATGTGGCCCTGCAGGATGGTCAACGGCGCCTTCTCGAAGCCAGCCGTCGCCTTCTTGTCCGCGATGATGTTGTTCGCCTCGTCCTGCATGACCGTAAAGCCGAGCTCGCTGAGATACGACTTCAGGAAATCACTGACAGCCTGCTCGTGACCGGATTTGCGCGGGATAGCAGCCAGCTTGGCAAACTCCGCGAGCACGCCCTCGAGCACCTCGTTCTGTCCTTCATGGTTCTTGTTCATCAAAATTCCCCTTTTCTGGTGTTCTGGTTCTCTTTTATCTACTGCAACATAAAACAGCCTGCCCCTTGAGGCAGGCTGGCATGAATCCGTGGTTCTATTGGATCAAGTATCAGTCCTTGAGTTCTGCCGGCATTGCTTCTGCGACATCGACGCCTTCCGGTGCGTAGAGCACGATCTGCTCCGAGATGCGCTTTGCGCAGCCGTTGACGATATAGCAGGCACCGTTGACGAAGTCACAGATGCGGCGCTGCTCTTCAGCAGCAACGCGCTCGTAGTTGACAACAGCAGCCTTGCCGGCCTTGAGATTGTCCGCGATGTCCGTGACCTGGTCAAAGTTCTCCGGCACGTAGATCTGGACGCGCAGCTCCGGGATCTTCGTCGTGTGGACCGTCAGCTGTGGGTGCTGCACGCGCGCGCGGGTGCGGAGAGACGGCGCAGGCTCCTGTGCCTCCGTGCGCTCGACATAGATCGAGTCGCCGCCCGAGACTTTGTACTCCTGTGCTGCCGCATGAGACTGCCTAGCCGAAACCTGCTGCTGTTTCTTCTCGCCAGCAGCTTCCTTGCTATCCTCTACCTCTACGTCTTCCCACGGCATCAATACATCGATGAGGCCCTGGAACTTGCCTTTGATCGTCTCCATCCCACTCATAACATCTCGTCCTTCCACCTGAATTCATATTATCCACACACACATGTGTACAAAACTGGATTTAACTATCGACATGATAACACATTTCGACAGAAATTGCAAAAAACCTGCCGAAAAATTTCATTTTCGACAGGTTTTCTCTCATTTTTATTCTTATTGCGAAGTGCCGAATCAACCCTTGCGCGCGTTCTTGGCGTTGCGGCCGCGGATCGTGCGGTCGAGGATAGCCTTGCGCAGGCGGATGTGCTCCGGCGTGACTTCGACGAGCTCATCGCTGTTGATGTACTCGATGGCCTGCTCGAGCGAAAGGATGCGCGGCGGCGTCAGGCGGATGGCCTCATCCGAAGAAGACGTACGCATGTTGGAGACGTTCTTCTTCTTGCACGGATTGATGTCGATATCGTTCTCGCGGGAGTTCTCGCCGACAATCATGCCTTCGTAGACCTGCTCGTTCGGTCCGATGAACATCGTGCCGCGATCCTGCAGCGTGTAGATGCCGTAGCCCGTCGTCTCACCCTGCTCGAAGGCGACGAGGGAGCCGCGCGTACGGCCCGGGATGTCACCCTTGTACGGTGCATAGCCGTGGAAGACGTGGTTCATGATGCCGTTGCCCTTCGTGCTCGTCAAAAGCTCGGAGCGGAAACCGATGAGGCCGCGCGCCGGGATCGTGAACTCGAGGCGCATGTAGCCAGCCGTCTCCGTCATGTTCGTGAGCTCAGCCTTGCGCGTGCCGAGGCCTTCCATGACAGCGCCCATGTACTCCTGCGGTACCTCGACCGTCAGGTTCTCGATTGGCTCGCAGAGCTGGCCATTGATCGTCTTGTAGACGACTTCCGGTTTGCCGACCTGCAGCTCGTAGCCCTCGCGGCGCATCTCCTCGATGAGGATCGAGAGATGCAACTCGCCGCGACCCGATACCTTGAAGACATCCGGCGAATCCGTCTCTTCGACCTTCATGGCGACGTTCGTCTCAACTTCCTTGAACAGGCGGTCGCGCAGATGGCGGCTCGTGACGAACTGGCCTTCACGGCCGGCGAACGGGCTCGTGTTGACACCGAACGTCATAGAGAGTGTCGGCTCGTCGATGCGGATGGCCGGCAGTGCCTCCGGCTTCTCAGCGTCAGCGACCGTGTAGCCGATGCTGACATCACCGAGACCCGTCAGTGCGACGATCTCGCCCATCTTGGCTTCCGGCACTTCGATGCGCTGCATGCCCTGATAGACAAAGACCTTGCCGATCTTCGCGCGGATCTCCTGATCGCCGTTGATGAGCACGACATTCTGATTCGTGCGAGCCGTGCCGCGGCTGATGCGGCCGACGGCGACGCGGCCGACGAAGGCATCTGCCTCGAGCGTCGTGACCATCATCTGCAGCGGGCCGTCCGGATCGCCGTGCGGAGCCGGGATTTCCTTGACAATCGTCTCCATCAGCGGCTCGAGGTTCGTGCTGTCATCGTCCATGCTGTACTTCGCAATACCGTCGCGAGCCGTCGCGTAGATGACCGGGAAGTCGAGCTGATCGTCATCGGCATCGAGTTCCATGAAGAGCTCGAGGACCTCATCGTAGACGTCGTCCACGCGCTGGTTCGGCTTATCGATCTTGTTGATGACGACAATCGGCTTCAGCTTCTGCTCCAGGGCCTTGCGCAGGACGTACTTCGTCTGCGGCATCGGGCCTTCGAATGCATCGACGAGCAGGAGAACGCCGTCGACCATGTTGAGGACACGCTCGACCTCACCGCCGAAGTCAGCGTGGCCCGGGGTGTCGACGATGTTGATCTTGATGCCGTTGTACATGATGGCCGTGTTCTTCGAGAGAATCGTGATGCCGCGCTCGCGCTCGATATCGCCCGAGTCCATGACGCGTTCAGCTACCTGCTCATTCGAGCGGAATACATGGCTCTGCTTCAGCATGGCATCGACCAGCGTCGTCTTGCCGTGGTCGACGTGTGCAATGATCGCGATATTGCGGAGCTTATCATTAGTCATCATACTCATTCTGTGTAATCTGCCTCCTATAAAAGAAAAGGGATACCTGTCGTATCCTCACTTGCAAACTAAAATTACTCACTTATTATACATGCTTTCCCCGCGTAATGCAATAGATTTCCAAAGGCGGCCTCGCACGGCAGTACAAAATACTTTTGTGCAAGCTATAACAAAAGTGTTGTATCTCCAATGATTTTTTGATATGATAATAGCCATGTTACAGATTTACACGTAAGCAAGAATACTCAGCAAAGGAAGTCCCCATCATGAACATCGATCTCAACATCTATCAGACACTCGCTGCCGCCACGGCGGTCTACTACATCGGCGTACTCCTGCGTCTCAAGATTCCCTTCCTGCGCCGCTACTGCATCCCGGCCCCTGTCATTGGCGGCATCCTCTTCGCCATCCTCAACGACATCCTCTACGTCAACGGCATCTGGACGTATCGCCAGGATACCGTCATGCAGAACGTCTTCATGATGCTCTTCTTCACGAGCATCGGCTACACGGCCAGCATCAGCCTGATACGCAAGGGCGGCTCGCTCGTCGCCAAGATGGCCGTGCTCACCGCCCTCCTGATCCTGTGCCAGAACGCCATTGGCATCGTCCTGGCGCACGTCTTCGACCTGAGCCCGCTCATGGGGTTCGCGACGGGCTCCATCCCGATGGTCGGCGGACACGGCACATCCGGTTCCTTCGGCCCTGTCCTTGAGAGCGTCGGCCTCGACAACGCGACGACGATTGCCTTTGCCGCTGCCACCTTCGGCCTCGTCTCCGGCAGCCTGCTCGGCGGCCCGATGGGCGAATTCCTCGTGCGCCGCTACGGCCTCACGAGCGTCGCCGAAGAGGAACGCCTCGACCCAGCCAACACGAGCGACGAGCTCGAGAAGCTCAAGAAGGCCGCCCACGGCGAGCGCAAGGCCATCGACGAAGAGAAGCGCGCGGGGCAGAGCATCAACAACTACCGCTTCATGAACGCCCTCGCGCACCTGCTCATTGCCATGGGCCTCGGCACCGTCATCAGCCAGCTCTTCATCAGCGCCGGCCTCGTCTTCCCGAACTACATCGGCTCCATGCTCGTAGCCGCCATCATCCGCAACATCTCCGACTACACGCACGCCTACAAGATCTACCAGCGCGAGAGCGAAGTCCTCGGCAACCTCGGCCTGACCATCTTCCTCTCGTGTGCCCTCATGAGTCTCAAGCTCTGGCAGCTCTCCGACCTCGCCATCCCGATGATGGTCATGCTACTGAGCCAGGTGCTCTTCCTCGCGCTCTTCGCCAAGTTCCTGATATTCCGCGTCATGGGCCGCAACTACGAGGCCGCCGTCATGGCAGCGGGCACCTGTGGCTTCGGCCTCGGCGCCACGCCGAACGCCATCGCCAACATGTCCGTCATGGTCGAGCGCTTCGGCCCAGCCCCGACCGCCTTCTTCGTCATCCCGCTGATCGGTGCCCTGATCGTCGACTTCGTCAACTCCTCCATCGTGACCGTGCTGCTGAACCTCCTCGCCTGAAGGACGCGCCAGCTTCATGTAACAACATTACACCTTATCTGTGCGAGGCCTTTGCGTTCTGGCAGGCGTTATGATAGAATGGACATAGCAATCGTAGCAATCGCTATATTCATCGTTCATCAACTTCAAGATTCACAAAAGGAGATCACGACTCTATGCTCAATCAAGTTTCTGTATTCGCCGAAAACACAAAAGGCGCTCTGCGCAAGATGACGGCTGTGCTCGCAGCAGCAGACGTCAACATCTACTCCATGCTCGCCAGCGACAGCGCTGAGTTCGGCATCATCCGCCTCGTCCTGACGGACCCAGAGCGCGCGCTCGCCGAGCTCAAGAAAGCCGGCTACCAGTGCCACATCGACAAGGTCATCGCCGTCGAGATGGGCGACACGCCGGGCAGCCTCGACGCGATCCTCAAACACCTTGAAGAGGCCAATGTCTCGCTCGACTACCTCTACATCTCCTATGACCGCCAGGCCAGCCAGCCGGTCGTCATCTTCAAGACGCAGGAGCCAGAGGCCGAGACATTCCTGCGCGGCAAGGGCTACAAGCTCGTCGACAAATTCTGATTCAGTTCAAGCACCTCAGAAAAAGGAGCCTGCCACACGATCTGTGGCAGGCTCCTTTTGACTCTGATTCGGTTATCTGATTGGCCAGCAGCGCAATCAGAGCATCTCCGCGAGGTCGAAGATGAGCTGCTGCGTCTTGTCCCAGCCGAGGCACGGATCCGTGATAGACTTACCGTACGTGCCCTCGCAGATCTTCTGGTTGCCGTCCTCGATGTAACTCTCAATCATGAGGCCCTTGACGAGCGTGCGGATATCCGACGAGATCTTGCAGCTGTTGACGACATCCTTCGCGATGCGGATCTGCTCGAGATACTTCTTGCCCGAGTTCGCATGATTCGTGTCGACGATGACAGCCGGGTTCACGAGATTGCGCTTGTGGTATGCCTCGCAGAGTGAGCGCAGGTTCTCGTAGTGGTAGTTCGGCAGACTGTTGCCGAAGCTGTCGACATAGCCGCGCAGGATGGCATGCGCCAGCGGGTTGCCCTGCGTGCGGACTTCCCAGCCGCGGAACAGGAACTCCTGCGAGTGCTGTGCCGCCTCGATCGAGTTGAGCATGACCGAGATATCACCCGACGTCGGGTTCTTCATGCCGACCGGGATGCCGATGCCACTTGCAATCATGCGGTGGAACTGGTCCTCAACCGAGCGCGCGCCGACGGCCGCATACGACAGCAGGTCCGACAGATAGCGGTAGATCTCCGGGTAGAGGATCTCCTCTGCGCACGTGAAGCCCGTCTCACGCACGACGCGCGCGTTCATCTCGCGGATTGCGATGATGCCGCCGAGCATATCCTCCTTGCCCTCCGGGTCTGGCTGATGCAGCATGCCCTTGTAGCCGATGCCGATCGTGCGCGGCTTGCTCGTGTAAAGGCGCGGCACGATGAAAATCTTATCCTTGACCTGCTCCTGAACCGGCACGAGGCGATGCACGTAGTCGAGTACAGCTTCCTCGTTATCTGCCGAGCACGGACCGATGACGAGCAGGAAGCGGTTGTCCCTGCCCGTGATGATATCCGCGATTTCCTTGTCGCGCTGCACCTTGATCTTCTTGACATGATCATCTATCGGAAACTGTTCCATGAGCTCCTGCGGCGTAGGCAGCTTACGGATGAATTCCATTTGCATTTCCATTCAATGTTACCCCTCTCTTGACTGTGATGCCTTTCATTATATCATAGATTCCACAGTCCCCATAGCAAATATACGGCATAATCCGGCGCGTCCACAAAATTTTTTTCATTGAATCTCGAGTTCTTCCGCACAGCGCGCACAGTGATGCGCCAGGTGAGCATCACTGCTTTGCAATGTCGACCCATCCAGCCGCTGGGATGATGCAGTAGAGCTCATCCGGCGTCAGGCGCACGGCGCTGTGGTCGTCACCTGCAGCGGGATAGACCGTCTCAAAGCGGTGCAGCGATTCATCCAGATAGACCGGCACCCCCTCTTTGATCGCGAACGGGCAGACGCCGCCCGGCGCATGGCCGACAAGCGACTCCACCTGGTCGAACGGGATCATGCGGCCCTTCTTGTGGAATGCTTCCTTGAAGCGGTGATTGTCCACGCGCACATCGCCCGCGAGGATGACGAGCAGCGGCGCGCCGTCCACGAGGAACGACATCGTCTTGGCGATGTGCCCCGGCTCCACGCCGAGCGCCTGCGCCGCCAGCTCCACCGTCGCCGTCGACGCCTCAAACGTGATGACGCGGTCCGCCATCCCCTTCTGCTCCAAAAACGACAGGACTCTCTCGATTGACATAGCGATTCTTCTTTCTGACTGAACTTTAGCTTCGATGTAAATTTCGTATTGCAGTTACATTCGCCAGACAGCCGCGAAATCCTGCCTCAGCCCTTCTTCTTTTTGCCAAACAGCAAGTCGAGCACCATGCGACCGACCTTGCGCTCGACGCCCGACTTCGTCGTCGGGATGCCCGTCTGCCGCGCAAACTGGCGCTTCGCATTCGTGATGCCGAGCAAGGTCTTCCAGCTGAAACCACCCTTATTCATGCGATTCACCTCCATCAGAATCCGCCGTCGTCGCCGCCATAGTCATCACCACCGCCATAATCGCCGCCATCATAGCTGCCACTGTAGTCGTCTCCACCGTAGCCGCCATAGTCATCATCGTGGCCAGAACCCGAATCGTCGCCATAGCTGCCGTAGTCGTCATTGCCGTAATCACTGTAGTCCGACTGACCATCCCCATAGTCGTTGTCATCATCGACCGACCAGTCATCATCCCAATCGATACCGTCGTCGCTCAGTCCATCGTCATCCGCATCATAGTCATCGGGATCCTCAGTGGCATCGATCTGATCATCTGTATCGTAGTCGTCTGCGACATCGCTGTAACCATCCCCATCATCTGCATCATAGTCATCCGCATTGTATGCATCCGCGTCCAACTGCTGCTGTGCGCGCTGCGCCGCAGCCATCTGGTCGAGTTGCGCCTGCTGTGCCTCCGCATCATGATGATGCATCAGCGCCGCGCCAGCCACAGCACCGGCCACCGCCGCAGCCGCCGCCATGCGGCTGTCATGCTGCCGGTCTAGCATGTTCTGTCGATGGATCCTTGCCAATTCCCGGCACTGCTCCGCCGTCAAGCGCGGCCCAGCCACAGCCGTCCGCGATCCCCCCTGCGGATACACCTTCTTCTCCATAGGTGCTGCCGACAAATCCCGCTTCTCCTCCGGACGAGCCGAGACACCTTCCACCGGCTTCGACGCCTTGCTCCCCTGCGGTCGATTCCTCAAGAATACAGCTGCACCGACAACCAGCACAACAAGCAATACCGTACCCATACCCATGCAAAACACCTCCAATCTAAAACATCTTAAAGTGCTCCAATTCAAGACAAATCGAGCCAATATTCTCGCAGCAACGCGAGTACAAACTCTTGACATACAGATCCAGTCCCAAGGTCCCATGGATCTTGGTTCAACAAGATGCTATTCGAGATGATGCGCACATCGAGAAATGGCACATCGAATGATTGGCAGACCTGCGCGACAGCATCTCCCTCCATCTCCTCTGCCAATGAGCCATAGAATCCATGCAGGAAATCGATGCGATCCACTTCACAGTTCCAGCTGTCGCACGTCGTGATGGTTCCCTCGACTACCCTGCCATGTTCGTACCTTGCAGCAGCACGACGGGCAGCAGCAAGCAGAGCAGGATTCCCCTCGTGGTAGACTTCCTGCGTGAACTTCCTTCTGTCCTTGTCCCAAGCAAAGACACCGAGCTGTTTCAGCCCGCGGTAATCGACTCCCGCGCCAGCCGCGCGATAATACGTCTGCCAGGCAGAAGAATTTGCTGTCCGCGCCCCGAGCACGATGTCGTAAACAGACAGCGATGCATCATGGGCGCCAGCCGTTCCCTGGCTGATGATTGCCTGAGGATGATACCGCGCAATGGCAAGCGCCGCCAAAGCTGACGCATTGGCCATGCCCCACTGCGTCTCACAGACTACAAGCCCATGTCCTTCAAGCACTCCACGCGCACACCGGAATGGCCCAAACGGCTCCTCCCGGACTTCCGTCATCTGGTCGATGATATGCTGCGTCTCCACGCCCATCGCACCTTGGACAACAATCGGACCTTGTTGATTCTTCACAAAACACATCCCCTAACACAACGACCCCTACCTACTCTAACAATCAAAAAATTCGAGATGTATAGCCAAAAGTCCTGCAACAACGTCTCGTGGTGTAAACAATGAGAGTATCTTGCGCCAAAAATGTGCATCAAAAAAGCTCCGCTGCATGAGCAGTGGAGCTTTGACGGTTCATTTTATTTGAGCAGTCCTGCCTCGTAGACAATGAAGAGGTTAGATTCTTCTTACAGAATGGCGCTCAACCAGCCAGCAGTTTGTCCGGATTTTGAGCGGACGCTGGTCGCGATTGGCGATAAGATTCAGCAAACGCTCGACGGCAATACCGCCCATGCGCTTTTTCTCAAGGTGGATTGTCGTGAGTTCGGGACGCATCAGAGACCGCATCGGACAAGCCGAATTCCGTGAGCGCCTGATGGAAGGCACGGCTTCTCGCCTTGAGATTTGGTACGGCATACGTCGCGGTCAGATGTCCGATGCGGCGATGTCCATTGTCGTAAAGTGACCATGATACACCATCCTCTTCCCGCTGTTATCGCTTCTTCCCCATCTTATTTCTCTGTTTATTCATCTTCCACATTTCTGGCGGATTTCCTGCAGGGAAGTATCGTAGGGGGCCCGGGCAATCCCATATTCTGTGATGATTGCCGTGATGAGGCTATGGTCTGTCACATCAAAAGCGGGATTGTAGACCTTGATATCTTTCGACGCCATGCGCCTGCATCAATGCGACATCGGAGATTTTTAGCGGCTCCAATACGGACTCTGCCAAAGCCTTTGTGCCAGGGCGGCCTCTCCGCCTGCTGTGCATATCGGACAACCTCGCACTTCTAATTCTCCAGCATAGCGACGCCTTCTTTCTTTGAATTTTCGTATCTGTCTTTGGCGACCACTTCACTGTGGAATTCCATTCCGAAGTCCCCATTGAAATCAAAACAATGAACGCACCCCCGCCTCTAATAGGCGTGGGTGCGTTCATTTGGTCCGTCATTCCACATCCAGATCCGCTGTCACCTGATAGTAGTCACAGGGATGAGATGTATAGTTCTTCACATTTGCCTTGGCAATCATGCTCATCTTCAAGAAGGAGCAGAAGACAAAGGCATGGTCATCCAGGATCACCTGCTGCATATCTATGGCAAGCTGAGCACGCTTGGCCGGATCAAATTCCCGGCTGAGCTGAGCCTCCAGAGCGTCCAGTTTCTCGCTTCTATACTTACCCTGATTCTTGGTGGCATCAGAAGTAGCAAAGACCGTGAACCAATACTCTGGATCTCCCGTCGGGGCTTGGACATTGGCCATAGCATAGACATCCCAGCCCTTTACATCCTTCACCGCCTGATTGTTGTCGGCGGTGCAGTTGATATCCACATCCATGCCGATTTCCTTCAGGCTGGCCTGCGCAGACTCTGCCAGCAAGGGCAGTTCTTGACGGCTTGGATAGGTAAGCCACTTCACCACCAGTTTTCTGCCTGCCTTCTCCCGGATACCATCTCCGTCCGTATCCAGCCAGCCGGCCTCCTCCAGCACCTTTTTGGCTCCCTCTGGGTCGTAGGCCTCAGATTTCACCTTGTCACCACCATAGGCAGGACCGGCAGGGAACACACCGGAAGCAGGAGAACCATTGCCATCCAGAAGCTTTGTCACAAAATTCTCCTTGTCAATGCCCATAGAAATCGCCTTGCGTACAGCAGGATCGGCGCACACGGAATCAGGATCAAAATTCATCTTGCCAAAGAAACAACGGGAAGTGGGAATCTGAGAAATAACGTATTTGTCGTTTCTGAAGAGGGGATAGCTTTCATAAGCCAAACCATAGGCAGCTTGCACCTCCCCGGCTTGCAGGGCGCTGGACAGGGTATTACCATCGGTGATGGTACGGATGGTAATCTTATCCAGCTTTGGACTCCCTCCCCAATAATGTTCATTTTTCTTCAAGATCAGGTGATCATCTGTCTTCACGTCCTCTGCGATATATGGGCCGGTGCCGCTTGCCATCCCCCCATCAAAGCCTGCCTGCACATCCACGATACAGCCGTAGGGGTCGCCCAGATAGTTCAGCAGCGCTGGATTTGGCTCCTTGGTTTTGATGGTCAGCTCCTGCCCCTCTGCCTCTATGGAGGCAATCTTCAGATCCTGCTCCGCCCGTTTGTTATTGGCAATGAGATGTTCCACGCACTCCTTCACTGCTGCGGCATCCATTCTGCGGCCGCTGGAGAACGTAACATCATCCCGCAGTGTGAATTTCCATGTGAGTTCATCTATATTCTCCCACTTCACCGCCAGCCAAGGCTCCACCGCCATATCATCGGAGTATTTCACCAGAGTCTCTCCAATGCCATAACGGATGCAGGCCCAACCGGAGTAGGCATTGTGTGGATTCACATCGGATTCCTCATTGGAACTGTTAAAGGTCGTGTCCCCAATAACCAAAGTTTTCTGCCCTCCGGGCGATGTAGCTTGTTCCTGGCCACAACCTGCCATCAGGCTGGCACTGAGACAAATGCCCAAAGCCAGGGAAATGATTTTTTGTAGTTTTTTTAATTTTTTCAATTTACTAAATCCTTTTTCTGAATTTTTACATAACCTTCACTGCAACACGCTGTCAATCAGCCTCTTGGTATATTCCTGCTGCGGATTGCTTATCACTTGGTCACAAGTTCCTTCCTCCACCACTTTCCCCTGGTACATTACCATGACTCTGTGGCAGAAATCCTGCACCAATGCTATATCGTGACAGATAAAAAGATACGACATGGACAGTTTCCTATGCAAACGGTCCAGCAGGGAAAGTACTTCTGCCTGCACCGTCACATCCAGAGCCGAGGTGGCTTCGTCCAAAATAAGGAGTTTGGGCCCAAGCGCCAAGGCTCTGGCAATAGCCGCCCGCTGGCACTGCCCACCGCTGACCTCATAGGGATAACGCCTGGCAAAATCCTCCTCTAGGCCGCACATTGAGAGCAGCCTTCTGCATTCCTTATCTGCCTCCTTTCTGGCATAACCATGGTTCATCAATCTCTCGCAGATGCTATCCCCCAGTGTCCAACGCGGATCAAAGCTCTCCACCGGGTTTTGAAAAACCATCTGCATGACATCATAGACCTGACGCAGTTCTCTGCCCTTGGCTTTCGTGATATCCTTGCCCCCAAGAATAATCCTGCCTCCATCAGGCTCTATCAGTCGCGCTATAATCCGAGCCACCGTAGTCTTGCCGCTGCCACTTTCCCCTATGATTGCCAGCTTTTCCCCTTGCTTCAGGGAAAGGCTCACATCATCCACAGCCGTAAATTTTTTCGCGCCAGAGGAAAAGACTTTGTGCAAATGCTCTGCTCTCAGAAATTCTTCCAAACACCCCACCTCCTATGGAGATTGAAACAGATCAAGTCTAAAATTGACTCATGAACATCTTTTCAGCCTCGGCACAGCTGCCAGAAGCTTTTGGGTATAGTCTGACTGAGGACAAGCCATGACTTCCTGTGTTCTGCCATATTCCACTGTTTCTCCCTTATGAAGCACCAGCATCCTGTCCGCCATTGCCCTGAGCACCCCCATATTGTGGGTGACCAATAGGATAGCAGTGCCAAAAAGTTTCCTGGCCAGCAGCATTTCCTCTATCACCTGCTTCTGCACCGTCACATCCAATGCAGAGGTCGGCTCGTCTGCCAGCAGAACACGTGGTCTCAGAAGCATGGCTGCCGCTACCCCCACTCGCTGCTGCATGCCGCCGGACAGTTCGAATGGATAGCTGTCCAGAATACGCCCGGGATCCTCAAAGCCGAACTTGCCCAAAATATCCATGGCCTTTTCCTTCACCGATTTCCTATCTTGGCAGCCGTGGGCAGCCATCATTTCCTGCAACTGTACTCCTATCTTACGGACGGGGCAAAAGCTGCTGCCAGCATTCTGGAAGACCATGCCCAGCCCCGGGCCGTAAATTTTCCGCTGCTCTTCTACCGGCAAATCCGGCAAGTTCTTTCCTCTGTACCAGATGTCCCCGCGTGTCACCAAGCCATCCCAGCCCAGCAGGTTCATGGCAGCTTTCAAAATAGTTGACTTGCCGCTGCCGCTCTCCCCCACTATGCCCAGAATTTCCCCCTCTGCCAGAGAGAAACACGCCTCATGGATAACCACACTCTCCCCATAACTGATGTCCACATGCTCATATCTCAGTAATGTTTCCACTTTCCCCTCCTATCTCCTGTTTTTCGGATCAAGATAATCCCGCACCGCATCCCCTAGCAGGTTAAAGACCATCACAGCAAAAAAGATGGCAAAGCCTGGCGCCAAGGTAATCCATGGCTGTGTGGGCAAAAGATTCCGTGTCTCACTCATCATGCTACCCCACTCCGGGATGGGAGGCTTAGCCCCCAGTCCCAGAAAAGACAGCCCGGCCAGTTCCATCATCATAGTGCCGATATCCAGCATGGCTGTCACCAATATGGGGCCTGCTATATTGGGAAGCACGTGTCTCCACACTAGCTGCAACGAACTGCA
Source organism: Mitsuokella sp. UBA4253 (assembly GCF_002395285.1). NCBI lineage: Bacteria > Bacillati > Bacillota > Negativicutes > Selenomonadales > Selenomonadaceae > Mitsuokella > Mitsuokella sp. UBA4253. Next base: position 40,043 of record NZ_DGWR01000014.1, on the reverse strand, counting down.
TCCCCCCATTCGAGCCGCCTGCATGAAAGGCAGTGTCGAAACAGTCAAAGTCTGACTGCGGGAAAGTCTTGCATATTTAGGCCAGCTGATGGCAGCCAGAGCAAAGATGGCATTGTGGACGCCACCACCCAGCACTGCCGCCACAGCCAGTGCAAAGACCAGCCCCGGAAAGGCCAGAAAGAGATCCGCTGTGCGCATCAAGAATGTATCCAGCCATTTCCCACTCCTGGCGCAGAGAATCCCAATGAAACTGCCGAAGACAGCGATGAAGCCCACCAAAAGCAAAGAAGCGAAAATACTGGTCCTGCTGCCTACTATGATACGGGAGAGGATATCTCTCCCATAGCGGTCTGTGCCAAGCCAGTGCTCCGAAGATGGGGGAGCCTTTGTCAGTGTCAGATCCTGAAAATAGGGGTCATAGGGTGTTAGATATTCACTAAAAAAGGAGGCTAACAGCAAAAGCAAGGCTAGACATGCCAAAAGGATCAGCTTCAGCCGCAGATTCTTTTTCCGCACTTTTTGCTTTCTGACTGTGGGTATCCTTTGCTCTGTCATTCTCTGCTCACTCCCAATCGTATGCGCGGATCCAAATAGTGATAAAGCAGGTCTGCCAAAAGGTTCACGCCCACATATATTATGGCCATCCACATAACATAGGCCTGTATAACGGGATAGTCCCGCATGTTTATGGCATCCACCGCCAGCTTTCCTACCCCATCCCACATAAAGATGCTTTCGATAATAGCGGTTCCCCCCAAAAGGCTCCCCAAAGAAAGAGCCAGCAGTGTTATGATGGTCAGCATGGCGGCCTTCATGACATTTTTCCAGAGAATGACTCTTTCCCTGATGCCTCTGGCTCTGGCCCCCAGTACATAGTCCTTCCCCAACTCTTCCAGCACAGCCGAGCGTACCTGCCGCAGGTATTTAGCAGACATGGCTATGGAAAGCGTCAAGGCGGGCAGTAAGGCGCTTTTTAAATTCATATTGCTGGAAATAACTGGCAAAATCCCCAGCTCAATACCTAGAATATCCATCAACACCATGGCCACAAAAAAATTGGGCATGGCATTGCCAAGAAAGCTAGTAAAACGCAGCAACAAATCTGAAGCCCTATCCTGATGCACCGCTGCCCAAATACCGCAGGGCATGGAAACGGCCACCGTCAGTGACAAGGAAAGACCTGTCAACAACAAAGTAGCAGGCAGCTTCCGCAGGAAGGTAGAAAAAACCTCCTCTCCTGTCACATAGCTATGCCCCATATCTCCATGAAGCATCCCCAGGAGCCAGTTACCATACTGTTGCCAGAAGGGCAAATCCAATCCCAAAGAAGCCCTTTTTTGATTCATGATCTCCTGGGACACCTCTACTCCCCGATTGGTATACATTTCCGTCACGGCATCGCTACCCGCCAGATACATAAGAAGGAAAGAGAGAAAAGTAATACCAAAAAGGATGGGGATGAGCTGCAAAAAACGCTTCAGTGCATAACCCATATCTGAAAATCTCCTTTTCTGTGGCCGTATAACCTCTCAACGTCTAACAGTATAGAAGACCCCATTTCTATTGTAAACCCCCTGGGGGGCTTAAAATTTTGGGGCAGGTTGGGTATACTAGAAACGATCAATCGATAAATCAATTTATGCATTCCTGATACCAAGACGAAACAAGACGCAAGGAGAGTCCCCATGAACAGCAACGCAAAGCAGCAGCGCACATCCTATGAAAAAGAAGAACGTCTCAATCGGCAGATTGAAGCATACTGGGATGAACGCAGTACAGATTTCAGTAAGCTCCGCCAAAAGGAGCTGAACGGTCCCTGCGCTCCCGCCTGGCAGGCTTACCTAAAGGAAAAACTCCCCGCAGAGAAAAATTTAAAAATTCTGGATATTGGCACTGGGGCAGGCTTCTTCGCCATCCTGCTCTCAGAACTCGGTCATAGAGTGACAGGCATCGATATGTCGTCCGATATGCTGTGCCAGGCCAAGCAAAATGCTCTTGCTATGGGATGTAGGATAGCGTTTCACAAGATGAACGCTCAAGAGCTGGCTTTTCCTGACTGTCATTTCGATGCCGTCCTCAGTCGCAACCTAACGTGGACTCTGCCCGATACCATGGAAGCTTATCGCGAGTGGAACCGAGTACTGAAAGTAGGCGGCCTGTTGCTGAATTTTGATTCCGATTACGGACTTACGACCTTCTCCAGCAAGAAAGACCCGACAGATGTCCACGCTGCTATCAGGCCGGAATTGGTAACCGAGTGCAACGCCATTAAAGATAAGCTGCTTATCAGCACCCATCGCCGTCCCCAATGGGATTGGGAAGTCCTCTGCCGTCTTGGCATGGAGGTGGTCGTGGAAGAGAATATTGCCTCACGTGTTCGGGTGGACACGGAAATGCATTTCGATCCCCTGCCCCTTTTTAGCATTTTAGCGTACAAGCATAACCATCAAGCATAAGATGAAGATCAGCCCGCCATACGCACCAGAATAGAACCATACTACCATTTCGAACGCCTACAATATCGCCTGAGCATGATGAAGATACTTCCTCAATCATGGCGACCCGTTCCATATCATTTCACCTTCGCAAACACATCACCAATATCCTCATCCATGCAGATACTCCTGTTTGCAATTTCGATTGGGCAGGATGCTTCTCTGTAATTGATGCAGGAGTACACTGCGTTTTCATTTGCCAAAGTCATCTGCCAAAACGGATATTTTATAATGACAGGAGTGTTTGCTCCCACACCAAGTTCCAGATAAAGCACATGACGGCATTCGTGTCTGCGCAGGAAATCCGCATATGCCGCAGACGATCTGTGCCATCCTTCATCCTCGACAAAGGAATTATCTATGCGAAGATTCATGGTAACATCTGAACCATCATCCGGGCATTTTGGAATGAGTGATGCCGGAATTCTCATCTTCAATTCACCGGTTTCAGGAATCCGAAAGCCCCCATTCCTATCTCTTACAAACCCCTGTGCCTCCATTGCTTTCATAACCCATTCCTCATTGTCGTAAGTTCTCTGAATGGATGGATTGACGCTCTGGAAAAGTCCATAGTCTCCTTGGGTGTAGAACAAGCGCTTTTTATCAAAGCCTGCTCTCTGAAACTGATGGTCCACATTCGTAGTAATAACAAAATAATCCTTATCGTTCACAAGTGAAAGCAATTGCTGATAGACAGGTTTCGGCGCATCAACATATCGATTGCAATAGATATTCCTTGCCCACCACGCCCAGCGTATCTCTGCATCGGGAAACGGATAGAAACCGCCGGAATACATATCCCGGATGCCGTACTTCCTTGCAAAGTCGAAGAAGTACCGTTCAAATCGCTCCCCACTATAGGTAAACCCGGCAGAAGTCGACAGTCCGGCCCCCGCTCCGATCACGATAGCATCTGCCGTTTCCATCTCTTTCTTGAATCTGGATATCCGTTCCTCTTTAGATCCTGTTCCGAATGACATATTTCCACTGAACGACCGCGCCGCACCAAGTCCTCTCTGGATGCTTTCCTGATAGCCGTTCGGCATCTCATCGTATGAGTTCTTCATAGTATGTTTTGTCCTCGTCCTTAAAAACATTAAAGATCACCCTTTCCATAGCACCCGGATGCTGTGAGAGCCAGCTGTCCACGGTACTGACGACAATCTCTGCCGCCTGCTTGTTCGGAAAATGGAATACACCTGTAGAAATACAGCAAAACGCAACGCTTTTTAAATCATGTTCCAGACACATATCCAAGGTGTTCCGGTAGCAGTCCGCCAGATCCTTCTCAAGTTCCGGCGTCAACTCATATCGCACAATCGGGCCTACGACATGAATCACCTTTTTCGCAGGAAGATTATAGGCATCCGTCAGCATGGGGACAGCTGTCGGCTGCTCATAATCTTTGCCGTATTTGAGCCGCAACTGATTCATCTGCCTGCTGCACTCTGCCCGAAGCTCGACTCCGGCAAAAGTATGGATGCAGTTGTCAATGCAGGTATGCATCGGCACAAAGCAGCCCAGCATCTGAGAATTGGCGGCATTGACGATGGCATCTACGGCCAGCCTCGCAATATCGCCCTGCCAGATGGACATTCGATCTCGGATCATGGGTATATCGTCAAGCTCCACAATTCCGTTTTCACGGACGCGCTCCTGCAGATACTCATCCTGCACAGAAAGAACCGCCTTATCCATCTTTCGAGGCATTCGGATGTTCATAAGCGACCGCAGGATACGACGCTTCCCCTCGGTGTCTTTGGGTGTTTCCAACTCTTTATATTGAACCGAATCCTTTTTGAACGCATCAACGAGGTAATCCAGTCGCTGATCCTGTATCTTTTTCTCATACATCGTATTACCTTCTTTCCACTGCACCTACAGGACACGATGTCATACAATTCCCGCAATGCAGGCAGTGTTCCTCTTCAATCACAAAGGGAATTTCGTCCTGAATGATGCAATTCTGCGGACAAACCACCGCGCAGCTTCCGCAACCGATACATGCCTTTGTGATGAAATAACCCTCTGCCTTTTTCTCTGCTCCTCCGAATGTAAACGAGGCACGTTCAATCGGTTTCTTTGAAAGATCGAACCACTCACCGCTGCCCTCATAAATTTGGAACACCGTCAGAGCCTGCATAGACTCCTCTGTGAGATATATCTCGCGCATATACGGATTTTTCTCAAACAATTCCGGGATCTTGTCATATCCAAGCTCCCGAACTTTTCCGCGGATAGATACAGCCACACTGCTCATGGTATCCTCACCCTTCATCGCAGTCAGAGCAAGAAACTCTCGTTTCTTCAGTCTGTCATAAAAGCCTTTGCCTTTTGCCGTAAGGAAATACAATCCATTTTCATCACTGTCCATCATATCGATTGCTGCCGTCACCGGGAGACCTTCGTCATCAACGGTGGCCACAATCGTCCGATGGATTTCATTTGCGACATAGTCAAGATAATCTTTTGCTTCCATGTTCAATGCCTCCCTAGATTCGATGACCGGATTCACCCTAAAATCTGCAACGGATGTTTGATATGTAATATAAATAATTACATCTAGATTGAAGTATAGCACGCCACAGATGTAATGTCAATGATTATATCGAAAGTTCTTCAGATCTATCCCATTTCTAGCATAGTGTGTCAATACTGCCGCCTTTATTTTCTCCTTATCCCACTTTCCTTAATGTATTTGCCCATGTTATGCAATCTATGGTTTTGACTGCCCGATTGATGCAAGTATCTGGCTGATTCCCTTTTGCACGTAATGGACGAATTTCTTGACTGCCGGAGCCGCGCTGTCCCGGCTGGGAATGGCAATGCCTATGGTAATCGTATGGGCCGGTTCCATGGGAAGGATAGCCACGCGGCCCCGCCATTGTGCCGTCATGAGACGGTTGTTCATGCTGACACCCAGCCCGGCTTCGACCATGCGATACGTCGTATAGTTATCGATAGCCGTATATCGCGTTTCATAGGAAATATGTTCTTCCTTGAGAATTCGGGCGACATCTGTGTCCTGCTGTGGCAATGGTTCGATGAACGATTCGTGACACAACCGCTTCAGCGGATAGACCTTGGCTTGTGCCAAGGGATGATTTTCTGGAAGCCACATGACCATTTCATCTTCACACAAGGGAATCCAATCCCCGGAAAAAGGGCGCCAAGTCGTAATGCAGCAGTCAAAGCGCCCTTCTTCCAATCCGTCATACATCACTTTATTGGCGCATTCCTCAATATGGACGTGGACTGCCGGGTAAGCCTGCTGGAACGCCTGTATGATTTGCGGCAGCCAGTTAGCAGCCACGCTGAAATAAGATCCAATGTAAATATCCCCGGCTGTCAGTCCCCGTATCTGCGCACTGTACTGCAATAGAGCATCTTCATCCCGTACGAGACGGCGCAGATACGGGAGGACGGCCTGGCCTTCACGGGTCAGATAAACGCCTTGCGCTGTCCGCCCCAACAGGGTAAACCCGATTTCCTTTTCCAACGAAGCAATGGCCCGCATGACACCAGACGGGGTATATCCCAATCGTTCGGCAGTGGAAGAAAAACTGCCCGCCTGGATGACTTGCAACAAGAGCCTGCATTTTTCCGTATTCACAGCTATCACCTTTGCTTTTCTCTCAATACCTCATGGATTATTTTGCTATTCCCTCCATGCTACTTCTATCATATCATAAAAGTAAAAAAGTAAGGAGACTTTTCATGAAACAACGACATGCAGAAATACTGCTCATCCTCGTCATCGCTTCGCGCAGCATTTCCTATCTCCTGTCGAAAATCGGCCTGAATGGGATACCACCATTAGAACTGCTGGCTACCCGCTTTACCCTGACGACGCTTATCCTGCTGTTGCTCTTCCACCACCGTCTTCCACTGTTGACACGCCAAGTATGGAAAGCTGCCTGTCTCTTAGGAACCTTCCTCTTCGCCTGCATGACCTGTGAGCTCATCAGCTTGACGACGATTCCCTCTTCGACAGCGGCCTTCTTGGAAAATACATCCGCCGTCTGGGTTCTAATCTTAATGGCTGTTGCCAGCCGCCATTGGCCGAGAAAACAAGTCCTGACGGCTACGATTCTGCTCCTGATTGGCATCGCTTGTCTCACCCTGCAAGGCGCTGACTTCCACCTGGCCCCGGGCGAAATCATCTGTCTAACCGGTTCCGTTTTCTATGCCTTTTGGATTTGCCTGACTGCCCGCCTGGCCCGGCAGTGTGACCCGTTACTGTTAGGAATCTTGCAGATGGGGTTTCTCGCCATATACAGCACAGTAGGCACGGCCTTATTGGAACGTCCAGTCATTCCTGACGATACGACAACGTGGAGCGCCATCCTAGCCTTAGTATTCATCTGCTCCGTCTTTGGCTTCACCTTTCAGCCCGTCGCGCAAAAGTATACCAGTGCCGAGAAAGCCGGCCTGTTCACAGCGCTCAACCCGCTCATCGCCGCCATCCTAGGCGTCATCTTCCTGAACGAAACCTTTACGCCCATCCAATCAGTAGGAGCGATCTGCATCCTCTTGGGCATCATCATCGTCCAGCTTCCCCAAAAATATCTCTGCAAAACACATCGTTCTTAAAACGACACCTCTACTTCACATACATCATTCCATGAATGACGAAGACCGCCACGAATATATGTGACGGTCTTTTTGTATGTAATTCGAATATATCGAAGCATACACTGAAATTACTCTACAAACAATTCATCGACCGAGTAAAGCGCTGCTTTACCAGCCATATAGATCTTGTTTTCTTCACGACGACAATAAAGTGTCCCACCGCGTTTGGACGCCTGATATGCCACCAGCTTGTCTTCGCCAAGCAAATCTGCCCAATAAGGGATGATATGACAATGGCCCGATCCACAAACCGGGTCTTCGGCAACACCCAGTTTCGGAGCAAAACTGCGAGAAACACAATCTGTATCCATTCCCGCGGCAGTAACATGAAGAAGCAAGCCAGCTATCTGTTTTACTCTTTCCAGATCCGGTGTAAGTTCTCGTACTGTCTTTTCATCCTCCATCACGCAAAGCAGATCCCTTCCCATGAAGGCTTCAAGTGGTCTGGAACCAAGAGCCTGTTCCATTTCGTCTGTCACTTCCACTGGCACCAGGTCATAAGCGGGAAACTCCATTTCCAACAGATTCCCTTCTTTTGTTACTATTAAGTCACCGGACAGAGTGGTAAAGACAAGTCTGTCCGAATTCTTTTCATAAAAACGGAACAGAACATAGGCGGTTCCAAGCGTGGCATGACCACACAAATCGATTTCCCCACCCGGTGTAAACCAGCGCAAGTGCCATTTATCACCTTCCCGGACAGTAAAAGCTGTCTCCGAAAAATTGTTCTCTCTGGTTATGTTCATCATCAGTTCATCATCCGGCCACTGGTCCAGTACGCAAACAGCCGCCTGATTGCCATGAAACACAGAATCCGTAAATGCATCAACTACATATTGTCTCATTACAGTATCCCCTCTTATAGTATATCAATCTGACCGCCTAATATACGGAAATGCCGAAAGCGAATGTCCGTCCATAAATAATCTACAATATAATACACTTTCATCTAAATACCGCTTTTCTGATTTTTGTCCTGGTCACAGGCTTCTCATGCTGTCTCTTCGCATCCGCAATCGCTCTTCTCCCTGTTCGTCTGCACCCTGTTTGAGCATCGCCAGTATCTTCTCTTTGTCCTCCGGAAGATGTCCATATACCGGCATCATGTTGGAGACATTCGTCGCATCCAGCAGAGTGTGGATATCAAGCGTCTTCACAAAGGTATACAGTTCCTGTATCTTCTCTGTCTCTGTAGCCTCTACGAACTCACCTCTTCTTACTTCCTCCATAAGCGGTGTGTCAGGGAAGATCGAGAGCCCGGAAGCCAGTACTCTGACGGGCGACAGGTGGTTTAACACTTCTGCTGTTTTGACAGCATGCCCCATACCATACTCATGACCTCCCAGCCCGTATAAGAAGATGACAGAATAATGCATTCCCGCCTCATCCAGCTTGGAGAGCTGTTCCACTATATCACTAGCATGATAGCCCTTGTTCATCTTATCGAGGACAGCATCATCGCCCGACTCGATCCCGAATACGATCATGTCGTATCCCATCTCTTTCAACGACTTCAGCTCACCTACAGACTTGTTCCTTACACTATCCACCCGGCCATATCCGCCGACGGAAACACCCCAGGGCAAGTATTCTTTTATCAGGTCCATGATTCTTTTAAGCCTGTCGTAGCTCAGCAGGAACGGATCTGCCCCCTGCAGAAAAATCCGCTTTACCTCCCATCCGGAATTCCGGATCTCCTGAAGATCCTCCCGTATCTCACTCTCCGGAGATACGGAAAAAGGTGCTTCCTTGTAAAAGGTGCAAAAGCGGCACTTATTATGCGAACAACCCGACGTTACTTGTAAAAAACAGGAACCAGCCTCATAAGGCGGTCTGACGATTCCACATGAAAAATGCATACGAATTCCTCCTCGTTTCTATATGTCCTTATATCTCACTTTGTCGATATATAATGGTTTAAATTAAACGGGATCTTCATCCCGTCTAATCCATACACAACTTAAATTTCGTGACCGAAGTAGTCTGCCAGCGCAGCGAGGGTCTCTTCATTCCGTCTGTAATATGTCCACTTTCCGCGCCTTTCGGAAAGAAGCAAGCCTGCTTTTTGCAGCATATCTAGGTAATGAGATACGGTTGACTGTGATATCCCGGCTTTGTCGCGGATGCTTCCAACACACACACCGCCTTTCAGATCCACCCCATCATCAAAATGTCCTCCCTGCGGCGGAAAGTTTTTCTCCGGTTCCTTCAACCACTCAATAATACTGAGACGGGTTTCATTTGATAGTGCTTTAAAAATTTCAATCTTGTCCATACATTTATTATATCCATCTTTCGCGATATGTCAATGCTTATAAGCAAAAAAAAACGGCTGATAGAGAAATATATTTACTCTATCAACCGCCACATCAGAGCCATACAATGCCATCGCTGATGAGATTTCGGAAACTACGGCATCATGGGAAACGGCGTCACAAGAAAGGCAGCGAAGAACATCGTGGCAAGTTCGTCATATCGCACCCCATCGAAGAGCGTCCTGCCAGTGCAGCGAACCGTTCCGTCCGTGGCCACTGGGAAGCGGCTACAAAACACCATATGAAGTCTATTTCTCAAAGGTGTTGCACTTAGCTTGACAATTCGCCGGCTTATTGAGCCCCATATTTACTTTTGCCTTGACAGGAGACAGACCGTCTCAACGTGCGAAGTCATCGGGAACATGTCGACGGGCTGGACCTTCTCGGCCTTGTAGCCGAGGGGCTCGAGGATGGCGATATCGCGGGCGAGGCTGGCGGGGTTGCAGGAGACGTAGACGATGCGGTCGGGGTGCATGTTGGCGAAGGTCTTGAGGACGGTCTCGGTGCAGCCGGCGCGCGGCGGGTCGACGACGACGACATCGGCGCGCACGCCCTGTTTGTAGAGGCGCGGCATGACTTCTGTCGCATCGCCGACGATGAACTCGGCGTTGCGGACATTGTTGTCGCGGGCGTTCTTCTGTGCGTCGAGGATGGCCGGCTTGACGATCTCGATGCCGTAGACTTCGCGGGCCTTCTGAGCGAGAAACAGGGTGATCGTGCCAGTGCCGCAGTAGGCATCGATGACGGTCTCTTCTCCCTTGAGGTTTGCGAATTCCAGGGCCTTGTTGTAGAGGACTTCCGCCTGCTTTGTGTTGACCTGGAAGAAGGACCGCGGCGAGATGTGGAAGGTCAGGCGGCCGATGCGGTCGAGGATGGTCGGCTTGCCCCAGAGCAGATTCGTCTCGCGGCCCATGATGACGTTGTTGCGGTACGTCTGGATGTTCTGGTGGATGCTGACGACATGCGGCAGGCGCTTGCGCAGGGCCTTGACGAAATCTTTCTCGCGCGGCAGCTGCTTCGTGGCGGTGACGATGACGACCATGAGCTCGCCGTTCTCGCCGACACGGCCGACGACATGGCGCAGGACGCCGGTGTGGCGGTCCTCATTGTAGACCGGAATGCGCAGTTCGGTGATGATCTCGCGCACGGCGTTGACGATCTCATTGTTGCCTTCCTTCTGGATGTGGCAGTCGTGCGTGTCGATGATCTCATGTGATCCCTGCGCAAAGCAGCCGATGACGGTCTTCCCCTTGACGCGCCCAATCGGGAACTGCATCTTGTTGCGGTAGTTCCACGGGCTCTCCGCGCCGATGGTCGGCTCGACGAAGAGGTCTTTCTGGCCGCCGATGCGCGTGACGGCGTCGATGACCTGCTGGCGCTTGGCCTTGAGCTGTGCCATGTAGTCGAGGTGCTGGAGCTGGCAGCCGCCGCACTGCTCGTAGATTGGGCAAGCTGGCACGACACGGTCACGGCTGGCGCGCAAGACCTTGATGAGATGGCCCTTGGCATACGTCTTTTTGACCTCATCAATGGCAGCCTGCACGGATTCACCCGGCAGGGCTCCCGGCACAAAGACCGTGAAGTCTTCGTATCGCCCTACTCCTTCGCCGCTCGTGCCGAGCGTGCGGATCTCGATCTCATATGATTTTCCTTTTTCGACGGGAACTTTGTGTTTCATGATATTATCCTTTTGCAAATGTCAATTTCTCGAAGAGTTCCGCTGGGTTAGCGAGGATGACCTTGGCGCCGTGCTCGAGAAGCTCTTTCTCGGGGCGGAAGCCCCAGAGCACGCCGACGGGCAGGAAGCCGGCGTTGACGGCCGTGTCCATGTCGACACTCGTGTCGCCGAAGTAGGCGACCTCTTCGGGCTTTACGCCGTATTCCTTGGCCATCATGAGGACCTTCGTCGGGTCCGGCTTGATGGGAAGGCCGGGGCGGTCACCCATGACGGTCGTGAATGTTCCCGTGGGGAACATGCCGCCGATGATCTCGTCGGCCGCCTGCTGGTGCTTGTTTGTGCAGACGCCCATCGGGATGCCCTTGGCCTTGAGCGCGTCGAGCATCGCCTGGATGCCGGGGAACGGGCCGGTGTGATCGCGGTGATGTTCGTAGATGGCCTGATAGCGCTTCATCGCCTCGATGACAAAGGCCTCATCGGCGGCCTTCTCCTTCGGCAGGGTGCGCTCAATGAGCTTCTTGGAGCCGTTGCCAAGGTAATAGCGGTATTCATCAAGAGGATGCGTCGGGAATCCGTAGGACTCGAGCATCTCGTTGACGCTGATGGCCAGGTCCTCGAGCGTGTCGACGAGCGTGCCGTCGAGGTCGAAGATGGCTGCTCTGTACTGCATGGGAAATCTCCTTTCATTTTGTCAAAAACCTTCCCCAGAGGGGAAGGCTTTTCGTGCAGGTATCCTGTTTTAGTCCGCAAGCTTCTCGGCGAGCATCTTGTTGACCATTTGCGGGTTGGCTTTGCCGCGCGTGGCCTTCATGACCTGGCCGACGAGGGCTCCGATGGCTTTCTTCTTGCCGCCCTTGTACTCTTCGACAGCTTTCGGATTCGCGGCAATGGCCGCATCGACAGCTGCCTCGATAGCACCCGTGTCCGTGATCTGGACGAGGCCCTTGTCCTTGACGATCTTCTCCGGCTCGTCCTTATTCGTCCACATCTCCTTGAAGACCTTCTTGGCAATCTTGCCGGAGATCGTGTCCTTCATGATGAGGCCGATCATCTTGCCGAGGCGCTCTGCGCTGACCGGGGACTTCGTGATGTCGATGCCGTCCTCGTTGAGGTTCTTGGCGAGGTCGCCCATGATCCAGTTGGCCGCGAGCTTCGGGTCAGCGCCCGTCGCGACGACGGCGTCAAAGTACTCGGCCATGGCGCGCGAGCTCGTGATGATGCCGGCGTCGTAGTCGGACAGGCCGTACTCTTTCTCGAGGCGGGCGCGGCGTGCATCCGGCAGTTCCGGCAGCTCGCTGCGGTACTTCTCGATCGTCTCCTCACTCGTGACGATTGGCGGCAGATCCGGCTCCGGCATGTAGCGGTAGTCGTGGGCGTTCTCTTTGCTGCGCATCGAGAGCGTGATGCCGCGAGCCGGGTCGAACGTGCGCGTCTCCTGGACGACGTGGCCGCCGTCCTCGAGCACCTCTTCCTGGCGCTCGATCTCGTAGTTGATGGCGTCCTCGAGGTTCTTGAAGGAGTTGATGTTCTTCATCTCCGTGCGGGTGCCGAGTTCCTTCGTGCCGACCGGGCGCAGGGAGACGTTGATGTCGGCGCGCAGGTTGCCCTCTTCCATGCGGCAGTTCGAGACGTCGATGTACTCCATGATGGCCTTGATTTTCTCCATGTAGGCGCGAGCCTCTTCCGCAGAACGCAGGTCTGGCTCGGAGACGATCTCGAGGAGTGGCACACCCGTGCGGTTGTAGTCGACGTTGCTCGTCGCGGAGTCCTTGATGGTCGTGCCGGAGTGGACGAGCTTGCCGGCGTCTTCCTCCATGTGGATGCGCGTCAGGCGGATGCGCTTCTTCTCACCGTCGACGTCGATGTCGACCCAGCCGTGCTCAGCGATCGGCAGGTCGTACTGGGACGTCTGCCAGTTCTTCGGCAGGTCCGGGTAATAGTAGTTCTTGCGGTCGAACTTGCTGTACTTGTTGATCGTACAGTTCGTCGCGAGGCCGGCCTTGATGCCGAACTCGACGACGCGCTTGTTGACCGTCGGCAGAACGCCCGGCAGGCCGAGGCAGACCGGGCAGACATGCGTGTTCTGCTCTGCGCCGAAGCCCGTAGCACAGCCGCAGAAGATCTTTGTTTTCGTCTTGAGCTCGCAGTGGATCTCAAGGCCAATGACTGCTTCGTATTTCATCAGTGGTTCCCTCCCAGCTCAGGCATCTGCTTGTGGTAGTCCTGGCTCTGCTCATACGTGTAGGCCGTGCGGATCAGTGTCTCCTCCGCGAGCGGCTTGCCGATGATCTGCAGGCCGATGGGCAGGCCTTTGCTGCTCTTGCCGCACGGGATGGAGATGCCCGGCAGGCCGGCGAGGTTCAAGGGGACGGTGCAGACATCCTGCAGGTACATCTGCAGCGGGTCTGCAATCATCTCGCCGATCTTGAAGGCCGGCGTCGGAGCCGTCGGCGCCATGATGACATCGACTTTCTTGAAGGCTTCCGTGTAGTCCTGCTGGACGAGCGTGCGGACCTTGAGTGCCTTGAGGTAGTAGGCGTCATAGTAGCCGGCGGAGAGCGCGTAGTTGCCGATCATGATGCGGCGCTTGACTTCCTCGCCGAACTTCTCATCGCGCGTGTTCGTCATCATCTGGACGAGGTCCTCGCCGTCGACGCGCTCGCCGTAGCTGACGCCATCGTAGCGCTCGAGGTTCGTCGCGGCCTCAGCCGGCGCGATGAGGTAGTACGTGGAGATCGCGTACTCCGTGTGCGGCAGGGAGATCTCGACGACTTCTGCGCCGAGTTCCTCGTACTTCTTGATGGCCGTGCGGACAGCCTGCTCGACCTCCGGGTCCATACCCTCGACGAAGTACTCCTTCGGCAGGCCGATCTTGAGGCCCTTGACATCTTCGACGAGCGCCTTTGTGTAATCGGGCACCTCTGCTGCGCTCGACGTGGAGTCCATCTCGTCGTGGCCGGCGATGATATTGAGGATGTTCGCGCAGTCGGTGACATCGCGTGTCAGCGGGCCGATCTGATCGAGCGAGGACGCATAGGCGACGAGACCGTAGCGCGAGACGCGGCCATACGTCGGCTTCATGCCGACGACGCCGCAGAAGGAAGCCGGCTGACGGATGGATCCGCCCGTATCGGAGCCGAGTGCCCAGATGGCCGTGCCAGCGGCGACGGCTGCGGCACTGCCGCCCGAAGAGCCGCCCGGCACGCAGTCGAGGTTCCACGGATTGTGCGTCACATGGTAGGCGGAGTTCTCTGTCGAGCCGCCCATGGCGAACTCATCCATGTTGACCTTGCCGAGGATGACAGGATTCTCGGCCTTGATCTTCGTCATGACCGTCGCGTCGTACGGCGGCACGAAGTGCTCGAGGATCTTCGAGGCGCAAGTCGTCTTGACGCCCTTCGTGCAGATGTTGTCCTTGATGGCCCCCGGGATGCCCTCGAGGAAGGAAATCTCCTCCCCTGCCGCGATTTTCTTGTCGACGGCCTCTGCCTGTGCAAGAGCCTCCGCGCGCGTGATCGTCAGGTACGCCTCGACATCGCCCTCGACCTCATCGATGCGGCTGAGCACGTCCTGCGTCAGCTCGACCGAAGTGATTTCCTTGTTGACGAGCATGTCGTGCAGGACATGCGCCGGTTTATCGTATAATCTCACAATCGTTCCCTCCGTCAGTCCTCAAGTACCTTCGGCACCTTGAAATAGCCGTCTTCCTGCAGCGGCGCATTCGCGAGCGCTTCCTCGCGCGGCAGCGACGGCTTGACGACATCCTCGCGGAAGACGTTCTGCATCGGCAGCGCATACGTCGTCGGCTTGACATTGTCCGTATCGACTTTGGAAAGATTGTCCATGTACGTCAGGATTGAGTCCATCTGCTGGATGTAGGTCTCAGCCTTGCCCTCCGGCACCGAGAGGCGGGAGAGGACCGCGACGTTCTCCAGGTCTTCTTTCGTTACTTTCATATTTTCACCATCCAAATCAAATTGCATGTTCATGCTCGTGCTGAAAAACACCTTTTTATTATAGCACATTCTGGGGCAGCAAAAAAGAGAACCGCCCGTATAGGGCGGCTCAAAACATCGTGATGGGGTCGATGTCGATGGCGACATCGGCGCGCAGGTGGAGCCCCTGCTCCTTGAGGAAGTCGTGCACGGCTGAAAGATTGGCCGTCTTGATGAGCACGACGAAGCGGTAGACGCCGCGGAAGCAGGCGATGAGTGCGGGCGCAGGGCCGATGACCTGATGGCCCTCGCGTCCTGCGAAGGCGAGCTCGAACGCCTTGACGAGCGCGGTGGCATTCGCTCTCGCCTTCTCCTCCGACGCGTCCTGGTAGAGCAGCTTGACGAGGCGGCTGTACGGCGGGTAGAAGAGTTCCTGACGGAGGGCAATCTCCTTGTGAAAGAAGCCCTCGTAGTCCTGCCGGATGCCGCAGGTCACGGCGTAGTGCGTGGGATTGTAGGTCTGAATGACGACCTGGCCGCGCGTCTCGTGACGCCCGGCGCGCCCCGCCGTCTGCGTGATCAGCATGAAGCAGCGCTCTGCCGCGCGGAAGTCGGGCATGTTGAGGCTTGAGTCGGCGCTGATGATGCCGACGGCCGTGACATTTGGGATATCGTGCCCCTTGGCGACCATCTGCGTGCCGAGCAGGATGTCGTACTCGCCGCGCCGGAAGCTCTCGAGGATCTCCTGATGGGCGAATTTCGTCGTCGTCGTGTCACGGTCCATGCGGATGACGCGCGCGGACGGCACGAGCTGCCGCAGTTCCTGCTCGAGCTTCTCCGTGCCCGAGCCGAAGTACTTGATGTAGCGGCTGCCGCACTTTGGGCAGACATCGGGCACTGGCTCCTGCACATCGCAGTGATGGCACTTGAGTTGGCCGCTGCGGTGGTAGACGAGCGGCAGGCCGCAGTGGCGGCAGCGGATGACCTCGCCACACGAGCGGCACATGACAAACGTCGAGAAGCCGCGCCGGTTGAGCATGATGATGACCTGCTGGTGCTGCGCGATGGTGTGCTCGATGAGCTCCTGCAGCGAGCGCGAGATGATGTGGCGGTTGCCCATGCGCAGCTCCTCGCGCATGTCGACGCAATGGATGATGGGCAGCGGGATGTCGCCGATGCGCCGCGGCATGACGAGCAGCGTGAGCTCCCCCTGTGCCGCGCGAAAGTACGACTCGAGCGACGGCGTCGCACTGCCCAGGAGCAGCACGGCCCCGTGGACGCGCGCAATCTTCTCGGCGACGACGCGCGCGTGGTAGCGCGGCGACTCATCCTGCTTGTAGCTCATATCCTGCTCCTCGTCGAGGATGACGAGGCCGATGTCATCGGCCGGCGTGAAGAGCGCCGAGCGCGCGCCGATGATGATGCCCGCCTCATTGCGGCGCACGCGCAGGATGGCGTCGTTGCGCTCCGCGAGGCTCAGGCGGCTGTGCATGACAACGAGATCATCGGGAAAGTACGCCTTGAAAGCCATGACGACCTGTCCCGTCAGCGCAATCTCCGGCACGAGCACGATGACGCGGCGCCCGGCCGCGCGCACGCGCTCCGCGAGCTCGATGTAGACCTGTGTCTTGCCGCTGCCCGTGACGCCCTTCAAGAGGAATCCCTGATAGCGCGCCGCATCGATGGCCGGGTAGACGCGTGCGACGACCTGCCGCTGGTCCTCGGTCAACTCGACGGCCTCATGCAGCGCCTTGGCGTCGCGATAGCTGTCGCGCAGCACGCGGCGGCGACGAATCTCTGCGAGGCCGGCCGCTTCAAGGTTGTGGACTGTCGCGAGGCTCACATGCTGCTCCTTGAGCGCGGAAAAAGACAGCTCCGGCGTCTGCTGCAAGAGCTCCAGGAGGTGCGCCTGTGCCTTCTTGCGCCGATAGTCTTCCAGGAGCTGCGGCGTGACCTCACCGCAGAGCGCGACGAATTTCTCGTACTGGGCCGCGTCGCGCTTCTGCGCCTCGTAGACCTTGCGGACGATGTGGTACTTCTGCATCTTCTCGAGAAAGTCAGCCACATCCGCCTGCCACTCCGGCAGCGCCTTGGCAATCGCTGCCTTCTTCTGCGGCCCCTCGCGGCGCAAGTAGTCGTAGATGGCGCGGCAGCCCGGCATCGCGAGCAGCATGTGGTCCTGCTGGCTCTCGTCCGCTTCGTAAAGCACCGTGATGCGCAGGCCGCTCTTGCCCGGCATGAAGAGCCGCATGATCTCGGCCAGCGAGCAGAGATAGAACTCCGAGAGCCAGCGCGCGATCTCGATCATCTGCGGCGAGAACCAGCACTCCTCATCGACGGCGGCGATGATGTCCTTGAGCTTGATCTTCTCCGGCGCTTCTGCGAGCTCATGCGTCTCGACGACAAAGCCCTCGACCTTGCGGCTGCCGAACGGCACGAACACGCGCCAGCCCGCCTCGATCTTGGCGAGTTCCTGCGGCACGCGGTACGTATAGGCCCGCGCAATGCTCTTGACGGGGATATTCACAAAAACATCGGCTGTCTTCATCCGTCTCTTTTCTTCCTTTCTGGATCTTGTCTTCTGGATTGTGTCTGAATCGTGATGCCTTCCATTATATCCTGTCGCCTGCCATCTGGTCAAAGGAGCTGCCTCGCTATCGCCCTGCCGTTCACTCCACTGAAAGGCCGATGTCGCTGCGCAGCTGGACGGCCTCGGCGATGTGCTTGGCTGCAATCTCCTCCGGTGCCCCGTCGAGGTCCGCGATCGTGCGCGCGACCTTGATGATCCTGTCGTAAGAGCGGGCCGATAAGTTCATGCGGCGGAAGGCCAGCTCTAAAAGCGACTGTGCCTCGTCCGTGAGCGGACACACACGCTGCAGGATGGTGTGGTTCATCTGGGCATTGCAGAAGCGGCCAAACGGATGCAGGCGCGCGAGCTGGCGCTGCCTTGCCTGCTCCACGCGGCCTCGTATCGTCTCAGACGACTCAGCGCGCCGCTTCGAGGTCAGTTCCTGATAGGCGACGCGCGGCACGCGGATGTGGATGTCGATGCGGTCGAGCAGCGGCCCTGATATCTTGCGCGTGTAGCGGCGGATCTCGCTCGGCGTGCACTCACACGTCCGGCCGCCCGACTCATCGCCGTAGTAGCCGCACGGACAGGGATTCATCGCGCAGATCAGGATCATGCTCGACGGGAACGTCAGCGTCGCGTGGACACGCGAGATTGTCACAGCCCGGTCCTCCAACGGCTGCCGCAGGACCTCAAGCGTCGCCTTCGAGAATTCCGGCAGCTCGTCGAGGAACAAGACACCGTGATGCGCGAGCGTGACCTCGCCGGGACGCGGCACACTGCCGCCGCCGATCATCGCGACCATCGACGTCGTGTGGTGCGGGCTGCGGAACGGACGCTCCTGCACAAGGCCGCCGCCCTGCGGCAAAAGACCCGCGATGCTGTAGATTTTCGTGACCTCGAGCGCCTCCTCGCGCGAGAGGCGCGGCAGGATGGAACTCAAACGGCGTGCGAGCATCGTCTTGCCGGAGCCCGGCACGCCAATCATCAGCAGGTTGTGACCGCCCGCCGCCGCGATCTCGAGCGCCCTTTTTGCCTGGAACTGCCCCTGCACATCGGCGAAGTCATCGCAGAGTACAGGCCGCTCCTCTGCCTCCGACGGCACAGCCGGCACAAGCGCTTCCTGCCCATTGAGGAACTGCACGACCTCATTGAGCCGGTCGAGCACATAGACCGTGATGCCCTCGACGGGCAGCGCCTCGTTGGCATTGCCGCGCGCAACAAAGACGGACGTCAGCCCCTTCTCTCGAGCGGCGATGACCATCGGCAGGATGCCGTGCACCGCGCGGCACTCCCCTTCCAAGGAGAGCTCTGCTGCAAAGAACGACGTCTTGATTGAGTCCTGCGGCACAACGCCGTACGCTGCGAGGAGGCCGATGGCGATTGGCAGGTCGAGGCCGGGACTGTCCTTGCGGATGCCGGCCGGCGCGAGATTTATCGTGACCTTCTCCTGACGCAGCTGAATGCCGGAGTTGCGGATGGCCGTGCGCACGCGCTCCTTCGACTCACGCACCGCCGTGTCTGGCAGCCCGACGATATCAAAGGCAGGCAGTCCCGCCGCCGAATCGACTTCCACGGCGATGATGAGCCCGTCGACGCCCATCGTCGTGCCGCCAAATGATCTTGCAAACAATCGCAATCCCCCCAATCTCTACGACTCGCCTGCCGTTCCGCTTTTCCGCTCGAGAAGGCAGGCAGCCTGCAAAACGCTCACGTCTCAAACGCGCCGAGCAGGTGATGGATTTCCCAGCGCTCCCCTGCGACGCAGACCTCAATGACATCAAAACGACAGAGACAACCGTCGAGATGTCTCTGCCGCAAGAACCAGCGCGCAGACTGGATGATTTTCTGTTGTTTCCGGTAATCGACAGCGGCCGCCGGGCGCCCAAAGCGCCTCGTGCGCCGCGTCTTGACTTCAATAAAGGCCAATGTCTCCCCACAGGCCGCCACGATGTCAATCTCACCGCGCGGCGTGCGAAAATTGCGCGCAAGAAGCCTGTAACCGGCCCGTTCGAGAAAAACGGCCGCGGCCTCTTCGCCCTGACGGCCAAGTTTCGTCGTGTCCATGATTCTCTCCACATTCCCTGTAATTTTCAAACGATTCGTATAGTTTCATTATAGGGGCTGAGCGAGAAAGAGTCAAGCATCCTGCAAAGCAGTCCGATACCTGCAGTCAGATTCCGTCGAAGTCGTAGGAGAGCGAACGCACTGGCTCGAAGGAGCGGCGGTGAATCGGGCACGGACCGTACTTCTTGAGCGCCTCGATGTGCTGCGCCGTGCCGTAGCCCTTGTGCTGCGCGAAGCCGTACTCCGGATAGACCTTGTCGTACTCGTCCATGAGGCGGTCACGCGTGACCTTGGCGATGATTGAGGCCGCCGCTATCGAAGCGGACTTCGCGTCGCCCTTGATGATGGACTCTGAGGGCATCGGCAGCCTGTCGAGCGACACGGCATCGATGAGGACTTCCTGCGGCTCCGGCCGCAGCGAGAAGATAGCCTCGTACATGCCGTTGATCGTCGCCCGGTAGATGTTGACGCGATCGATTGTCTGCGCGTCAATGAGCGCCGTGCCGACGGCGATAGCCTTCTCCTGGATCTCATCGAAGAGCTCCTCGCGGACCTTGGCCGAGATCTTCTTCGAGTCATTGAGCTTCGGCAAGCAGAGGTCGTGCGGCAGGATGACGGCCGCCACCGAGACAGGACCGGCGAGCGGACCGCGGCCCGCCTCGTCGACGCCGGCCACGATCTCGTGGCCGCGTGCCCAGGCCGCATGCTCGTAGGCGTAGAGCTTCAGCAATCGTTCGTGCTCCGCCTGTGCCTTCTCGTAGCGGCGCACGAGGCGGGCCGCAGCCTTGCGCGTATCCGCGCGGCAGGCGGCGAGGAATTCCTCGCTGACCGCGCCAGCGGCAAAGGCCGCCTCGAGTTCCTTTATCGTGCAGTCTGCGACGGCCTTCATGCCTCATCCCCCCGCTTCTCATCAGCAGCTTCCGTCGAGGCAGACTGGGGGACCTTATCGAGCGTGACGAGACCGAGCTTGCCGCTGCGGAACTCTGTCAAGACGATGTTCTGCGCCTTCTCGAGGTCGACGACGCCGCCCTTGACGAGGCAGCCGCGCTTGCGGCCGATGGCCTCTAAAAGCTCGATGCCATCTTCCGGCATATCCCCCTTGAACTTGAAGCGCTCCTGCAGGCGCTCCGGATAATCGCGGCGCATGACAGAGAGCAGGAGCGCCGTGACCTGCTCGCGGTCGTAGATGTCGTCGTTGATGGCACCCGTGAACGCAAGCTTCAGTCCGACCGTCTGGTCCTCGAACTTCGGCCAGAGGATGCCCGGCGTGTCGAGCAGGTCGAGCGCAGCGCCGATCTTGATCCACTGCTTCGCGCGCGTGACACCCGGCTTATCGGCTGCCTTCGCCTTGACCGCGCCGGCCAGGCGGTTAATGAGGGACGACTTGCCGACGTTCGGGATGCCAAGGATCATGCAGCGCGCCGCGCGCGGCCGACCGCCGTTCTTGACGAAACGGTCCGTCTTCGGTCGCGCGAGTTCCTCCGCCTTCGCGACAAGCTGCTTCATGCCGCGTCCCTTGACCGAGTCAATGGCGACAGCCGGGATGCCCTGCGCACGGAAATACGCGAGCCAGCGCTTCGTGCTCGCCGAATCCGCGAGGTCCGACTTGTTGAGCGCGATAAGGCGCGGCTTCTCCTTGATGATCTCCGCCAGCATCGGGTTGGCGCTGCTCGCCGGGATGCGCGCATCGAGCAGCTCGATGACGACATCGACGAGCTTCAGATTCTCCTCGATCAACCGCTGCGCCTTTTTCATGTGGCCAGGGAACCACTGGATTCCCGGCAGGTCATTTCTTGTTTCTTTTTCCATGTATCTTCCTCCGAAAAAAATCTTACTTCCATTATAGCATAACATGGTACAATAAAGGCAACGATACCCATGTGAATCAAAACAAATCATCAGGAGTGATGCATCATGAAACGATATGCCCTTATCCCCGCACTCGCACTCGCGCTCGGCGCAGCCTCCATGCCGGTGGCCTCCGCTTCCTTCGGCACGGGGATTGGCGTCTCCTTCCCGACGTCCGGATCGCACAGCAGTGAGATCGTGCCATCATATGCCGCCTTCAGCTTCGATAAGATTGTCGAGGAGCTGACGGTCGAGGAAAAGCACGGCCGCCTCATCATGGAGCTCAAGGTCACGAATGACGGTGACAGCGACTATTCCATCGCGCATCGCGACGGCCAGGTCTACGACTTCGCCATCCTCGACAAGAATGGCAAGACGCTCTACAAGTGGTCGGACGGCATGGCCTTCACGCAAGCCCTGACGAGCTCCACCGTCGCCGCCCACAAGAGCGAAGTCTACAAAGCAGAGCTCGACCGCAAGGCCTACCGCAAAATAAAGGACGACGGTGTGCTCGTCACGGCCTGGCTCGTCGATACGCCGTACAAGATCACGACGCGCATGCCGACAAAAGTCGGCAGCTCCACGCCTGTGACGCTGCACGGTGGCATCATCATCGGCAATGGCCCTTGGTATGATGACTGAGTCTTCTGCTCCTGCTCCGCCAGATGTGACAAAGCACCATAGTTATGCTATATTATAAAGAACACAGTTTACACTATATTTCATGCAGATAAAAGGATGTGTATCATTTTTGGACAATACTGACGCGGGCCTACTGCTCGTCTTACTCTTGTTACTGCTGTTTGCCAATGCCTTCTTCTCCCTGATTGAGACGGCGCTGACGGAAAGCCACCGCGGCCGCCTCGAGAAGCTCGCTGAAGATGGAAACCGCGACGCAGAGGCGGCACTCGGTTTGCTCGAGAACGCAGAAGCGCCGCTTTCCCTCGTCCAGGTCGGCATCACGCTGACGGGTATCCTCATGGGAATCTGTACGGGTGCGTTCATCGCGCCGTACCTCGCCACCTTCATCTCGTTCCTGCCGCATGCCACGCTCATCGCGATGATTCTGAGCATCGTCGTCGTGACGTACATCGCTCTGCTCTTCAGCGAATTCCTGCCGAAGAAGAAAGCCGCACAGAATCCTGAGCGCATACTCATGAAGTATCACCGCATCGTCGCAAGGCTCACGCATCTCGCACGGCCGTTCATCCGCTTCCTGTCCAGCTCCGCGAGCGGCGTCCTGCTGCTGCTCGGCATCAACCCGAACATCGAGGACACCGTCACAGAGGACGAGGTCAAGGACCTCATCGAACAAGGCACAGAAGACGGCACCTTCGAGAAGTCCGAGCAGGCCATGGTCGACCGCATCTTCCACATGAGCGACCAGACGGCCTACTCCCTGATGACGCCGCGCACGCAGATGCTCTGGCTCGATCTGACAGATTCCCTGCGCCACAACCTGCGCATCATCCGCGAGCATCCGCAGAATGTCTTCCCCGTTGGCCGCGAGAACCTCGACGATTTCTGCGGCGTGCTCTACGCCAAGGACCTCTTGAATGCCTCGCTCGAGCGCAAATCGCTTGACCTCGCGCAGTACATCCGCAAGCCCATGTTCGTGCCGCGCTCGATGGAGACCTTCCGCGTCCTCGCAAAATTCCGCGATACAGGCATTCATGAGGCCATGGTCCTCGACGAATACGGCGGCGTCATCGGCTTCATCACCATGAACGACATCCTGCAGGAGATCATTGGCGACTCCATGTCAAATGTCGAGCCCGACCCCATCCAGTTCACGCCGCGCGATGAGCACTCATGGTACGTCGACGGCCTCTGCTCCATCGATGACTTCAAAGAGCGCTTCGACATCGCCGAACTTCCCGACGAAGACCACGACCACTACCAGACGATGGGCGGCTTTTTGACCTCCTACTTCGGCTACATCCCGAAAGTCGCCGAAAAATGCGAGTGGAACGGCTTCACCTTTGAAGTCGTCGACATGGACCGCGCCCGCATCGACAAGATCCTCGTGACACGCGAAGAAAAAAGCGGCGACGCCACCGCAGCGCCGTCCGATGCAAAAAAAGAGAGCGACAAATAAATCATCGCAAAGCGAAAAAACGAGACTGTAACCAGATGCAACACCATCTGGTTACAGTCTCGTTTTTGATTCAGCGATTCAGGGAATCCGCAGGCTCGTGCCGTCGTGAAGCAAGAAGAGGATGCTCTCTTTGACGGGCTTGCCGAGGATGGATTCGACGGCTTCGCGGTAGAGCTCGATCTGCTTGGCGTAGCGGCGGCGGATCTTGTCGGGGGCGGTGTCGCGGTCGGTCTTGTAGTCGAGCAGGACGAGGCTGCCGTCGTTTTCTTCAAAGAGGACGTCGATGACGCCTTGGATGAAGATTTTCTCCGCGCTCTCGCTGTAGGCGGGATTGACTTTGCCGACGGGGATCATGCGGCTGAAGGGCAGTTCGCGCCAGACGCGCGCAGCGCTTTTCATGCGCTTGCCGATGGCGGATGAGCAGAAGCGCTCGATGCTCGTGTAGTTGACGGCTGACTCGTGGCCCGCGGCAATCAGGCCCTTTTCCTCCATCAGGGCGACCTGGGCGCACAGGCCCTCGCGCGTCAGGTCGCCGTGCAGGTCAAGATTCTGCATGATGCTGTGCATGAGCGTGCCGCGCTCGGCGCCTGACAGGCGTCCTTTCTGCTGCAGGAACTGCGGGCGACGCCAGATGGCGGGCTCAGCGGGCTGCACAGCAGGCAACGAGGCCGGTTCTTCCTCGCGCTGCGCCTCGGCAAAGCGCTGCTTGATCTCGGAGACGGTCATCTTGGCCGTGATGCCCGGCAATGCTTCTTCACCGTAATGCCAGCCGAGGCGGTGCTCGACCGTCTCGCGCTCTGGCGATGCGGGCAACTCCTTTCCAGCGCGCACGGCCTGCAGGAGCGCGTCGAGCTCTTCTTCCTCTTCATGCGGCTGGATCTTGTCGGCAGCGAGCAGATGGACGGCAAAATGGGCATCGGGCTCGACAGCGTCGAGCATCTCGCCCCAGTCTGCCCCTGCGGCCTCGCGTATTGCCGCGCCATCCGTATGGCGCGCCACGGCAGGCGCAATCCAGTCGAGATAGCTGCCTGCCTCGCGTATCATGTCATCGGGCAGAACGAGCTCGCGGCTACTGAGGCTGCGCGCATAGCGCTCGGCCTGCCTCTCCCACTTCGCTGCGGCCATCGTGCCCGTCAGGATGAGCTTTTCGCGCGCGCGCGTCATGGCGACGTAGAGCACGCGCATCTCCTCGGCCTTCGTCTCTGCGACAATGCGCGCGGCGATGGCCTGGTACGGCAGCGTGTCGTACATCTGCCGCCCGACGTCGGAGCGCTCGACGAGACGCGGGCCGATGCCGAGCTCCTTGTGCATCAGGAAGATTCCTCTGGCATCGAGCTGGTTGAAGCCCTTGGCGATGTCGGCGACGATGACGACGGGGAACTCGAGTCCCTTACTCTTGTGGATGCTCATGATGCGCACGACGTCCTCGCTCGCGCCGAGCGTACGCGCGACGGAGAGGTCCGTATCGCGCTTGCGCAGGTCCTCGAGGAAGCGCAGGAAGCGGAAGAGACCGCGGTAATTCGTCTTCTCATACTCTGCCGCGCGGTCGGCTAGCATGCGCAGATTCGCCTGGCGCAGCAAGCCGCCCTTGAGGCCGCCGACGTAGTCGTAGTAGCCCGTCTCGCGGTAGAGTGTCCAGATGAGCTCCGGCACGCTGTGGCTCACGGCATAGCTGCGCCAGCGGTTGAGCGCGGCACAGAAGTCGGCCGCGCGGTCGGCGAGTCCTTCCTCGAGCGGCGTCTCCGGTGAGTGGCTGCGCAGCAGGGCGCCGAAGAGGTCCTCGTCGGGGACGGACATGCGCAGGCGCGCGAGCTCCTCCATCGTGAAGCCACCGATTGGAGAGACGAGCACGGCTGCCAGCGGGATCTCCTGACGCGCGTTGTCGATGGTCTTCAAGAGGGCGAGCACGAGCCGCACCTCATTGGCCTCAAAGTAGCCGCCGTCGACGTCGGCGTAGGCAGGGATGCTGTTCTTGCGCAGCAGTTCGAGCAGCGTGTTGGCCTTGCCCTTGACGGCGCGCAGCAGCACAGCGATGTCGCGGTACGCCAAGGGGCGGTATCCACCGGCATCCTTGTCGAAGACGCGAACGCCTGACTCCATGAGCGCTGCGATGCGGTCGGCGATGTGCTGCGCCTCGAGCTCAAAGCCCTCGAGCCCGCTGCCATCTGATGCATCATCGGCCGTCTGGCTGAGGCCCGCGACGGGCTGCTCCGGCTCACCGCGCAGGATGATGTCAATCTCCATCGGCCCCTTGAGTGTATGCTCGGCCTCAGGATACGAGGCCCCCGGGTAGAGGCGGCTTTTCTCGTCGTACTCGATTTCCATGGCCTCGCGCGTCATGACCTGGTCGAAGATGAAGTTGATCGGCGCAAGGACTTCAGCGCGGCTGCGGAAGTTCTGCTTCATCGTGATGAGCTGTTCCATGTCATTGGGTCCCGGCTTCTCGGGATAGGCATCGTACTTCGCCTGGAACAGGTACGGGTCAGCGAGGCGGAAGCGGTAGATGCTCTGCTTGACGTCGCCGACGGTGAAGCGGTTGTCATCGCGCGCGATGAGGTTCAGGATGGCCTCCTGGACACCGTTCGTATCCTGGTACTCGTCGACCATGATGACAGCATACTTCTCGCGCAAGTCTTCCGCCGCATCCGTGCGCAGCGCCCTGCCCTTCTCGCCGCGGAAATCCGCTTCTTCCGCTCCGGCAAGTGCCTCCGGGTCGCGGCAGAGCACGTCAAGCGCGAAGTGCTCGAGGTCGTTGAAGTCGAGGACATTGCGCTCTTTCTTGGCCGCCTGCAGTGCATCGATGAAAGCGGCCGTCAGGTCTGCATAGCGCCGCACCGTCGCGCTGCACGCTCGGATGTCCCCCAGTACATCCTCCTCAGTCTGCGCCATGTAGCGGTCCCTGGCATCCGTGAAGATCTTCTTGGCCTCGTCGCGGTTCTTCTCGAACGACTTGCGGACCTCAGGGAACGCCGTGCGCAGCGCATCGTATTTCTTGCCGCGCAGCACGGGCTGCTTCCACTGCCTGGCCGCAGCGCAGAAATTGTCCCAGCCGCCCGCCTTCTTCTCGGCCAGGGCCGCTCGATAAGCGGACTGCACCTCTTCCAGCTTCTCAATGCAGCCCTGCAGATATTCGGCATAGGGCTGCCAAGCCGCGAGCAAGGCTGCCTCCGCTTCCTCAGAACGGCCGCCCGTGCGGACAAGCGCACACACCTCTTCATAGGCGCGGACGCTGCGCTCAATCTCGCAGCCCACGGCCGAGACAATCGTATCCGTCCAGGGCGTCTGCCAGAAGTCCGCAGACTCCGCTTCATAGCGCTCCTTCTGCTGGCGCAGCCACGCCTTTGGGAAGGGTTGGCTCTGGCAGAAGCTGTAGAGCTTCAGCACGGCATTGTGGACAACCTCATCGCCGTGGTCGTCGCCGTAGTCGTCGACGAACTCGAGAAAATCCTGCCACCTGGCCTTCCCATCCTCATCCTCTGGCATCTTGTAGGAGGTCTCGAGCAATTCCTCCAGGACATCGCGGCGCATCAGGACCATCTCCTGGTCGCTGGCCAGACGAAACTGCGGGTCCACGTCGATGGCATCGATGTTCTGGCGGATGACCTTCTGGCAGAAGGCGTGGAACGTGCAGATCGAGGCGCCGGACAACAGGACAATCTGGCGCTCGAGCCATTCGGCTGTCGCGCGGTCATCCGTCTCTAAGAGCTTCTGCTGCAGAGCTTTGTCGATGCGCTCACGCATCTCTGTCGCCGCTGCATTCGTGAACGTCACGACGAGCATCTCGTCGACACTGCACTCGCGCGCGAGAAGCTGCGCGATGATGCGGTCGACGAGCACGCGCGTCTTGCCCGAGCCTGCTGCCGCTGCGACAAGGATGTTGCGGTGGCGCGCCTCAATCGCTTTCTTCTGATCCTCTGTGTATTGCATCGAGCAAATCTTCCTTTCCTGTGCACTCGGCCATCTTCTCCTCCAGCACATCATCGTCCTCCGGGCCGATGTCGCGGTACGCGTAGCCTTCGATGTCGGGGTCGAAACCGCAGACGTCGCGGTATTCGCAGTACGTGCAAGCCGTCTGTTCTTTCTTTGCCTTGAGGCGGTACGGGCTCGCACTGATGTCGCCGCCGAGGATGGCCCGCCCCGTATCGCGCAGGATGTAGTCGACATACGCGAGCATGAGCTCGAATTCCTCCGGCTTGCGGATGTAGCCGTACTTCCTGCTATTAGCGTCAAAGTCCATGACGGGCTCGCCGTCCGGGCCGATGACATCCTTCTTCTTCTCGTCTTTGACCTTGCTTAGTCCCGGCTTGATAAAGCCGAAGCTCGCATCAATCGCCTTGGCGACGTCGAGATCAGCCAGCACCCAGCCCGGCATGCGCAGCTCGGCATTGACGCGCTTCTCGAGCTCTGCCTGCGTGTACTTCTTGCGCGTCTGCAACAGTGGATTCTGCAGGAAGGCGTAGAGGATGCCCGCGGGCAGGCGCTTCTCGCCCTTCTCTCTGAGCAGCTCGCGCCCGACCATCATGTAGACGAGCAACTGCAGGCGCAAGCCGTAGTATACCTCGAAGAGGTTGATGGCGACATGGCCCGTCTTGTAGTCGAGGATCAGATAGTACGGCGCGCACTCGTGCAGGTCAAGGCGGTCAATCTGGCCTTTGAACGAGAGCGCGTAGCCATCGCCGAGCGGCAGTGGCCTCAGGTGGACTTCGTCGTCTGAATGGCCGAATGCCTCCTCGAAAAAGGCTGGCTGGAAGGCCGAGACGGCCGCCCAGGCTGACAGGTGGCCGACGGCCTGCTCCGCCGTCTTCTCGATGCGCTTCTTGAGGTGGCGGTAGTTGTCGCGGCTCAGCAGGATCTCACTCTGCAGGCGCGGAGCGAGCGTGTTGACGAGCTCCTCGCAGAGCTCAGCGCGCTTCTCCTCCGGCACATCCTGCCAGCGGTTCGCGTAGTCGCGCTTGACGATGCTGCCGTACTCCTTGAGCACAGCGTGCAATAGCTGGCCGAGGTCCATCGAGCGGAACTGGTACTCCCTGCGCTCCTGGAGCTTCAGGCCGTAGGCCGCGAAGTGCGCGAACGGACACTGGCGGAATTTCTCGAACTGCGTCACGCTGCCGCGCAGGACCGTGCCTTTGGCGAAGATCTGCTCCGCCAGCTCCTTCGGTATCCTGCCATCGCCCGCATGTGCAAAAAGGCCCGAGAGTGCGAGACGAAGCGGCCGCTGCCATTCCTTCTGCCGCATGGCCCAGTTGTAGACATCGCGCCAGCAGGGCTGCATCTCCTGATGCTCGCGCTCGCCGCGCAGGGCATTGGCGAGGCCCGAGAGAGCCGGGCGCGGTGCCGCTAGCAACAGGTCGTCGTCGCGCCGCACCGTCTCCAGCGGAATGGAAAGGAACGCCGCCTTCGGGAAGAGCTCGCGCAGCTTCTTGACAAGCGGTGACGGCTGCAGGCCATTGCCCTCCGCATCAGCCAGCGCATAGGAAATCCAGAGATACTCGCGCGCCTCTGTAAAGCCGCGGTAGAGCAAGAACTTCTCGCCGAAGCTCTTCTCGTGGCCGCCGCGCGAGATCGTGTGCTCCTCTTCGCCCTCTTTCTGGCAGGCAGCCAGCGTCTCCGCGATGTGCAGGCGGTCGGCATCGGAGAAGATGCCCTGCTCGCGCACGCGGCGCGGCATCGTCGCGGCATCGGCGCCGAGGATGTAGAGGCCGCGCATGTTATCGAGGCTGTTCTGGTCAAATGAGGCCAGCGTCACATAGTCGAGTCCCGGCGGGATCAGGGAGATCTGCAGGGCATCGAGGCCGTCGCTCAGGACAGCCTCATAGTCTGATAGCGTCATCTTCTCCGCACCGCTGACTTCAACGAGCTGGTCAAAGAGCGCCATGCTATCGTCCCAGAGCTGGCGGTGCTCGGCTGCATCGGCCAGGCGTCCCTCGCGCTCAGCGATCTCCGCCCACTCCTGCAAGCGCACGGGCACCTCGAGGCGCACGAGGAAGTCGTAGAGCGCCTTCGTATAGCCGCGGACGTCATCGGCCGCGCGCAGGTCGCGCTCCAGCTCAGTCAACGCCTCGACAGACTGGCGGCGCAGGGAGTCGATGAGCGCCAGCGTCGAAGCTGTGTCCTCGTCGACCTGCTCGCCGTCCTCTAAGCTGTAGCGGCGGTGCCAGTCCCACGGCTTTTCCTGCTGCCAGCGCTTGCGGCCGCGGATGCCGAACTCGAGCACATAGTTCTCGAGCCTGTCGATGTCCTCGCGCACCGGCGGGAAAAAGCCCGTGCGCAGGCAGCGGAAGACCGTCTCATAGCGCCAGTCACGCGAGACGACCTCGATGGCCGAGCGCATGAGCTCCGCGAGCGGATGGTGGATGCTCGGCCGCTTCGAGTCCTCGAAGAACGGGATGCCGTAATCCTCGAAGACGAGGCGCACGAGGTCGCCGTATGCTTCGCTATCGCGCACGAGGATGCCGAGCTCGCGGTAATGCCAGCCCTCGTCGCACACGAGGCGCAGGATGTCCGCAGCCGCACTCTCGACCTCGAGCCTCCTGTTGGCCGCCTCGACGAGCTGCATGCCCTCATCCTCTGGCCGGGCCGAGCCGCCATAACGGAAGAGATCCTGCTCCATCCCGCGCAGGATACTTGCCGGCGCGAAGCGATGCTGCTCCGCGAGCAGGTGGATGGGAATTGCACCGCGATAGCCGAGTTCTTCGCGTGCCATGCAGCGGATGGCCTGCAACGTCCGGTACGGCCGATTGAAGAGCGCCGTCTCCTGCAGATTCTCGGGCAGGTCGAGACGCACGCGCTCCTCTCCTTCTGCTATGCCTGCCATCGGCAGGGCGATATGAACCTTCGCCGCCGTCATGAGCAGGGCGCGCAGCACAGCCATCTCCTGCGGATTGAAGAAGATGAAGCCGTCGAGCCAGACCTCTGCCCCGTTGAGCAGCGGCGCTTCGAGGATGGCCTCAGCGAGCTGGTTCATCATGTCCTCGGCATCGTTGGCCTTGCCCTGCATCTCCGCCGCGAATTCATCCGTCAAGAGCGCCATCTCCCGCAGCTTGCCCGCAAGGCGCTCGTTGCCCTTGGCGAGCTCTTCGGCAGCTTCGCGCAGCACATCCGTCGTCAGGCGGTAGCTCTTGAACTCCTGGATGGCGTCCGAGAGGCTCTCCGTGAAGCCGCGCTGGCGCACAGCACGCGCAAAGACATCGAGGTCCTTCTCCTTCTGATGCTTCACGAGGATCTTGCGCAGGAGCAGGCGGCGTCCGACGTCGCTGATGCGCGGCACCTTCATATGGCCCGTCTCCAAGAGCACGTGGCGCGCGAAGCGGCGGAAGCCGAAGACGTAGCTGCGCAAGAAGCCGCTGCCCTTCGGGATGCTCGCGGCGAGCTCGCGCTCCACCTTGAACGTCATGTGTTCCGGCAGGAGCAGGATGAGCGCGGGGCCCATCGGTGCTTCTGCCATGCGCTGCCGCATGGCATCAAGGCAGGCATGCGTCTTGCCTGTCCCCGCTCTGCCTATGATGAAATCGAGTGTTGCTGTCATATCGTCCTCAACTTTCTGCCGTACCGAGCTCAAAGTGAGCCGTGCTGCCGCCGCTCTTCGTCTTCGTGACCTCGAGCCTTGCCGGGATGCGGCTCCGGAGCTCCTCGACATGCGAGATGATGCCGATGAGCCGGCCGCTCTTCTGCAATTCAAACAGGGCCTTGAGCGCGACGTCGAGCGTCTCGCTGTCGAGCGTGCCGAAGCCCTCATCGATGAACATCGTGTCGAGCCGCACACCACCCGCACAAGCCTGCACGACATCAGCGAGGCCGAGCGCCAGCGAAAGTGACGCGAGGAACGACTCACCGCCCGACAGCGTCGCCAGGGGGCGCGCATACCCAGAATAATGGTCGAAGATCTCCATATCGAGGCCGCCCTGCTGATTGGCCCTCTGGCGCTGCCCGGCGTGCAGCTCATACTGGCCGCGGCTCATGATGAGCAGGCGCTGGTTGGCCATCTCCATGACATCGTCCAAGAGAGAGTGCAGCACGTACGTCTGGAAGGAGACGCGGCTGCCCGTCTTGCCGCCCGCGAGCTCCGAAAGGCCCGTGATGCGCGCGTATGCCTCTGTGAGCGCGCCGCTCTGCTCGCGCAGGGCAGCGAGTTCCTTCTTACGCTTCTGCCACGAGCGCAGCACTGTCTCAGCCGCAGACGACTCGCGCAGAGCCCTCTGCCAGGCCTGCTGCGACGCACGCGCATCATCTTCAGCCGCCGCGAGGTCCGGCTTCTTCAAGTTCTCGATCGTCTTCTGGCAGGCAGAAAAATTCGTCTGCGCCGTGTGCAAGGCCTGCTCGTGCGCAAGGAGTTCCTGGCGCACCTCGTCGCGGTAGCGGGCATCGCGCCAGCTGCCCTGCAGTGCCTCCTCATAAGCCGCCTCATCCGCAAAGCCCGCCTGCGCCAGGCGCTCAGCAAAGCCCTGCTGCAGGTCTGCGGCCTGCGCCTGACTGCGCAGGAGTTCTTCGCGCTTCGTCTTCCACGCCGACTGCGCCGCATGGTAGCGCGTGTCGAGGTCGTGATAGTCCCGTTCAGCCGCCGCAGCCGCCTCTTCTGCGGTCTGCCATGCCTTCTCGCGCTGCTGGTACTGACGCATGAGCGCCTGAGGCTCTGCTGGCAGTTCCCTGCCCGCAAGCTGCTCCTGCTTATCTTGCACGAGCGCTGCGGCAGCCGCGGCCGCGGCAGCGCTGTCGGCAGCCTTCCGCTCGAGTCCAGCGCTCTTTTCCTTCAGCAGGGCCTCGCTCTGCTGCCCACGCTCGATTGACTTCAACAGGCTGTCATGCATCCGAGCGGCCTCTTGCGCATCCCGCAGGGCGGCTCGGACCTTGGCCAGTTCTTCAGCCAGCCCGGCTGGGTCTTCCCCATCGAGCTGCTTCACCAAGGCTTCTGCCTTGGCCTCGGCAGCGGCGAGCTGGCCGGCCTTCTCCTGCGCTTTGGCCGCAGCAGCCTGATACTGCTGCTCCAGTATGCTGACGTCTCTTTCCTTCTCCTCGAGCATCCCATCCGTGACAACTTCAGTCACGGATTTTGCAAGATCTGGATGGTGCGTCGCGCCGCAGACTGGGCAGGGCTCGCCCTCCTCGAGGTTCTCGGCCAGCAGCACGGCACGCGCCTCCCTGGCCAGTTCGCGCAAGTGCGCGAGCTCAGCGCGGGCTGCCTGCCAGGATTTCTCTGCTGTCTCAGCCGCTCTCGCTGCCTGTCCATGGCTGGCCGCGGCTTCCCGGACGAGTGATTTGCTCGTTGCGGCGGCGGCGGCTTTTTCCTGCTCGGCCAGGAGATTCTGCTCCCTGAGCTTCAGCGAGTCGATGGCCAGCGCCTCTTTCTGCAAGGCTTCAGCCTGCTGCTCCTGCGCCTTGAGCTGCTGCTCCATCTCCGCGAGCCTCTGCTTGGCCGCGGCGGCTTCCTGCTTTCCCTTTTCGCCCGCGGCCTGTTTGGCGGCAGCGTCTCTCTTCGCTTCTTCGAGCTCCTTGGCGACCTCCAGCAATCCCTGCAATACGATGAGCGTTTCGCGCTCGGCATCATGGGCCGGTTTCTGTTGCTGGACCGTCTCAAAGCGTTCCTTCGCCCTGCTGCGTGAAGCTGCGAGCTTCATCCCCTGCTGCCTGAGCGCTTCGAGGTCCTGCCCGCGCGTTGCAGCATCCTGTCTGGCCGCCTGCAGCTGCTTGGCGAGGTCTAAAAGCGCCGCGGCGCGGTCCGCCCTGTCGAGCAAAGCCTTCGCCTCCGCATCCTTTGGCACAGTATCCTCCCATCTCTTGAGCTCATCTGCCGCCCTGTCGGCCTGCATGAACTTCGCCATCGTCTCGCGCGCCGCATCGCGCTCTTTCTCGCTCGCCTCCTTGCGGGACTGCAGAGCCGCCGTCCGGTCGGCAAGAATTGACGCCTGCTGCTCTCGTTCTTTGAGCAAGGCCGTGAACTCGGCCTCATCCTTGGCATCAGCCTCGGCGAGGTACAATCTCTGCTTCTCGGCGATGCCTTCGTATGACTTGCTGACTTCCGCCGCCTTCGCCTTGAGCTTGTCTTCGAGCTTCTGGTAGATCTCCGTGTTGAACAGGACCTTCATGATCTCCTTGCGCGCGCTCGTGTCGGCCATGAGGAAGCGGCGGAACTCACCCTGCGGCAACAGGACGACCTGGCGGAACTGCTTGCACTGGAAGCCGAGCAGGCACACGATGCGCGCCTGCACCTCGCCATCGCGCGTCCACGACTCCGCCGCGCGTCCATTCTCCAGGCGCTCTAAAAGGACCTCCGGCGCCTGCCGCGCCAGTCCCTTGCCGCGCTTGGCCTTGCGCATGTACTCTGGATTGCGGCGGATGTGCCAGTGCGTGTCACGCACGCAGAATGTCAGGTCGACGTAGGTGTCATCCTCCGGCCCCGCTTCGCGGTTGCGCAGCATGCGAGGCGTCCGCGCCTCCGTCGCTGCCTCACCGTAGAGCGCATAGCAGATGGCATCAAAGATGCTCGTCTTGCCCGCGCCCGTCGCTCCGTGGATCAGGAAGAACGGCTGCTCAGAAAGAACGGAGAAGTCGAGGCAGACTTTCTTCTGGTACGGCCCGAAGGCACAGATGGTCAGGACTTCTGGCTTCATTTTTCATCCCTCTCTTCCCGGTAAATCTCCTGCAGACAGCCGTGGATGATGGCCTGCTGCTCTTCTGCGAGCGGCTCTCCCGTCATATCCTCGTAATACTGGGAGAACAGCGTCTCCTCCGTGAGCTTCAGCACGGCCTGCCCCTCCTGCTCGCGCATCGTACCCTCGCGCTGCAAGTTCGGGTAGAGCACGTGCATGAGGTTCGGGTAAATGGCCTTGAGCTTGTTGAACACATCGAGGATGATGCCGCGGTCCAAGAGCTCAACCTCGATGTAATCGTCCGACTGCGGATACGCCGCGCGGTCACCCTCGATGTCCGCGAAGAGACCGCGCACGCGCCGGACGTCGTGCGGCGGCACGAGCGGCACGAACTGCTGTGTTGCCTGGCCCGTGCCATCGAGGTCCACGAGGATACAGCCCTTTTTCTGCTCGGCTTCATCAAACGAGTACTTCATGAGCGAGCCGCTGTAGCGGATGTGGTCGGCCCCGGCCCGCTGCGGATTGTGCAGGTGGCCGAGCGCCGTGTAGCAGAATGGCCGGAAGATACTAGGACGCACATTTGACGAGCCGCCGACAGCGAGCGGGCGCTCCGAATCCGAGCTCAGGCCGCCCGCCAGGAAGGCGTGTGCCACAGCGATCGAGCGCATATTCCCCGCCCGCTTCGCCAGGCTCCTTTCAATCACTAGCTCATGTGCCTGCTCAAAGTCCAGGGCTTTCTCCACGCCAAGAGCCGCTCGCACCGAAGCTGGCTCCATATACGGATAGAGGTAAACGGCAACCGGGCCGAAGTCATCTTCAACGACAACCGGAGCCATCTCGTCATCCAGGCGCCCGCGCGCAAAGATCCCCGATGCCCGCATGAGCTGGCTGCCGAAGTTCAGACGCGACTCACTGTCGTGATTGCCAGCGATGTAGAAGACCTTGATGTGCATCTCTGCCATCTTCATGAGGAATTCGTCAAAGAGGTCGACCGCCTCGACAGGCGGCACGCCGCGGTCGTAGATATCCCCCGCAATGACGACAGCATCCACCTTTTCCTCCTGCACGAGCGGCACCAGCTGCCCCATGATGATCTCCCGCTGATCCGCCGTCAGGTGCATCCCATGGAAATACCGCCCGAGATGCCAGTCAGCCGTGTGAATAAAGCGCACATGAATCCCTCCTGCTCTATGATTGATTCTCTATCCTCTTGCCGGCGCTGTGCCTCACATATTCTTGTGCATAACGTACTTGTCCGTCGCTGTGTCGAGCATCTCCTGCCACGATGAGAATTTCGTGGCCTTGCGGACCCATGCGTCCATCTTCTCCTCCGGCAGCGCCTCAAAGTCTCTCTGGTTCTCGATCTTGAAGCGGCTGCCCTGCAAGAATTTCTCGAAAGTCCGGAAGCGCGTGTACTTGCGCATGAACGAAGTGTCGAACACCTCATTGAAGTCGACGAGCTCCGGCATCGTCTGATGCGGCAGCTGATAGAACCCAGTGATCTTGATGGCCATATGAACTCCTCCTGATTATCCTGTATGTAGCATTGACTCCATTGTACCAGAAACATCACTGAGAAAAAAGTTTCGGCAAGGGCTGCAAAAATCTGCAAAAAAATGCTTGACAGATACATGCAGCGTCTATTATAATAATATCTGTCGTTAGCGGTAACGCGAAGACGGGGGCATAGCTCAGCTGGGAGAGCGCTTGCATGGCATGCAAGAGGTCAGGAGTTCGATCCTCCTTGTCTCCACCATTCAGAAGTCAGAGGTCAGCAGGAATCTAAATGATTCGGCTGGCCTTTTTTTGTATCTACA
This sequence comes from Mitsuokella sp. UBA4253, assembly GCF_002395285.1. Classification (NCBI taxonomy): domain Bacteria; kingdom Bacillati; phylum Bacillota; class Negativicutes; order Selenomonadales; family Selenomonadaceae; genus Mitsuokella; species Mitsuokella sp. UBA4253. Next base: position 4,003 of record NZ_DGWR01000014.1, on the reverse strand, counting down.
GGTTTATCGACGTTATATTTATTATAAATACCAAATAATGATATTCGTATTTTTAATAAATTGCGCTGTTCACTCTTTCTCGCATCAGGCACAGCCGGAGCCGCGGCGAGCGCTCATCGAAAGAGTTACTACAGCTGGGCGTAACGCTACGCCCTCTATCCCGTCTGCGTTCACATTCGGGAATACTTTTCTCATGATCTGGTAGGCACCGTTGACATCGGCATTGATTTTCCGGCCATTGCTCGCCTGGAACAGGCCGCGATGAACACGGCGCGATTTGTCATAGCAATCTTTGGTCGGAGCCTCGCCATCCAAGAATGAGGTGCCGCTCGTATAGCTTTCTTCCGTCAGCACGACCTTCATGCCGATTGATTCGGCCTTGTACTGGAGCATCTGGATAAAGCGGGCGAAAGGCAGCTGTATGAAGCTCTGGTTGACTTTGCGCCCAAGATTCACTTCCTGTTTCCAGCCCTTATTCTTGCCGATGATCAGTACCGATACATCCTGCCCCGCGCACAAGTCGATGACCTTGCGACTCGCTTTGTGCAGGTAATCCTCGACCTTGCGGTTCCGCTTCGCTGTGAGCCGCGCGATTCGCTTCGATGAATGGCGTCCATTCATCCGCTCACAGATGCTCCTGCGCTTGGCCATCTGCTTGTTGTAGTACTGGTTGACCGACTTGAGAGGCGTCCCCTTGAAAAGGACAGGGCGTTTGCCTGTATTCCATGCCAGCGCCGCGAGATTGTCGATGCCGATGTCGATAGCGGCATATTTTCCATTGTCCGCTTTCTCTTCGACCTCGGGAATCTCATAGACGAGTTCTATGCAAATCTCTCCGCCATGCGGGATGATGCGTGCCTGTTTGAAGACAGCATCAGGCTGACCGACAAAGGCGGCCTTTACCGTGAACCCTTGGAAAGTCCTGGGAAAACGGATGATTCCGTCCTTGAGCTTGCAATTCTGGTTCGTCAGGACCAGCGGGAAATAGCCGTCCTTCGGCTTGTACTTCGGCAGTTTTGGCCGTCCCTTGTACTTCTCGGGATGGGCCTTCCAGTCCTTGATGGCCGCGAAGAACGATGTCCAGTTCTTATCTAAAATGCGAAGTGTCTGCTGCGCCGTCTGCGCAGTCGGCATCTCCCGATAGTCGGGGTACTCTGTATCAGCCTTCAACAAGCGGTCGACTTCGCCATAGCGCAGCCATTTGCCATCTTCGAGGAACGCCTGGCGGATCAGGAAATTCCCATGATTGTAGAGATTCTTAGAACGATGGCAGAATTCGCGCAGCATGGCGTAGAACGGTGACGAGGGTTTAAGCCGGTGGTGTTCCACTCGTTTCATCATCCGCTATCGCCTCCTTGATCTTCCGCAGTCTTTTGCGATTGGAATACAACTTCATAGAGTAGCAATGCAAGAGGCTCACGATTTCTTCAAAGATTTCCTGCGAGTCAATCGTTTCGGAGCCAACCTCGCTCATCACGACAATCTCACAATTGTACTTCTGGAACAGGTAGTAGAGCAAGTCGTAGCCGACGCGCGACAATCTGTCCTTGTACGTCACGACCACGCGCTCGACACGCCCTGCAAGGACATCGTCCAGCAGGTCGAAGAATCCCTTTCTCTTCTCGAAGCTGATACCGCTGGCGATGTCTGAGAATACGCCATTGATGGTGTAGCCATTTGCAAAGCAGAACTGCTTGAGCAGCTGGATCTGGTTCTTGAGGTCAGGTTTCTGCTTTGGCGTAGAGACACGGGCATAGATGTAGGTCTTGCGCTTCACGTCCTTGTTGAGGAACTTGTAGACATCTTCCTCGTTGTAGTCATAGTGGCCGTTCGGCATGACATGGACACGGATAATCCCTGTCTTGACGTACTTCGTGAGTGTCGGCCTAGAAACCTGCAAGATGCGAAGAACATCTTTTGCAAACATGTGGACTCCCCCTTCTCTACAGATAATTATAATATATTTTAATATAATCATCTATGTATTTTATGTCGTTAATTTTATATTTTTACTATATCTCTATTCCCCCTATGTCTAAGCAGCACAAAAGCCTTCTGCGCCGTTTTCTTTTTAAATATTATAAGATACGACACAAAAGGCTTTTTTCCTTTATTTTCTTGCTCTATTTAGTAATTTTTTATAAATTTCTGGTTCATTATAGTAGATATCGAGGATTTGTTCCTGCCATCGATACGCAGGTTCCCAGCCGGTCTCTCCATCTGTCAGACCGTATTCAAGATGTGCCATCTGCAAACTTATGCCATTCTCATTGCGAAACTTCTCATCGATATCATAATGATGTCTTGCTGCGCGGGCACGCAATTCTTCTGAGACAGACGCAATTGCATCAGTACGCGAGATTTTACCAAACTGTACTTGAAGCAGCCCATCCAAAAGCACCGCTGCCTCTTCCATGTCCCAGAGTATCCTCTTCATGACTTCCGCCTTCTTCCTCAACACACGAATAACCTAACAGAGTAAGTTTATTGTCGATGGATTTACAATCTAAGTGCAACAGCTCCTAGACAACCAAATTAAAACGACACATAGACTTCTTTGCTATAATGGTGTTTGAAAAGAACTACCTATAACAAAAGGAGAGCCTCTGTGCCACTACGCACATCTTACACCATTTGAGCGAGAAAAGATACTCTTTTTTCTTGCTGAGGGCAAATCCATCACGGAGATTGCCCATCTGCTGAAGCGCAGCAAGGAAATGGCGTCACAAAAAAGGCAACGAAGAACATCGTGGCAAGTTCGTCATATCGCACCCCATCGAAGATCGTCCTGCCAGTGCAGCGAACCGTTCCGTCCGTGGCCACTGGGAAGCGGATGCCGTGGTGGGCAAGCAAGAAAAGGCATGCCTCGTCACGCTGGTGTACCGGAAGAGCCGGTACTTGCTTGGTGGAAAAGCCATAAACAAAACCGCCGCTGCCGTCAACCTCCACACCATCCATGGGAGCGCGGGACCAATGAAAACACCAATGGCCTTTTACGGGAGTTCTTCCCGAAAGGCAAGGACATCACGGATACGCCAAAGGATTACATCCAACGGAAGTACCATGAGTTGAACCTGCGCCCTAGGAAGTGCCTTGGCTACAAAACACCATATGAGTTCTATTTCTCAAAGGTGTTGCACTTAGCTTGACAATTCGCCTGTTAAAAGATATCGGCGCAGTGATGGCTCTTTATCCGACCCCAGTAACGGTGGTCGAGACCGTGGATGAACTGGCGCAGGAAGTGCTGGACGGCAAATGGGGAAACGGAACTGACCGCAAAGAACGCCTCACCGCTGCCGGATATGACTATTCTGCCGTACAGGCAAAGGTCAATGCTCTGGCGAAAAAACAGGAATCCGCTCCGGTCTACTACACCGTAAAAAGCGGTGATACCCTCTCCGGGATTGCAAGGAAGTACGGCACCACGGTTTCCGCAATCCAGAAGCTCAACCCGACACTTATCAAAAAAACGTCAACCTCATCCTGACCGGCTGGAAGATCAGAGTGAAATAGAATACGGGTGTGTTAACATCTTTACTGATGATAGCGCACCCGACATTTAGTTTTGCTTATTTTTTCATTAAGCTCGCTCCGGCATTCCACGCCTTTCCGACCTGTTCTCCGGAAACATAATAGCCGTGCTGGAATTGGTCAAAAATCAGTGCCTGTAGCTTAGACGGATCAACTTTTCCGTTCTCAGATAACACTCTTTCCTCGGCAGCCGTATTGATGATCTTTCCAACGATACAGTAGAAGCTCTCGGTTTCGCTCACCTCTGCCAGTTCACATTCCATGACAACGGGGAATTCATCGATGATGGGTGCATTAACGAATTCGCTCTTTACTGCTGTATAACCGGTGCGTTCAAACTTATCGTTCATTTTATTGCCTGTAGCAATTCCAAAGAAGTCAGCAACATCCATGTGCTCCTTATCGGCAAGTGCTACAGTGAAAGCCTTTGTCTTCAGAAGATTCTGCGTGGTCTTGTGCTCCTCATCAATAA